>NZ_CP013855.1:0-300000 GCF_001698125.1 Pseudonocardia sp. HH130630-07 | reverse complement strand
AATGGCGGAGTCCCCCTCGCCCAGCCCGGCTCGCGATCCCGGACAGGCCCGGAAGGCCCGACTCGGGGCCCAGGTCGGACTGTCCGCCGGCATATCCGAGTCGACGACCCGGATCATCACTGCGGCGATCTTCGTCGCCACGCTGCTCGGTCGCCCGCTGGGCGCGCTCGTCTTCGGCCACCTCGCTGATCGGCACGGCCGTCGGCGGGTCACGATCATCTCGCTCTACGGGTTCGGGCTGTGCACGCTCGCGATCGCCCTGCTCCCCGGCTACGGCACTCTCGGGGTGAGCGCGGTCGTCCTGCTGGTGGCCCTCCGGTTCATCGACGGGATCTACCTGGGTGGGCAGTACACGGTGGCCACGCCGCTGGCGTTGGAGCAGAGCCCACGCGACCGGCGGGGCATCAACGGCGCGGTCATCATGACCGGCTTCCCGCTGGCGTACTGCGCCATCGCCCTGTTGACCCTCGGGATCCTGCTGGTCATCCCCGCGTGCGGGCCGGACTCGCCGTACGTCCTGTGGGGCTGGCGGATCCCCTTCGTCATCGGCGCCCTGCTCGCCGTGGGCCGGGCGGTCTGGTACGCGCGCAACGTCGACGAGTCCGATGCGTGGACGCAGGAGAAGGGCAAGCGCCCGGAGCGTTCGCCACTCGCCGAACTGATGAGCGGCCGCAACCTGCGCGGCTTCCTTCAGGTCTTCGTCCTGATGTCCGGTGTATGGCTCGTGTTCAACATGATCGGCGCGGTCCTTCCCGGCGTCCTGCGCTCGGCGGCCGGGCTCACCAGCGTTCAGTCCACTCTGGTCCTCGTCGTCGCCTATGCGGTGCTTGCTGCGGGTTACGTAGGTGCGGGAGCACTCTCGCAGCGCATCGGCCGTAAGCCCTTCCTGCTGACCAGCGGGTTCTCGATCGCGGCGGCGTCCCCTCTGCTGTTCTGGCTGATCGCGAGTGGCCAGATTCGCGGAGTCGGCGCGGTGGGTGTCGTGGTGGTGGTGCTCCTCGTCCTCGTCGTGGTCTCGATCTACGCGGTGGTGAGCACCTACATCATCGAGCGCTTCCACGTCGGCGTCCGGTCCAGCGCCTACGGGCTCGGCTACACCACCGAGGTGATCATCCCGTCATTCTACCAGGCCGGCCTCTCGTCGGTCATGCCCTACGGGTTTGACCCCTGGTGTTCCTGGCGCTCGGCGGCCTTATGGTGGTCGCGGGTGCCGCGCTCGGCCCCGAGACCAAAGACGCCGACCTCGGCGGCCATGCGGCGCCTGGCCCCGACACGGCGGACGCCCTGGGCAACGACGACGGCGCCGTTAGTACTGCAACGGCACTCGACGAGACGCCGAGTGGCTCTCAGTCCTGGGAGCTCGCCGATCACCTGCTCATCGAGCTGGGCTGGGCACTTCGAGCACTCGCCACCGCTACGTCCCACGAGTCGTTGGCCTGCGGAAACGAGCGAGTGCCGTTGCAGTACTAGACCGCGGTCACTCGCGCCACTGATGAAGGAGAGAACCATGGCAATTATCGATCAGGACATGCGGAACGTCGTCGCGCGAGCGTGGCTCGCCTTCGCCGCCACGGTCTGCGAGGACGGGTCCCCAAACCTCTCGCCGAAGGGCTCGTTGCGTGTCTACGACGACGAGCACCTCGTCTTCATGGACATCGGCTCCCCGACCACCGTGGCGAACCTGCGCCGTGACCCTCGGATCGAGATCAACGTCCTCGACGTGTTCAGCCGCCGCGGGTATCGCTTCAAGGGCGAGGCGAGCTTTGCCGGTCCGGGCTCGCCCGAGTACGACTGGCTCAACGCCTGGCTGCTCGACCTCAATGGACCCGGCTATCCGGCGAACGAGGTGGTGCTGGTAAAGGTGGATCGGGTTCGTCCCATCCTGTCCCCGGCCTATACCTCGGGCAACGCCGAGCAGAGCGCCCTCACCGCCGGATGGGAGGAGCGCTACCGGACGACCCTCGCCGAGGTTCCGCTCGGGCCACCGCCGGCAGCGAAGGCGACGGACCGGTGACGATCCCCAAGAGCATGCGAGCCGCCTTCATCACAGCGACGGGTGGGGCGGAGCGCATTGAGATCGGGAGGCTCCCGGTGGCTCGGCCCGGCCCGACGGACGTCGTGATCGAGGCGGCGGCCAGCACCGTCAACCACGTCGACCTCTTCGTGCGCTCCGGCGCCTACCGGACGCGCACCCCGTTCCCCTTCGTCATCGGACGAGACGTCGTCGGGACGGTGGTCGACGCGGGCGACGCCGTGTCGACCTTCGCCGTCGGTGATCGGGTCTGGTGCAACAGCGCGGGGTACGACGGTCGCCAGGGGACCTACTCCGAGTACGTCACGGTCACCGTCGACCGGGTCTATCCTGTCCCGGACGGGGTGTCGCCCGACGATGTCGCGCCGGTCGTCCACGCCGGGGCGACGGCGGCGATCGGCTTGTTCCGCGAGGCCGCCCTCGGGGCTGGGGAGACAGTGTTCGTGGCGGGCGCCGGCGGAGCGGTCGGCGGAGCGGTCGTCCAGCTCGCGGTCGCCGCGGGTGCCCGGGTGGTGGCGACCGCGGCCCGGGAGGACGAGGACTGGTGCACGGCGCTGGGCGCGGACGCTGTCCTCCCGTACGACGCCGACGACCTCACCGATCGTCTCCTCGCGGCCGCGCCCGGCGGATTCGACGTGTGGTGGGACAACAGCGGGCAGAACGACTTCGCGCTGTCCCTGCCGCTCCTGCGACTCCGCGGGCGAGTCGTCGTGATGTCGGGTCTGCGCGCCACACCCACCATTCCCATCGGACAGCTCTACCTCCGAGACACGAGCCTGCGGGGATTCGCGATCAGCAACGCCTCGGTCCCCGATCTCGCGGACGCGGCGGCGCGGATCAACGCCGCACTCGCAGCCGACTCGCTGCGGAGCCGGATCGGCGCGACGTTCACCCTCGCGGACGCGGCAAAGGCCCACACCGTCATGGAGGAGGGCTCGGTGCGCGGCCGGATCCTCGTCCGGCTGTAAGACCTGCGTCCCCACCCAGCGGAGCAGACAGTCGCATCGAGCAGACCGACACCCGTCCGCGACGCCGGACGATCACCTCAGGAGCAGTGATGGCCCAGTTCTACATCGACGGCTACCGACCGGGGGACCCGTTCGTAGAGACTGCGCACCCCGCAGCCTCTACCCGTCCGTCGACACCGCCCACCTCGACCGACGTGCTGGTCGTCGGCGCTGGGCCCGCGGGTCTCGTGCTGGCGGCCCAGCTGGCCGCGTTCGCCGAGATCGACACGGTTGTCGTCGATCGTAGGGATGGCCCCATCGAGGTCGGCCAGGCTGACGGGGTCGCCTGCCGCACGGTGGAGATGTTCGAGGCGTTCGGGATCGCCGACCGGCTCATTGGCGAAGGCTACCAGGTCAACGAGGTCGCGTTCTGGCGCCCGTCCCCCGACGAACCCGGACGGATCGTCCGTACCGGGCGCATCCCGGACGTCGAGGAGGGGCTGTCCGAGATGCCACACATGGTCGTCAATCAGGCGCGGTTGCTCGCCTACCTGCGGGATTATCTGGCGCGCTCGGCTCGACGGACCGAACCCTACTACGGACTCCACCTGTCCACGGTCGAGGTGGACGACGACCCGGAGCACCCCGTCGTGGCGACCCTCGCCCACGTCGTCGACGGAGTCGAGACGGGCGAGATCTCGACGATCCACGCGCGCTACGTCGTGGGGTGCGACGGCTCGCGCAGCAGCACGCGTTCCGCGCTAGGCCTGAGCCTGGAGGGTGACACGACCGACACCTCGTGGGGGGTGATGGACGTGCTGGTCGACACTAACTTCCCCGACATCAGGCTCAAGTGTGCGGTGCAGTCCGCGGACGAGGGGAGCATCCTCGTCATCCCCCGTGAGGGCGGCCACCTCGTGCGGCTCTACATCGAGCTGGACAACGAGCGGGACCGGGACATGCTGCGCGACCGCACCGTCACCCCGGAAAAGCTGGC
Organism: Pseudonocardia sp. HH130630-07; assembly: GCF_001698125.1. NCBI lineage: Bacteria > Bacillati > Actinomycetota > Actinomycetes > Pseudonocardiales > Pseudonocardiaceae > Pseudonocardia > Pseudonocardia sp. HH130630-07. The sequence continues at coordinate 296,024 of NZ_CP013855.1, read as the reverse complement.
GGCCGTGGCCAACCGGATCCTGCACCCGTACGCGGTGACGGTGCACGACGTCGGCTGGTGGTCAGTCTACGAGATCGGGCAGCGGTTGTGTTCCCGCTTCGACAACGTGCCGAAGGCCGAGCCGGAGTCGCTGCCCCGAGTGTTCATCGCGGGGGACGCGTGTCACACCCACAGTGCTAAGGCGGGGCAGGGCATGAACGTGTCGATGGCCGACGCGTGGAACCTCGGCTGGAAGCTGGGTGCGGTTCTCCGCGGGCGTGCGCGACCGGAGCTGCTCCGGACCTACTCGGCGGAACGGCAGGGGGTTGCCCAGCAGCTGATCGACTTCGACCGGGAGTTCGCCACCCTGTTCAGCACGGCGCCCGACGCCGACCCGGAGAAGTTTCAGCGCTACTTCCGCGAGCAGGGCCGCTACACCGCGGGTATGGGGGTCCGCTACGCGCCGTCGATGATCACCGCCGCGACCCCCGCACAGCACCTTGCCACCGGATTCGAGGTCGGCACCCGGTTCCACTCGGCACCCGTGGTTCGTCTAGCCGACGCGAAACCCGTGCACCTCGGGCACATCGCCCGGGCGGACGGGGCATGGCGGCTGTACGTGTTCGCCGACCGCGCGGGCGTGGCGCCGGGCGGAGCCTTCGCCGCGTTCGGGGTCCGGGTGGAGGAGCTCGTGCGGCGGTTCACTCCGCGCGGTGCCGCGCCGGACTCCATGCTCGATGTGCGGGGTGTCCTCCAGCAGCACCACCACGACGTCGAGACCGATGAGCTGCCGCCGTTCCTGCGTCCGCGGAAGGGGCGGTGGGGCCTCCTCGACCACGAGAAGGCGTTCTGCCCCGATCCCGTCCGAGGGGACGTGTTCGACCTTCGCGGCGTCGACCGGGATGCCGGGTGTGCCGTACTCGTGCGCCCGGACCAGTACATCGCGCACGTCGTACCGCTCGACGCCCCGAACGCGCTCGATGACTTCTTCGACAGCGCGCTCCAGGAGGCTGGCGAGGTATTCGGGTAGGCGGAGTCGAGGAGGACACCAGAAAATCGCTCGGCCTGACCGACGACGACGATCTGGGCGTCGAGCGCACCACCCTCGCGTTGTGGCTGGACAACCTGGGCACCCGCACCGCCCCGGACGGCACCCGCACCCGTAGCCCGCGGTCGGCCCGTCCGCCGCGGGAGAGGCCCGGCGCGGCTCCCGGTTGCCGATGAGACGTCCGAACAGCGCCTGGCCCGTCTGGAGGCGGAGAACAAGGCGTTGCGGACGGAGAAGACCAAGCTCGAGACCGAACGCGAGATCCTGCGCCAGGCGGCCAAGTATTTCGCCGGCGAGACGAACTGGTGACCCGCTTCCAGTTCGTCGCCGACCACCACGACACGACCTCCAGCCCGCGCCCGGGCTGGACGGTGAAGCGGTTGTGCGCACTACTCGACGTGCGACGTTCCTCCTTCTACGCCTGGCAGAAGGCGGCCCCTGGCCGGGCCGCCCGCGCCGCCGCCGACGCCGCTCTCGCGGCCAGGATCCGGGTCGTGCACGACGGCGACCGCACGTGTGGGCGTCCGCGGATCACCGCAGAGCTCAACAACCAGCCTGGCGCCGAGCGGGTCAACCACAAGCGGGTCGGGCGGGTCATGGGGTATCGGTAAGAACCGTGAGATGAGGTGCCACCGACCCGGCGGCATCACAAGGTGAGGTACTCGCGGATCTTGCCGCGCAGGTGCGGGCGCGCTTGGCCGAGCATGATCCCGAGGGTGGGGAGCTGCCGGGTGATCTGCAGGTCGGTCAAGGGTGGGCCGACGGGGACGTCGGCGTAGTCGCGGTCGTCGGCGTCCCACGCGGCAGGATCCGGGTGGACAGCGCGGACGCGGGCGACGGTGCCGTCGACGACGTAGACGATCGCCTTGAGCCGGGCCCGGCGGGCGGGGGCGATCGGGAACCACTTGCGGTCGGCGTCGAGCTGGGCGCGTTCGCCGACGCCGGTCTCGCCGTAGCGGCGGTTGGTGTGGTCGATCTTCGGGCGGGCGTTGCGGTAGACGACCAGCGCGCAGTCCCGGCCGTCGCCGTAGGCGTACAGGGCCCGGTAGAGAGTGCTGCGCCCGACCCGGAAGGTGTCGGCGATCTCTTCGACGGTGTGCTGGCCGGTGTCGTACATCTGCTGGGCGGTGTCGAGCTGGCGCTGCGACAGCGCCGCCGGCCGTCCGCCGACGCGGCCGCGGGCCCGTGCGGCGGCGAGCCCGTCGAGGGTACCGTCGACAATCATCTCGCGGTCGTACTCGGCCAGGGCCGCCAGGAAGTGGAACACCAGCCGCCCACCAGGGGTGTCTCATCCTTGGCTGAACCCACAAGGTCCGATGCCATCACTCACAGATGCTTCTACTAGGGCGTGTCTCCCAGATAGGCGGACCGGGGTGCGCGATGCTTGATCGGTGCCGCGTACCGCTGTCCTGACTGATGCCCAGTGGGCCCGTCTGGCGCCGCTGTTGCCCTCCTCCGAGGGTCGTCGCGGGTGCCCGTTCCGCGATGACCGCCGGGTGATCGAGGGGATCATCTACCGGTATCGGTGCGGGCTTCCCTGGCGCGACGTCCCAGCCGAGTTCGGGCCGTGGCAGACGTTGTGGAAGCGGCACCGCCGCTACAGCGGCGACGGCACCTGGGACCACATCCTGGCTGCTCTTCTGGTCGAGGCCGACGCCGCCGAGGTGCTCGGGTGGGCGGTCAGCGTGGACTCCACGATCATCCGTGCCCACCAGCACGCCGCGACCCTCAAGCGCGACACAGGGGGCCGGATCGAACTACACGAATCTGCTCGCCGAACCAGCAGATCACGCGCTGGGACGGTCCCGCGGAGGGCTGTCGACGAAGATCCACCAGCTCGTTGACGGGCACGGCCGCCCGCTGGTGGTCCTCCTCGGCCCCGGCCAGGGCGGCGACTCGCCAATGTTTCCGCACCTGATGGCGCGCCTGAGCATCGCCCGACCGGGCCCGGGACGACCCCGGACCCGGCCTGAACGCGTGCGCGCGGACAAGGCCTACTCCTCACGCGCGATCCGCCGGCACCTGCGCGAGCGCCGGATCATCGCTGTCATTCCGGAGCCCTCTGACCAGCAGGGACACCGCAAACGACGGGGCTCACGCGGTGGCCGACCGCCCGCATTCGATCCGGTCGACTACCGAAACCGCAACGTCGTCGAGCGCGGGTTCTGCCACGTCAAGCAGTGGCGCGGGCTGGCCACCCGTTACGACAAGCTCGCCCTGACCTTCCGCGGCGGCGCCGTCCTGAAGGCAATCGTCACCTGGCTCCGCGCATTGGGAGACACACCCTAGGTCGCGGGCGTTATACGTGCCGTCCCAGCCCAGGTGACGTGAGTCGTCCATCGCTGGGTGACGTCCGACCTCGTGGACCTGTTCCCTCTCGCGACAGGCCGGGCTCGCGGGGAGTAGCGCGTGCAGGACGTCAGGTCGTCGTCATCGCAGGTCGTTCACGGTGACTCTCAGCAGCTCACCGAGGTGCCTCGTGCCTGAGTGGATGCTCGGCGCGTCGGCCCCACCGATGGCCCGCACCGCCTCGCACGGCGTGAAGCGCACAGCTGTACCCGTCGTGCCGTCACCGGCGACTTCGACCAGGTCTCCGACGGGTAGTCCGTCGCGATACGTCTGCGACCATGCGCCGTCGCAGCGACGGTTCACGTGGACCAGGGACGTACTCAACGCTGCCACCACCGAGATGCCCCGGCGGGCGTGACCGTCACCGAGCAGCGGAGGGGCGTCGGCGTCGAAGAACCGGAGGTCACGTGTAGCCATGATCGGCTTGCGGACCACAGCCCCTGCTGTGTCGAGTCGGGTGTCGGTGCCTCGCCCGTCGTCCGCGACCAGGACGGACCCGTCGGGATGCAGCCGGACGAGGCATCGCCCACGACGGCCCAGCGACTCGGCCTCGTCGGCCGCGTAGGCGACGACCTCCAGGACGAGGTGCAGGACACCCGTTGCGGCATGACGCCGTGGGTGGCGACGGATCTCCTGCAGGTGATCGGCATCGACATCACGACTCCAGTCGTGCGTCGTTGCGGCCCAGGGGCGGTCCCGGTGCGTCACCCGCCCACGGTCCCACGAGAGTCCCTGAGCTCCGCCCGCCCACGAGACCGCGCCCGGTAGCGGAGCTCCGCCGGCCCGACCGCCTGTATGCGCTGGCGCTGCTGGTCGAGGCGTGTGCTGTCGAGTTGGACGCCCTCCCACCTCAGACCGGGCGGGCCGCGCTCGGGGTGGTGCGCGAGCTGCTCGACGACGACCCGGCCAAGCCGGGCCCGGTCGAGCCGATCACTCGTCGCGAACCTCGATCCACCCTCGAGCCGCAGTAGGCGACGCCCTCTCGACGGCGCCCACGCACGGCTCGACACCCGGGCCGATCCAGAGCTGCGCCGCGGCGGTCGCCGACCTACCCGGACGACCAGTCCGATCCCGCCCCGGGGCCCCGGCACCGCCCCCGCGCCGGTGGCACCGCGCAGCCCGCTGTGCGGTGTCCGGGGCGGGCGAGGACGGGCGGCCGGTCGCTGTCGGGGCCGCGTGCGACGCTGCGCCCACTGCTTACCTCCACCCCGATACCGTCAGGAGCAGCGCATTTCCACCATCAGCACCTCCGCCGGTCCCGATCGGCGCGGGGCGGGCGCCGGGCGCCTCGGCCGAGTTCCGCGCCCCGGCCGGGTGAGCCGATGACAGACGACACCGCCGGGCACTGGATCTCGCGCACCGTGCTTGCCGATGCGGCCACGATCACCGTTTGCACCGGGGCGAGCGTCGCCCAGGTCCTCGACGGGTTCGGCGCCCACCACATCCCCGAGCCGATCGACCGGATTCTCGACTCCCCGCACGCGGTGTCCTGGGTACGGGTGCGCGACCTCGGCGGCGGGATCGTGCTGGCGTGTGAGGACAACGACTTCCAGGGCTCCACCGAGCCGGTGCTGCGCCACGTCTCGACCGGTGGACGGGCCGCGTCGGAGTACTGGAACGCCGGCGGCATGCACTGCCTGTCGTTCGCCGAACACGGCACCGTGCTGTCGGCGACCCTGGACTACGCCTGGACCCCGATCCTCACCAACTCCGCCGCGGTCAACAGCGCGATCGCCGGCCTGGACTTCCTCACCGCCGGCACCGGCGCCGCGCTGACCGCGATCGGCCGGTTCACCGGACACCACCTGCAGCCCGAACAGATGCACGCGCTGCTCGACACCGACCAGGCCCACCGGATGACACCGGCCTGATAGGGCCCGCTCCTGCTCCGCCTGGCTGGGTCTCGCCCGGTCCGCGGCGCCGGATCTCGGTCACGGCGTCGGCCCGCGGTGTCGGGAGAGAGATCGAGGCTCGGACGGGAGTGTGGATCAGATGACGACCGCGGCCGGGGCAGGTGCGGGGTCAAGGGTTCGGCGCGTCGTCGCCGACGATGGAACCGGACTGCACTGCGAGGTCTTCGGCGCGGGCCGCGACGACGCGCCGCCGCTGCTGTTGGTGCAGGGTGGGGTCTCCGAGGCGGGAGCGACCAGGCAGCTCGCTGATCGGCTGGCTCAGCGGTTCCGGGTCATCTCCTACGATCGGCGAGGTCTCTCGCGTAGCGATGCGCGCGTACCCCCGGCAGGGATCAGCCTGTGGCGCCACGCCGCGGATGCCGCTGCGGTCGTCACGGCGGTGGCCGCTCGCCCTGCTGTCGTCCTCGGATCGAGCATCGGCGCGTTGATCGGGCTGCATCTCGCCGTCGCGCATCCGGATGTCGTGTCCACCGTCATCGCACACGAGCCACCGATGAGCACCGTGATCGGTGACCCCGAGCGGGAGGCGGGGCTCGATCGGGTGGCGGCCGCGGCACGTCACGATGTGTTCGCGGCGGTCGCCGAAATGGGTGCCCTGATCGGGGGGGACCGGTGAGCGCGAACCCGGGGCGCGTCCGGCAGCACCAGCCGGTGACGTCGGCGCCAACCTCGCCTGGTTCTTCCGCCACGATTTCCCGGCGGTGCGGTGGGCTACAGCTCGGCGATCGAGCGGGAAGCCGAGATGGTCGCGACGGTCATCCGCCAGTGGTGCCTGCTGCTGGAGAACCTCGCCGTGACCGTGCCCGCTGATGAGGATCATGCCCAGAGCCGGCTGCGCGCCGCGTTCGACGATCACCAGGCATGGCTGTGACACCGGTCGAGATCGCCGAGATCGTCATGTGGGCGGCCTCGATCGCCGCGGCGGGCTGGAAGATCAGCCAGCTCGTCCGGGCTCCACACGATCGAGGTCTGCGTGCGGTCACCGGTGCCACCGTGCTGGTCGCGGTCGCACTGAGCGCCCAGCTCGCCGCGCAGATCGCCCCGCCGACCAGCACGCTGGGCCAGTCCCCGAAGCTCGCGCAGAACGTTCTGCTCACCGCGTTCTTCTCCTTGCTGCTGTCGCTGCTTGCCTCCGTCCGCCGCGCCACCGTCGTCGGCGAGGTCCGTCGCCGCGGCAGCGGCTATCGGGAACCGTTGGCGGCCGGGGCCACTGCCGCAGCTCTGCTCGTCGCGTTCCTGGCCACCGACCCCAGCGAGCGCGGAGCGGGCTACGGCACCTCGAGCTCCCCGGCCGTGCTGGCGTTCTACCTGGTCGGGAACGTCTTCATGCTCTACGCGACCTGCCGCGGTGCCTACCTGACCTGGTCGGTCGCGCGGGGCCTGCACTCCACGTCGGTGCGGGTGAGCTTGCGCGTGGCCGGTGGCGGCTTGGTGGTCTGCGCGCTGGGATGCCACCTGCCCCGCAGCGTGGACACCGCCCGCTCTGGCAACGGGGATCGTTGTGTTCTTCGCCGGACTGCTCTACCCGGGCCTGCGCTCGCGGTCTACTGCAGCTCCGTCTACACCTGCGCCGGCGCCACGAGTACCACCGCCTGGCACCGTTGTGGGAACTCGTCGCCGCCACCTTCCCGGTACTGATCCTGCTCCCTCCGGCCAACCGGGTCGCTCTCGCGCTCCGCGGGCCGTCTGCGCTGCGCTACTACCGGCGCATCCTCGAGTGCCGCGACGGCCTCACCGAGATCGCGTCCTGGCTCACCGGACCCGTGCCCGACGGCGCCACCCCCAGCGAGCAGGCCCAGTTGATCCGGGCCGCGGTCGCCCGCCACCAGCACCAGGGTGCCGCGCCGTTCCCGACCCCGGCCGCTGTCCTCGCCGCCCCCACCGGCGACGGAACCATCGCTGACACCGCGGCGCTGCTCGCCGTGGCCGACGCGCTCCAGCCAGGCCCGGTAACCGAGCACGCCACCAGGCCCCGGTGACCCCAGCACGTCTCGACCATCCCTCAGCGCCCGTACCGGCGCCCAGCCGATACCCCGAGTCGGCCGGGAACTGTCGGTGTCGTGTGCCACCGTGGGGCCTGTGAGCTGGACCCAGCGGCAGTACCACGCTCTGACCTGCACCGACCGGTGCTGCGACCCGAGCTGCCCGATCGCCGACCCCGCCCAGCAGGGCGGGCGGTTGCCCCCGCGCGTCGCCACCGGAACCCCAGTTCCGCGGGTCACACTGGCGCGATGAGCACTGCTGCCGAGGACCCGCAGGTCGTCGCCCGCTCACTGTCCGCGGGCCGCCCCGTCCTGACCCGCCTGCGCCAGCACGGCCTGACCGAGGACCTCACCTGGGTCCTCCCCCTGGACTTGGCCCCTGACCTTGATGAGCTCGACGACGTCCCCGTCGTGCACTCCGACGTCCCCAGCCCGATGTTGGCGCACTGGGTCCGTCGCCAGGGCGACGCCCGCTGACCCCGGTGGCGACACCTGCGGTCGCGGTCGCGGTGGTGCACGGCCCCGGCGGGATCCTCCTCGGCCGACGCGCTGACGGGCGGCCGCCGTGGACGTTCCCCGGCGGGAAGATCGAGCCCGGCGAGACCCCTGAGCGCGCGGCCGAGCGGGAGGCGTTCGAGGAGACCGGGATCGTGGTCGTCGCACGGTCGGAGATCGCGCGGCGGGTCCACCCGGTCACTGGCCGGGACATGATCTACCTCGACTGCCCCACCACCACCGCAGCCACAGCCGCCGCAACCGCGGCGGTGTCGGCGCGGGAACTGGTCGACGTGCGCTGGGTCGACCTCGACGAGCTCGACGAGCTGATGCCCGACCTGCACGCACCGGTCCGCACCCACCTACGGAACCGCTGACCGGCGCCGGCCCCAGACCCCCACCGATCGACCGGCCGGACCACCGGGGGAGGTGCCCGCCGATCAGCCGGCGGCGTCCTCGACCGGCGGCAGCAGCCGCAGCCCCCGCCTGGCGGTGCTCGTTTCCTGCTCCGAGGGTGGGCGGGTCAGCTGCCGGCGCCAGATCGCGTGGACGGTGGCGACGTCGGCGGCGTGGGCCGGGTCGGTCGGGTCGAGCCCGAGGGCTCGCAGCGCACCGTCGACGTCGGGAACCATCTCCCCAGCCTGCCGCCCAGCCGGCTCGGCCGTGGCCGAACCGGTCGAGCGGTTCGCGACAGCGATCACCACCCCACGTCAGGCTCGCCGGGTGGGGTCTTCGCCGCCAGTAGTTCCGCCCACGACCCGTAGAGGGCCGGGCCGTCCGGGTCCGGCTGTAGGGCCTCGGCCGGGAGCCGTCCCTGGGCGATGGCCAGCCGCGCCCCGAGGTGATCGGCACCCACCGCGGCCAACCAGCCGGCGCAGGCCTGCTCGCGGCCCTCGCCGCTCTGGTGACACGCGAACAACGGCGCCCCGACCGGCGCCTCGGCGCCGCGCTCGCCGGTGGTGGCGTGCATGTTCTGCCACTGCTCGGTGCTCCACTCGCCCGGGTCGGAGTCCCGCCGCCACGGGCAGTTCGCGCACGGCCCGCTCTCCCGGCACCGCACACGAGCAGGCCCGGCCTGAGCAGTACGAGATCGAGTCACCCGCACGATCCTAGGAACACCGAACCTGCTGCCCACTGGCCTGAACACCACCCCGCACCTCTCGCGGCCGTCCGTCCGGATCCGGCCCGCGCCGGCGGCGACTCGGAGTCCGGTGCCATGCCCGCCGCGGCAGCCGGGCGGGGACGCTAGAGGCCCAGGGGCCACTGCACGGGTCGCTGGCGCTCCCGGCTGCCGCGCGATCACTGCGCTGGCACTGCGTGATCGCTTGCCCTCGGACCCGAGCTGGGCACGCGGGCGGGCTGTACCCGGCAGGTGTGGTCCGGTCACGACGTCGGTAACTGTCGGTGGTCCGTGCGAGCCTGGGCTTTGACCTGCGAGTCGGAGCTACACCCGGAGGGCTGTCGTGGTCGCACCGCTGGAGCTGATCCCCCGCGCCCGGCTCGATCCCGCCAGCTACGCCCGCGCCCAAGCGGCCGCGTTCGCCGGGCACCGTCTGCGGATCGGACACTCCCGCGTCGTGCACGACGTGACCTGGCGCGATTGGCTCGGCGACCTACAGCTGCCCGTACCCGCCTGCCACCAGAGCTGGTCCGGGCTGGCCACCACCGGTGATCTCAGCGCCACCACCGACCCGGCGAACTGCCGCAAGTGCACCGCCCGAAACCCCGCCACCACCACCGCGGTGGCGGGCCAGACCACCCTGTTCGAGCCCCCCGCACCTCGACCGACCAGCACCTCCGAGACGCCCTAACCGCGACCGAAGAATGTCCGAGTTGCTGTCAGTGAAAATCTGACACGGGCCATGGCCCATCTGGACGCCCCGGCACATCTTCGCCCGCGGGGGTCGCGAGCGATCGCAAAACTGCAGGTCAAGCCGATGATACTGGCCGCGCGGACGGAGATGTCGGACGGGAGGTGGCCGACCGACGGCGCACAGTTGACCACGCGCTCCCGGCCGGAGGCTGCGATCTGGTTGCTCCGCGGAGCAACGGTCGACGCAGAGAAACACGTACCCGGTACGGATTCGGCGTGGCGGCCACTCGTCTGACCGGAGCATCCGGTAGAAAGTGCACATGCCGCAGCCGCACCGAGGAGATCGGGTATCGACCAACGTCCGACTTCCGCGCGTGATGCGGGACCGGGCCGAGGCCATCGCAGCTCGCGATGGCATCTCCATCGGAGACGCCGTCGTGCAGGTGTTCGGCGAGGCGACCGGTCTGCCGGTCCCGGCCTACTGCCTACCCCGGCCTGAGCTTCGCGAGCAGGCGCAGGAGGCGCTGCCTCTCGACAAAGCCTCGTAACGAGAACGAGGCGACCCCCCTGCCAGGGGGCCGCCCTCGTTCGTTCCCACACCAGCCGGATCTGCGGTTCCGCTGATGTCGTAGCCCCGGCGAACCGGGGCCCACTCCCCACCTGTCGAGAAGGGGCGCTTTCGCGTGTCCAGGATACATCCTGGACCGGAGACCAGCCAGCACGGACACGGGGCGACTTTGTCGTGCCCGGATCCAGGTCGCTCACCTGCAGCGACCACAGGATGGTGTGTCCCGTGCTACGAGCACGGTCACTTCACGCTGGCCTCGTCCTCCGGTCCCATCCACGAGCTCTGCCTGATCCACCAGACCCAGCTCACCGACCAGCCACCCGCCACCGGCGGCTTCGGTATCCGCGCCACGCACGTACGACGTCGGACGCCCCGCGGCCGCAACGCTCGAACACCCGGACCCACCAACGGACCCGGCCGCGTCATCCGCACACGCGAGCCCAGCGCCCGCGTCCTAGCTCGCGGCCGCGCCCGTGCCGCGGCACGTCTCGGGCGCGGTTTCGAGCCCCACCCCGGGTGGCGCAACTTCGTCGCCCTGGACCATCGGGTCCTCACCTCCCAGCAAGAGGCCCTGCGCCTGGTGGCCCGGCTCGTCGACAACGAGGACTGGCGCACCGACAAGCGCCACGCCTGGACCGCGATGCTGCACCGCATCATCTGGCACATGGACTGGGACACCGGCCTCATCACCGGACTCCCCCACACCCAGATCGCCGCCGCCGCCGACCGCGCGACCCGCACCGTCTCCCGCCTCATCGCCTGGGCCCGCCAAGCCGGCCTGCTCGTCGTCGTCGAACCCGGCGCCAACGCCGACTTCCTCGCCACCACCACCAACCGCACACCCACCTACGCCCTCGTCATCCACGCACCCGCACCCCTGCTCACCCCAGCCACCGCCACCCTCATCGACACCGCAGGTCACACCCCTGTGGAAGAAACTGGCGACCTCTCCCAACGTTCCGTTGGTCTTCAACCCTTGTCTGCGACAGAACGGCGACGACTCACGATCCACAGCTCGTGGCACTTCTACGACGTCCCCGACACTCCCGGTGACAGACGAGCAGCCACACGCACCTTCATTGCACTTCTCGGCCTAGGAGGCCGACAACGGAGCAAGATCGAACTCTGGCGCGCCTGCGCCATGCTCAAACCCCACTGGGACGCCGGAGCCACCATCAGCGGACTCCGCCACGCCCTCGAACACCACCCCGACCACGGACCCACCCGCCGCGGACCCGTCACCACCAACGCCCACGACCCACTCCGCATCATCGGCTGGCGCCTACGCCCCTGGACCAACCGACACCACGAAATTCGCGCCAACCAAATCGGCCAACTCCGCCGCACCACACCCACAGCAACACCACGACCGGCTGCATCCGCAGCACTCGGCTCGGCACCCGTCGTCATCCTCGACCGAGTGCTCCTTGACCGACCTGCCGGTCGCGCCGGCGCGGCAGCTGCGCGAGAAGCCCTCAGCGAGCACCTTCGGCAGCTGCGCGAGACCCGTCACCATCACCGGCCTGCCACAACATCGGCTCGACGGCTCCGGCGTATCCGCGTGCGGCGTCCCTCAATCTGATTGGGGACTCGTCTGTCAGCGTGCAGCTCGGCTTTGGCCCGCCAGCGTGACACATAAGCCCAGCTCAGATGCCTCGTAAGTGATAGTACGCCTGATAGTAGTAGCACTAGCCCGCGCAAGTGTCTGGCTTCGTACAGCTGCGCTGGCTCCGACAACAGCAGTGGCAATTACAGTTGCAGCCCTTACTGTCAAGGCGAGTGACATGCCATTGATCACCGTGGTTAGCAGTGCTCGGAAAACTAGAAGTCACCACGCGACGATCCTTGTCTCCACAAGTCTATCGCTCAGTGTCTCTAAGTATGTGTGCAAGCTGCCTCTTTAAGGCGTGTCTGACCCTGCATGTAACGCACCTAACATTGCAGCTCGCTGCAATGTGTCATCCGTTTTATCCGCGCATCCTATACTTCCAGTAGTCGTGCAGAGCCGGTCGCAGGCTTGATTTTTCGCTATGTTGTTCCATGCACCGTTCCGCTACCAGCTCACTGGTTACACCAGGTAACCATTACTCTGACGACAGAGTCGTTATCTCGTGTTACTTCGAAACAGCGGGTGCGATCCACGCGGTGTGTCACCTGGAGTGGCGTCGGAGGGGAGCGGTAGACTCCTGCAGAGAGCGGAGCCGTACTGCCGTCTCCATGGGTGGCGAAGAGAGGTCGTAGTAGTGACAACCCCAGCCGGAGTGTCGATGCCAGACCATGCCAAGCGTATCGCTCGAGACGAGGCACTAGCTCGAACTGTTGCGCTGGTCAACGACAAAGGCGGCGTGGGTAAGACTACGATCGCGGTCAACCTCGCCGGGCAGCTTGCCGGCGCAGGGTTCTCCGTCTTGCTTGTCGACCTCAACCGTCAGGCCAACGTCGCACGTGATCTCGGCTACCGAAACTCGGACGTCGACGACCACGGGCGCAACCTGTTCGACGCGATCACTGGACGCGACAGTCTGAAGCCAGCACATGGGGTACGTGACGGCCTTGACGTTGCCCCCGGCGGGATCGAGCTGGACGAGCTCCTGGCGTGGACGGTCACACAGATGAGCCGACGAGGGCCCGCCGTGAACATGGCCCTCGGTGACGCCCTGGCTCCTGTCGCCCCGAACTACGACTTCGTGCTGATCGACTCGCCGCCGGAAGCGACCTTCCTCGTCGACCTGTGTCTCTACGCCGCACGATGGATCCTCATCCCCACTCGTAGCGACGGGGCGGGCCTCGACGGCATGTCCAACGTCGCTCAGCGGTTCACCGTTGCGCAGCAATACAACCCGAGCTTGAGCCTGCTCGGGGCTGTCCTGTTCGGGACGGGTGTGCGGTCGACCAGCATCCACGACGAGGTGCGCAACCAGATCAGCGAAGCGTTCGGGGGTCAGTCACCCCTGTTCTCCGCTCTCATCCGTTTCAGCGAGAAGACTGCACAAGACGGCCGACGCCTGGGCCGGCTCGCCCACGAGCTGGAGGAGGACCTCGCCGGTCAGCCCGCGTGGTGGACAGAGCTGCGCGAGGGCAAGCGCTCAGGCCCGAGGATCTCCGCAACTGCTGCCTCTGTCGCCGGGGACTACCGAGATCTAGCCCTCGAAGTACTGGCAGTGCTTCGTCACGCAGAAGAACCCGAGCCGGCAGGCGAGGCGTCCGAAGGAGTTGCCCAGTGAATAGTCTTGCTGACTCGTTCGGTCCGTCGGCCCGCGGCCTGGTTAAGCCAGGGAAGCGCCCAAACCGGCCAGAAGCCGCTCCGGTCGAAGAGCCGACTCGCGTAGACACAGCGCACGAGCCCCAGTCCGAGGTGAAGCACGAGCCCCAGCCGGTCAAGGTCGAACAGGCGCGTCAGTCCGAGCCGGCTGCTGACAGCTCGCCGCCTCCGACCATCCCGCCCGAGCCCAGCTCACTCAAGCAACGCCCCGCTCCCCGAGTAAGCGCCGACGACGTCAAGGACGAAGCCGACACCACGGCGACCTCTCAGGCGATCGTCTACGTGTCACCCTCGGTTCGTAAGGCGCTGGAGGCAGCACGGAGGCGAGACCGGCAGACCAACGCTGAACTGGTCTTTGACGCCGTGGACCGCACGAAGGACCAACTGGCCGACCTCGTCGCCGACCAGAACCGCCAGGAGCGGCCAGCCGACAGCCTGTTCGCAAGCCGTCTCACCCGGACCCGCCGACGTGCAGCCTCACCCTCTGAACGTCTCGTGCCGTTCTCCTTCCGCGCCACCGAATCCGAGTACAACGTCCTCGACTGGCTGGTCACAGACACGAGTGCCACGTCACGAAGCGCGCTCGTCTCCGTGGCGCTCGAAGCCGTGTACGGGCAACGACGACGGCGCCGTTAGGACCCACCCCACCCAAGGGCAGTCGCGCTGCAGGTCTCGGCATCCGGAGACGGGGCCCCAACACGCTGGCGGACGAAGGTTCTCCAGTCGCCCATGTCCAAGCCCATCCGGTCCACGCTCCGGAGCGACGGCTGCGGACAGTCCACGCATACCTTGCCGACCCACGCTGTTCGTCTACGCATAACCAGCCGACTCTCGCGAGAGTGACTGCCGCCTGACAGGAACTCGTCCACGCATAACAAGCCGACCGTAGCCCGTCACGCGTCAGATCAAGCTGCATAGCGTTCCTCTAGCAGGATCTCGCTCGTCGAACTGCCACGGTGCCCAGTCCGAGATCATCTGACCAGGTCGGTGCCGGTCAGCGAGCCACGGGCACGTTGACAACACAGTTAGAAACAGCTCAACTCATATTTCGGCCGGTTGCCGACCACTGAAGTGGCGAAAGCCGCGCATACCTTGCCGACCATGAAGACGCGGCGCGGCGCATAACTTGCCGATCCGGCCCAGGCCACGCTGGGTGTGAGGCGTGTGGAGCGTCCGCCGCCGACAAGCGAGTCGCCGTGCCGTCACTCGAGACCACGGTCGTCACGACCTGCTGAAGCTATGCGTCGCCCGGCACAGCCGTCAGCCGCGACGTCGAGAGTCGTGATCGGCGGGTCGACATCCACCGCCTCGCAGTCCACGCATAGATCGCCGACCGTACGTTCAAGATCCAGGAGCCACGTTAGGGAGCAAGTATCATAAAAGTTGTCGCTGCGCATGGCTTGCCGACCGACGACACTGACACACGCATGACTTGCCGACCCTTCGCGCATATCTTGCCGACTGACACCCTGAATAACAGCTGGTAGACCCCTGATTTCCAGCAACCCTGTAGTTTCTCCTGTTGGTAAAGATCTCCTGTAGTGGCTGCCGACCATGTCGTGCGCTACGCACCTTGAACGTCCACCGCGCTCCGAGCTCGGACTGTGGTCGGCAACTTATGCGTGTGTCACGCCCTCGACGATCCTCGGTCGGACCTGCACCCCAGCTCCCACGTGACTCCTGGCTTCGTGAAAGCCAGAGGTACGTGGTGTTTGGGTCGGCAAGTTATGCGCAACAGGGGAGCGGTCGGCGATCTATGCGTGGACGACACGCCAAAGACCCCAGTCACACACCTTCGCGGGGCGCCATGGCATGCTTCGCGTCATGGCGGATGCGCCCAGTCGGGATCTGCGGCTCCTACGTGCAGCGGCGCAGCTGTGGGATCAGGACGAGCAAGAAATCGGATTCCTCGCCCGGCTGTTCACCCAGACCTCCCTACCGTACCGAGACCCAGGGGACAAGCCCCGTTGGGAACGACGCAATGGTGACCTGACTCTGAGTGTGCGACCAGGATCGACCGGCTACCCGTACGGGGCCATGCCGAGACTCTTGCTGAACTGGCTCTCCACTGAGGCGTTGCGAACCAAGAGCCGCGATCTAATTTTAGGACGCAACCTCAGTGACTTCATGAGACAGCTGGGATTGAGCCCCACCGGGGGCAAGAACGGCACCATCACTCGGCTCATGAAGCAAAGCGATCGCTTGTTCCAGGCGTCCCTGGCCGTTCGCTGGGAAGGAGAAAATCGAGTTGCGGGCGGTCAGATGAACGTGGCAAGTGAATATAATCTGTGGTCGCGACCGAGCGACGATCCCGACGCTCATACTCTGTTCCCGTCCGTCGTGCGCTTGTCAGGTGACTTCTTCGATGAAGTCACCAACCATCCCGTTCCGATTGACCTCGGAGCTCTCCGAGCTCTCAGGGGCAGTGCCCTACGTCTCGACATATACTGCTGGCTGACGTACCGCATGAGTTACCTCAGACGTCCGTCGACGGTTTCCTGGGAAATACTTCGTGCTCAGTTCGGATCCGAGCTTGCCGACACCAAGCAAGGGCGTTCCCAGTTCCGGCGCGACTTCTCGAAGCACCTCCGTGAGGTTCTTCTGGTCTACCGCGAGGCGAATGTCGAGACTACCGCAGCAGGCGTACAGCTCTCGCCCAGTCAGACTCACGTCCCCTTCAGAGGAATGAAAAGTTTGGCGCGGGCGTCGAACTCCCACTTCCCCGAATCTGTTGACTCATTGCTCATTACGAGCCGCGGAACTGGCTGATCTGGGTATCCGCTCGATTGCTGGTACTCGCCGTAAACGGGAAGAGTCTCGGCGGCAGGCGCCGCCGGCCGCTCATCGAGGAGTGCGTTTCGTGTCCCGAGCGGCGGACCGAGTGGGCCCAGCAATGTCAAGCGTGACCGCGCCACACGCGCTGCTGAGTCCCGCGCCCCGGCGGTGCTCGTCAACGCCGGCATGCTCAGCGAAACAGCCTGTGCCCTGGAGCGTGCGGCTGCGACGCCTACGACGACCCGTGGGAAGAGATGGCCGAGGAGCCGGAGACCTTCGTAGATGACCTCCCTGCCGGCTACTGGATCGCCGAACACATGTTCTGGCGCCGCTTCCCCTGATGGGGTCACCCTGGAGACCTTTTGGCCTGACAGGACTAGGGCGTGTCTCCCAGATAGGCGGAGCGGGGTGCGCGATGCTTGATCGGTGCCGCGTACCGCTGTCCTGACTGATGTCCAGTGGGCCCGTCTGGCGCCGCTGTTGCCCTCCTCCGAGGGTCGTCGCGGGTGCCCGTTCCGCGATGACCGCCGGGTGCTCGAGGGGATCATCTACCGGTATCGGTGCGGGCTTCCCTGGCGCGACGTCCCAGCCGAGTTCGGGCCGTGGCAGACGTTGTGGAAGCGGCACCGCCGCTACAGCGGCGACGGCACCTGGGACCACATCCTGGCTGCTCTTCTGGTCGAGGCCGACGCCGCCGAGGTGCTCGGGTGGGCGGTCAGCGTGGACTCCACGATCATCCGTGCCCACCAGCACGCCGCGACCCTCAAGCGCGACACAGGGGGCCGGATCGAACTACACGAATCTGCTCGCCGAACCAGCAGATCACGCGCTGGGACGGTCCCGCGGAGGGCTGTCGACGAAGATCCACCAGCTCGTTGACGGGCACGGCCGCCCGCTGGTGGTCCTCCTCGGCCCCGGCCAGGGCGGCGACTCGCCAATGTTTCCGCACCTGATGGCGCACCTGAGCATCGCCCGACCGGGCCCGGGACGACCCCGGACCCGGCCCGAACGCGTGCGCGCGGACAAGGCCTACTCCTCACGCGCGATCCGCCGGCACCTGCGCGAGCGCCGGATCATCGCTGTCATTCCGGAGCCCTCTGACCAGCAGGGACACCGCAAACGACGGGGCTCACGCGGCGGCCGACCGCCCGCATTCGATCCGGTCGACTACCGAAACCGCAACGTCGTCGAGTGCGGGTTCTGCCACGTCAAGCAGTGGCGCGGGCTGGCCACCCGTTACGACAAGCTCGCCCTGACCTTCCGCGGCGGCGCCGTCCTGAAGGCAATCGTCACCTGGCTCCGCGCATTGGGAGACACACCCTAACCCGGATCTTTCGTCGGGCAGTCCCGGCTTGATCGACACCGGTGCTCGTCGGTGTGGTGGCGCTGATTCTGCCTGGCGGGTGTGACAGTTCAGCCGAGGTCGCTCGGGTGGGCGCCGGTTTCCACTGGTCCGGTCGGGGTCCTGGGTCGTCGTGACGGCGGGGTCGGGCTCAGCCGGGGACGGCGAGTGCGCGCAGCCGGGCGAGGCCTTCGCAGAGCAGCCTGGCCCAGGGTGCGTGGGCGGGCAGGTGCAGGACGGTTCGGCGGGCGTGCCGGGCTCGCTGTGCGGGCTGGGAGAACAGCCGCAGCCGGAGTCGTTTCGGTTCCCAGCGCCGCGCCGGGTGGTCGGTGTAGGCGAGCATCTGCGCCCAGGCGGTGACCTCGCAGGCGAGCGCGACAACGGCCTGCCAGATCCGGTTCTGGTCGAGCTCGTGCAAGGGCAGGTTGGTCAGCCCGGTGTCCTTCGCCGCCCGGATGCGGTCCTCGGCGCGGGCCCGGCGGCGGTGTCGTAGCTCGAGGTCGGCGAGTTGGCGGCCCGCTCCACCGGGGTGTGTGTTGGTGGCGAATGCGGTGTAGCGCAACCCGTCCGGGTCGGTGATCCGTAGCTGCGCGCCGGGGTGCGGGCGCTCGCGGCGGACGATCACCCGCATCCCTTTCGGCCAGGAGGTCAAGTTCATCAGGCCGGTCGCCTCGATGACCCAGGCTCCGGGACGGGGCTCGCGGTCGGCATCGAGCGCGGTCTGCCAGTCCGTGGCCGGGAGCGCGGCGAGCTGGTCGACCAGAGCCTGGGACAGCCCGAAGCCGACTGAATAGGACAGACGCTGCCCGGCCAGCCAGTCGAGGAGCTCATGCGAGGCACCTGCGCCGTCGACCCGGATCAGAACTTTGCGGCCGGGACGGTTGCCCGGGCGGTGGTCGGGGAGCTGGCGCAGCGCCGCCCGGATGACGGTGACGTGGTCGGTGGCGGTGTTCGACCCGGCGTTCCCGGGGCGTAGCAGCGCCGCGAGAGGCTCACCGGTCCCGGCCGCGCCGTGGTCGCAGAACGCCCACAACGGATGGTGCCCGAAGCCCTTCTTGAACGTCGGTGCGGCGCCCTGCTTGTCCGAGTGGGCGGTGATCAGGGTGGCATCCACGTCGATGACCAGCGGGTTCGCCGCGTCCGTCTGGTGGTCGGGAGCGGCGGAACCGGCCAGCGCCCACACCTTCGCCCGAGCCGTGGCGCGGGCGGCATCGATCGCCGCCAACACCGCGGTCGAGTCGGCGGCGAGGCGATCTACCGTGCGGGAGACCGTCGGGTCTGAGGCCACCGGACCGAACAGAGCGGGCTCCGCACGCAACAGCGCGATGTCGGACAGGCAGTCCCCGCCGGCGGCCAGCGTCAACGCGAGATCGAGCAGGACCTTCGCCGGGTCGTGCACCGCCAACCGCGGCCGCCACGGTTCCAACGCCTGCGACAGAGCGTGGTCGAGCCCGACCTTGCCGATGGTCTCGGTCAGCAGCCTCGTCCCGGCATGCGACACCACCGCTGTCGCGGCCGTGTCGATGTCCGGGCACGAGTAGAACCCGATAGCCTTCTTCACCTGGAGGGTGCTCCTGATTCGCGCGGATACGGGACCTCAGCAATCCCCATCCTTGCTGGTCAGTGGCACCCTCCAGCCTTCTGACCCGAATCCGCGAGTAGGTTATGAGCTGATCTTGGTCGGCCAAAGTTGATGTTGCTTGGGTCGGGAGTTGGGTGGTGGGCAAGCGGGCGGCCCGAGTGTCGCCTCGGGTGGCGGGTTCCTGTGCTGGTCGGGGCCGGTGCGGCCGGGTCAGGACGGAGCGGGCAGGGCGCGGACGCGGGCGAGGACCTCGGCGAGTAGGTGCTCGCCGGGTGGTAGGCGCAGGGTGAGGCCGCGGGCGTGGCGCACGAGGCGGGCGGGGATGGTGATCAGCCGCCGGCGCAGGGTGGCGATCATGGCCTGGCCGCCGCGGACGCCGTGCCCGACCAGGCGCCCGTCGCGGGTGCGGGCGGTGAGGTGGTGCAGCCACCCGCTGGTGGTGGCGGCCAGGAGTGCGCCCCACATCCAGGCTCGGTTCACCGCGAGGTGTCCGGAGGGGAGGTGGCGCAGCGCGGCGCCGTGCTTGGTGTCGCGGAACAGGTTCTCCACCTTCGTGCGGTGGCGGTACCAGTACTCGGCCTGCGCGGCTGCGGCAGGTGTGGAGACGTCGAGGTTGGTCACGATGAACGAGTAGGCGAACACCCCGTCGACCTTGGCCACCGTAGCGAGGTCGTCGAGCGGGAGCGCCCGCTGGGCGGGGTGCAGGGTGCGTCGGCGCCGCGCTCGCGGGTCACCGGAGACCTGGCCGTGGTCCAGGTCGAGCCGGACCCGACGGATCAGCAGCTGGGTCGCTGCGGGCCACCAGTTCGGGCAATAGTCGGCCACCGCGACCTGCGCGCCGGTCATGTCGATCGCGTCGGTCCACCCGTCGGCCGCGACGCCGTCGAGGATGCGCCACAGCGGCGCGATGCGTCGGGCGCCGATGGCGAACTCCACGCCGACGAACAGGGCTGCGCGGGCGAGCTGCCCGGCGAAGTAGCCCGCGTCCGCACGCACGCGGACTCGCCCCGCCCGCGCCTGCGCGGGGAGCGCGGCCAGCGCCCGGTGGAACAGCTCGGCGCTGGTGGCGCGGGGGTCATCCCGGCCCGAACCGAGGTCAGCGGCCAGCACCACCGCGGTGTCGGCCCAGGTCGCGACGTGCGGGCGGGCGACCCGCTGGCCTTGGTGGTTGAACGCCACGCCCTGCTTGAGCCGGCCGTAAACCTCGACATCGGTGGTGTCCAGATCGATCGTCACGTCCGCCGTCAGCTGCTCGGCCCGGTCCGGGTCGACCTGGGCGAGCAGGTCCAGCGCGGTGGTGTGCACGTCACCGAGCCCGGTCTCCACCGCCGCCCACTGCCCCTCGATGAACTTGCGCGCGAGCCCGGCGGCGGTCGTGGACGCCAACCCCGGCACCGGCGTGAGTGCCTGCCCGGCGGTGTCGGCGCGGTGCCGGTCCAGCCCGACCAGGAAGTCCTCCCCGCACAGCTGCGCCGCCGACATGCCGACCAGCATCTGCCCGGCGCTGCACCCGCGGTCGCGGTCCTTGATGGGCCCGACCGCGGCGTCGAGCTTGTCGATGATCCCGAGCCGGTCGATCAGCTCGGTCACCGCGGCCAGCCCGGAGAACCTGGTCAGCGCCGCGTCCGGCGCGCCGAGACGCACCCGCGCACACCGCGGGCGTCGCTTGCGTACTGTTCGCACCTGATAGGTGTCCTCTCAACCCGCAATGTCGTGTCGTCGCAAACACGATCATCGCAGGTCAGCGGGCACCTATCGCCATCTCCCCAGTCCGGCCACCAGCGCAACTCGCGGATTCGGGTCTGACACGCCCCGCTCGGCGAACCGCGATGAAAGCCCCGGGTTAAGCGTGGATCACCTCCCGCGCGTACTGCGGCTTCGCCGCGTACATCGCAGCCGCCTCGGCAGCGCTGCAGCCCTGTACCGAGGCCAGCACGATCCCGGCGCGGCGCAGGCGAACACGATCGCGCGCCGTCCTAGTGATCGTGACCAGAAGCTGGGCCTCGTCAGGGTCGAGCGCGCGGGTGAACACCTCGGGCTGACGTGGCATCACCCACCTCCGCCTGCCAACTGGTCGACGAGTTCGGGGTCGGCCGCTCCTCGGCCCGCGAGGTCGTCCAGCAGCTTGCGTGTGACGGCCTGGTCGAGGTCCGGCATGGCCACGGCATCTTCGCTGCCGACCCCGGGCCCGGCCGACGAGCGGTCGCTGAGCGTCCACGACGGCATTTGCCGCGCCCGGATCACCGGGGTCTTCGAGGTCCACCGCGCGGTCGAGGCCGCCCGGCTCGCCGCGGTCCGCACCGCCCCGGAGGGGCTCGTCGCCTGCGCACGATGCTGTCCGAGCGGCGCTCGCTCCTCGGCCGGAGACGCCTGCGCCTTCGTCACCACCGACGTGCGGTTCCACCGGGCCGTCGTCGCCTCGGCCAGGACCGCCCGCAGGGCGACGTGCTCATCGAGCTCCTGGACGACCCGTCGTTGCCCGACACGACCGGCGATCACGAGGCGCTGGTCGCGGCGCTCGAGGTGCGGGACGCCGACGCCGCGGCACTGGCCACCACGCCGCACTTCGACCTGATCCTCCGCGTGCTCCGGACATGTGGTGCAGCACGCCGGTATGTCAACACCCAAACCTTGACATTAAGTATCCGGATTGTACGGTATAGGCCATGCGGATGAGCCAGGGCGTCGAGTGGACCCTTCACATCGTCCTAACATTGGCCTGGCTGGACGACGACCAGCCGGTCTCGGTCGGAAAGCTGGCCGCGGGACACGACCTGCCGGCGCCCTACCTCAACAAGCAGCTCCAGGTGCTGGCCAAGGCGGAGATCCTGGAGTCGGTCCCGGGATCGCGCGGCGGATTCCGGCTCGCCCGGGCCGCGTCCTCGATCACGCTGATGGACGTCGTCGCGGCCATCGAGGGCCCCCAGGAGGCCTTCCGCTGCGCGGAGATCCGCCAGCACGGTGTCGGCGCTGCTCTCCCGCGCTCCGCGTTCGGCGCACCGTGTGCGATCAGCATCTCGATGCGCCGAGCGGAGATGGCGTGGCGCCGCGAGCTCGCGAGCCGCACGATCGCCGACATCCGTGCCGAAGTCGACGAGAACGCACCTGACGCCCAGCGCCTCACCCGCAGCGCCTACGACCGTCAGCCCACCGGCTGACCGTCCCACCTGTTTCCCTGAAGTGCGCACCTGCGCCGGCGAGGATGGAGAATCTAGATGTCAAGTATATTGGTTATCGGCGGTGGTTTCGCCGGGGTCTGGGCCGCGGCCGGGGCGATCCGGGCCCGGCAGGAGGCCGGCGCAGCCGAGGACGCCGTGACCGTGACCCTGATCGGCGCCGCAGACGACCTGGCGATCCGCCCGCGGCTCTACGAGGACGACCCGCAGGGCAAGCGGGTGGCACTCGACCGCGTTCTCGGGCCGATCGGGGTGCGGCGGATCCCCGGCATCGTCACCGGCATCGACACCGAGGCCCGCACGGTCAGCGCGCTCGGCCGTGACGGCTCGGCGCTGGAGCTGAGCTACGACCGCCTGGTCCTGGCCTCAGGCAGCCGGGTGCTGACCCCCCTGGTCGAGGGCGCCGAGCACCTGTTCGACGTCGACACCCTGCCGGCCGCTGCCGCGCTGGAGTCGCACGTGAGCAGGCTCGGCACGGTAGCCGGCGGCGACGAGCGCTTCACCGCCGTTGTGATTGGTGCCGGGTTCACCGGCCTCGAGGTCGTGACCGAGCTGCCGGCCCGGCTCCGCGCGGTCGCCGGCGACCGGCCCGTGCGGGTCGTCCTGGTCGAGCGTGCCGACACGGTCGGCCCCGAGCTCGGCCCCGGGCCCCGCCCGGAGATCCTTGCAGCGCTGGAACACGCCGGGGTCGAGCTGGCGCTCAACGTCTCCCTACAGTCGGTCGATCGCGAGCGGGCCGTCCTGTCCGACGGCACCGTGATCCCCACCCGCACCGTGGTCTGGACCGCCGGGATGCGGGCCAGCGCACTGACCGAGCTGATCCCCGGCACCCGGGACGCGATCGGCAGGCTCGAGGTCGACGAGCACCTGCGGGTTGTCGGGGTGGACGGCGTCTACGCCGCGGGCGACACCGCCGCCGCCGTCGCCGAGGGCGGACACGTGGTGATGCAGAGCTGCCAGCACGCCGTCCCCCAGGGGAAGCTGGCCGGGGCGAACGTCGGAGCCGACGTGCTCGGGCTGCCGCTGGTCCCGTTCGCCCCCAACCCGTACGTCACCTGCCTGAGCCTCGGGCCGTACGGGGCCGTGCTCACCACCGGCTGGGACCGCACCGTGGCCCAGACCGGCGACGAGGCCAAGAAGCTCAAGCACACCATCAACAGCGAGTGGATCTACCCGCCGATCGACGACGCCGGCGCGATCCTCACCCTCGCCGACCACCGCACGACCTGGCCGACCGAGGCGGTCCAGAGCGTCTCGGCCTGACCGTCCCGTAGCGACACCCAGGAGGCACCGTGATCGAACTCAACGGCACGACGATCCAGACACTCGACGAGCACCCAATGACCGAGCTGCCCGCAGGCGGCCATCTCATGACGGTCGTCGTATCAGTCGAACCGAACAATCCCGGTACACCGGCCCACCGCCACCCCGGACCGGTCTACGGCTACGTCCTCGAAGGCGAGATGATCGTCGAACTCGAGGGCGACGCCCCGGTGCTCAAGCGGGCCGGCGACACGATCTGGAGCCGGGCGGCGACCGCATCCACTACCAGGCGGCCAATCCCGGGAACACCGAGCTCCGCTTCGTCGTGCTCATGGCCTGCAAGGACGGAGAAGACATGCTGACCTTTGCCTCCGACGAAAAACTGGAGGCCCGCAAGCACCTGCGGCACCCGGGCCCCGTCGTCGACCCGCGCGCGGCGGCCTGACCCGCTCCCCGCACCGGTGGGCGGGGCCGCGGTGGCACCAGCACACCACGGCCCCGCCCACCCGGGGCTGCTCAGCCACCGACCAACGGCCACCGGCCGCCGGGACCCCCCGGGGGATCCCGGATCCGGTGGCTGCCAGGCGAGTGAGGTGGTCGGCGGCTGCGGTGGCGGCTTTTACTGCATGGGGGATGTTGAGTTCGGTGGTACCGATGACAGCCTTTCCCAGTAGTGGGGAGCGGCTGGCGGCGACACGCCGTGACGTGGAGGTGCTCAACGAGGGGGCGGGACCCCAGTAGAAGAGGTCGGTCCGCTCAAAGATCGACTCACCACCGAGGTCCCGCGTGCCCGAACCTGTCACCTACACCGCGGTGCTCCCGATCGGGGAGCCCACCGCGTCGTTGCTGTCGCGGCTGTTGGCCGAGGAACGCTTCCGGCGCGGGACTCGCAGCGGGCGTCGGGCGCTGGACTGTGACCGCCACGCGGTGCTGGTGCTGCGCTGGTTCCTCGACGCCACCCGGGTCGCCCAGCTCGCCGCCGACAACCAGCTGAGCCTGTCGAGTACCTACCGCTACCTGCACGAAGGCATCGACGTCCTGGCCGCCGCGCCAGGGCTGCCCGGCGCGCTGCTGGCCGCCCGCACCGCCGGGCACACCCACGTTCACCTCGACGGCACCGTGATCCACACTGACCGCTCCCGCACTCCCGGACCGACCCCGGGAGTGGATCTGTGGTGGTCGGGCAAGCACCACGTCCACGGCGGGAACGTTCAGGTCCTCACCGCGCCTGACGGGTGGCCGTTGTGGACATCCCCGGTGCGCCCGGGCCGCGAGCACGACACCACCTGCGCCCGCGGCCACCCCGGCCTGCTCGACGCGATCGAGGACTGGACCGACGACACCCACGTCGTGCTCGCCGACCTCGGCTACGACGGTGAGAACACCCGCCTGACCTGCCCGTTCAAGACCCCCACCGGCAGTGGGCTGTCGGAGGACAAGCGCACCGTCAACACGCTGCACTCCGCCGTCAGGGCTGTGGCCGAACGCGGGAACTCCCTGCTCAAGACCACCTTCAAGGCGTTGCGCCGGGTCAGCTTCTGCCCCTGGCGGATCGGCGCGATCACCGCCGCCGCGCTCGTTCTCCTCCACGTCGAGCACGACCGAACCACATGATCAACCAGCACCTACTGGGAAAGGCTGTGAGACGCCTACGATACCAAAG
This sequence comes from Pseudonocardia sp. HH130630-07, assembly GCF_001698125.1. Lineage (NCBI taxonomy): Bacteria > Bacillati > Actinomycetota > Actinomycetes > Pseudonocardiales > Pseudonocardiaceae > Pseudonocardia > Pseudonocardia sp. HH130630-07. Next base: position 270,814 of record NZ_CP013855.1, on the reverse strand, counting down.
GGAAAGTTGGCGAGCGGACTGATCATCCGCTGATGTAGGCCAGCGATGGATCACGGAAGAAGCCACGGACAACGTCGGGCAGTCTCTGGAGGCGTTCAAGTGCGCGCACCACGAGCTCGAAGAACTCCGATTGTCGGGTGACGGCTGCGCGGCCGACCTGATCGTGTTTGACGTTCTTCCATACCCACTCGTCGGGGTTGAGTTCAGGTGCGTACGGCGGGAGGAAGAACAGCTTCAATCGGCCGCGGAGCGATGCGACGTAGTCTCGGACGAGGCGGGCCTTGTGGACGGAGTGGTTGTCCAGGATCAGGAACACGGGGCCGGGGGCGTCATGCATGAGTTTCTTAAGGAACTCAACGAAGATGGTGGCGTCGAACCGGCCGGTGAATACGTCAAAATGAAGTACTCCGAGTGGGGTAACAGCCGAGATCATGTTGAACCCGGCGCGCTCGGCGGTCGCTTCCACCACCGGCGTCTGTCCGACCGGCGCCCACGTCGTACCTGCGTGATGGTCGGTTCGCACGCCGGCCTCGTCACCGAAGTACAGCTTGAGCCCCCTCACGCTGGGCTTGGGCCCGGATCGCGGGGAACTCCTCGATTCGCCACCGGCGGACCGCTTCTGGGTCCTGCTGACTGGCCCGGTACAACGGTCGCTGCGGCGACAGCCCGATACGACGCAGCAGTTGCCCGATCCCCTGCGGGGTCATCTCCACCCCGAACCGGGTCTTCATCAACTCACCGACGATCACCCGGGTCCACAACGCGAAGTCGAACTGGAACTGGCGCGGATCACGCCCGACCAGCCAACTCCGCAATTGCGATGTCTGCTGTTCAGTCAGCTTCGATTTCGCCCCCGGCAAGGGCTTCACGGCCAGCGCCTGCACCCCGCCCTCCCGGTACAGACGCCGCCATTGAAAGTACGTGGCACGCTTCAGCCGTAGCGCCGACATGATCGACTCGCGCCCGATCCCGTCATCCACCATCCGCACGAACTGCGAACGAATCTCTGGCAGCTCACGACGCGGCAGGGGGTCGGCAAAGTCGCGGTAAGTGGGCGCTGAGCTGCGACGACACGCGGCCGAGATAGAGGTGCGGGCACGACCCTTGTGGTGATCATGGCGGTTCTCACGCCAGCCTTGATCATCGGAGTGTCGTGCCCGCGCCTGCATCATTGAGCCCTTTTCAACCTGCCGTTCCGGCAGCTCAGGGGCCTGGTTGTGTGGGTGCAGACGCCGAGCTGGCGAGCCGGTGACCTGTGCAGCTGTGGTCAGAGCAGTTGCGCTGCAACCTTCGCGATCTCCTGACGCAGAAGCTCGCTGGTCAGGTTGAAAAAGGCTCATTGTCGATCGCTGCCCTCTGCGACCAGGTGGGCGGGGCGGAGCTACCTGATCCGGTCGAGTTGGCCCCGGATCTGGCCGAGGCACTGAGCAGGGTGGTCGATCCGCGTCACCGTCGCGGGGTCCGACACAGGCTGGTCGTGGTGCTGACCGTCGCGGTGTGCGCAGTTGCGGCCGGTGCCCGATCGTTCGTTGCGGTCGCCGAGTGGGTCACCGACCTGCCGGCCGACGTCGCCGCTTGCCTGAGCGTGGACCGTCGGTGTCCGTCGGAGTCCACGATCCGCCGGATCCTGGGCCGGATCGACGCCGACCGGTTCGACGCGGTGATCGGCGCGTTCGTGCAGCGCCTGTGCGCGGCCAGGGTGCCTGCCGGTCGACGTCGTGTGCTCGCGGTGGACGGCAAGACCGTGCGCGGGTCACGTCACACCGACCGTGAGGGGAACGTGGTCGCGGGCAGGCACCTGCTCTCGGTGATCGACCAGGACACCCGCGTGGTGCTCGGGCAGATCGATGTCGCGGGCAATACCAACGAGATCACCGCGTTCGCACCGCTGCTCGGCACTCTGACCAGCATGGATCTGACCGGCGTGGTCGTGACCGCGGGCGCGCTACATACCCAACGCGAGCATGTCGAGTACCTCCACGACCGTGGTGCGCACTGGGTGCTCACGGTCAAGGGCAACCAGCCCGAGCCTGTCACGGTTCCCGTGTAAGCCACGGGTGACTGATGTGGTTAAGCTATCACAGAGGAAGTCGTCCAGGGAAGAGGACGACCAGGGTGTTCAGGGCTGTTTTCCAGCCATGTGTTCCGGTTCCGGACTCACCTCCTCTCTTGCTCGGAATGTTCCGCAGGCCGAGGTAGAGTAGCTTCATCGCCGCCTCGTCCGACGGGAAGTGCCCGCGAGTCTTTGTGATTTTCCGGAGTTGGAAGTTGATGGATTCGATGGTGTTGGTGGTGTAGACGATCCGCCGTAGTTCGGGCGGGTAGTCGAGGAACGGAATGAACTCGTTCCACGCACGACGCCAGACGTCGAGCACTCCCGGGTACTGTCGTCCCCACTCGGTGTCAAGATCCTTCAGGGCGAGCTCGGCGGCCTCGACGGTGGGCGCGGTGTAGATCGTCTTCATGGACTTCACGATCTTCTTCCGGTCCTGGTAGGACACGAACCGCATCGCGTTGCGGATCACGTGCACCACGCATGTCTGGACGACGGCGTCGGGGAAGACGCTGGTGATGGCTTCAGGAAGACCACTCAGGCCATCGCAGCAGGCGATCAGGATGTCGCGCAGCCCGCGGTTGCGCAGCTGGGTGAGCACCGCGTGCCAGAACTTCGCGCCCTCGGTCTCGGCGATCCAGCAGCCCAGCGCGTGCTTGCGGCCCTCGACGTCCACGCCGATGACCAGGTGCGCGCTCTTGATCGTGACCGCGGCCTTGTCCCGGATCTTGATTCGGATACCGTCGATATAGACGATCGGGTAGACCTCGTCGACCGGCCGATTCCGCCAGATCTCGATCTCGTCGGTCACCACATCGGTGATGTTCGAGATCAGTTCCCGTGACGCCTCCACCCCGTACACTTCGAGCAGGTGCGCTTCGATGTCGCGGGTCGACATTCCGCGGGCGTAACAGGAGAGCACCAGCTCGTCGATCTGGCCGACCCGACGGGCGCGTTTCGGCACGATCTGCGGCTCGAACTCGCCATTCCGGTCCCGCGGCACGCTGATCGTCACCGGCCCGTTCGTGGTCGACACCTTCTTGGTAGCGCTGCCATTACGCGAATTGCCGGTACCGTGTCCGGCGGGGTCGTCGCGGTCATAGCCGAGGTGGTGGGTCATCTCGGTCTGCAGCGACCGTTCGAGCACGGCCTTGGTCATCTGGTTGAGCAGTCCGTCGACGCCGTCGATCGGGGTACCGGCGGCCTTCGCATCGGCCAACAGCGCGTCGATCGCCGACGGGTCGAGCGCCTCGGCAAGCCGGCGGGCAGCCGCGGTCTCACCGTCGGGATCGGGTTGGTTCTCGCTCACGTGGGTGTCCCTCCCGACCGCCGTGTTGATCACTGCGGTCGATCTTGGTCCACCCGCGGCTTACACGGCTCGCGTGACACGCCTCTCGGGGCGAAGGTGTGGGCGCTGGCCGGTTCCGCCGCTCCCGACCACCAGACGGACGCGGCGAACCCGCTGGTCATCGACGTGGATGCCACCCTGATCACCGCCCACTCGGACAAGCAGGGCGCCGCACCGACGTTCAAGAAGGGCTTCGGGCACCATCCGTTGTGGGCGTTCTGCGACCACGGCGCGGCCGGGACCGGTGAGCCTCTCGCGGCGCTGCTACGCCCCGGGAACGCCGGGTCGAACACCGCCACCGACCACGTCACCGTCATCCGGGCGGCGCTGCGCCAGCTCCCCGACCACCGCCCGGGCAACCGTCCCGGCCGCAAAGTTCTGATCCGGGTCGACGGCGCAGGTGCCTCGCATGAGCTCCTCGACTGGCTGGCCGGGCAGCGTCTGTCCTATTCAGTCGGCTTCGGGCTGTCCCAGGCTCTGGTCGACCAGCTCGCCGCGCTCCCGGCCACGGACTGGCAGACCGCGCTCGATGCCGACCGCGAGCCCCGTCCCGGAGCCTGGGTCATCGAGGCGACCGGCCTGATGAACTTGACCTCCTGGCCGAAAGGGATGCGGGTGATCGTCCGCCGCGAGCGCCCGCACCCCGGCGCGCAGCTACGGATCACCGACCCGGACGGGTTGCGCTACACCGCATTCGCCACCAACACACACCCCGGTGGAGCGGGCCGCCAACTCGCCGACCTCGAGCTACGACACCGCCGCCGGGCCCGCGCCGAGGACCGCATCCGGGCGGCGAAGGACACCGGGCTGACCAACCTGCCCTTGCACGAGCTCGACCAGAACCGGATCTGGCAGGCCGTTGTCGCGCTCGCCTGCGAGGTCACCGCCTGGGCGCAGATGCTCGCCTACACCGACCACCCGGCGCGGCGCTGGGAACCGAAACGACTCCGGCTGCGGCTGTTCTCCCAGCCCGCACAGCGAGCCCGGCACGCCCGCCGAACCGTCCTGCACCTGCCCGCCCACGCACCCTGGGCCAGGCTGCTCTGCGAAGGCCTCGCCCGGCTGCGCGCACTCGCCGTCCCCGGCTGAGCCCGACCCCGCCGTCACGACGACCCAGGACCCCGACCGGACCAGTGGAAACCGGCGCCCACCCGAGCGACCTCGGCTGAACTGTCACACCCGCCAGGCAGAATCAGCGCCACCACACCGACGAGCACCGGTGTCGATCAAGCCGGGACTGCCCGACGAAAGATCCGGGTTAACCCCCAAGGGGGTCGCGGTGCTGGACCCAAAATGGAGCGGGGGTCGTTGGACTCGGCGTGGTCACCCTGGGCGGTGCCGGACTGCGGACCGGGCGGACCATCGGACTGTTGATCGGTGCGATACTATGGATCGTCGGATTTGGTCGTGGTCAGCTGGTTGGTCGGATAGCCAGCGCATTGGCCCGCTGGCGGGGACCGAGCCGCTGGTGCGGGCCCGGCCGCACAGCTGGCGGCCGGTTGCCGACGGGGCGACACGATCACTGCAGGCCGGGTGCGTGGAGGTTCGGGCGGTGGCCAGGGTCTTGGTGGCTGAAGATGATACCAAACAAGCCCTCGTCTTGCGTGAATACCTGGTCAGGGAGGGGTACGCCGTCCTCGTTGTCGGCGACGGGCGGGCCGCGATCGACGCCATCCGCCAGCGCCGGCCCGATCTGGTCCTGCTCGACGTCATGATGCCTCACCTCGACGGTCTGGACGTGCTCCGTTCGGTCCGCGGCGAGCATCCGATGGCCGTCATGTTGATCACTGCCCGGTCGGCTGAGGAGGACCAACTGCTCGGGTTCGACTTGGGTGCTGACGACTACGTGATCAAGCCCTACAGCCCGCGCCAGCTGATGGCCAGGGTGCGGGCGGTTCTGCGGCGCGCCGGCGCCGGCGCGGCCGAGGCCGTGCTGCAGTTCGGTGAGCTACAGATCGACCTCGAGCGGTGCGCGGTCCGCGTGGCCGGGCAACCGGTGGAGCTGACCGCCCGCGAGTTCACCCTGCTGGAGACCCTGGCCCAACGCCCGGGTCGGGTGTACTCGCGACGGCAGCTTCTGGAGGCGATCGCCGGATTTGACCACCTGGTTATGGAGCGGACGGTCGACATGCACGTGTCCAACATACGACGCAAGATGGAGCCAGACCCGGCCCGGCCTCGGTACCTGCTGACGATGAAAGGCCGGGGATACCGCCTGGCCGAGGATCCGACCGGTGCTGGGTAGCGTCCGGTCGCGGATCGCCACGGCCACGGTAGTGTTGTCGGTCGTCTTGGTCGCGGTGACCGCCTGGCTGGTGACCCGCAACGTGGAGACTGCGGTACAGGACGAGGCCTCGCGTACGCTTAGCAACGACTCGATGATCCACCAGGAGCTGATCGACTACGGCGTCGGGCTCACTAGCTGGGACGGCGCGGCTGACCTAGTGCGCGGACTCGGTCAGCGCTACGACCGACGGATCACCCTGACCACTAGCGACGGGCAGGTGTTGCTGGACTCCGACCGACTGCGCGGCATGCCGGGCGCGGCGCTGCGGGCCCGACCCGATGCGATCGTGGATCCCTATACACCGACGTTCGGAGTGTACGGCACCGACGTGCTTGGGGAATACCCCACCGAGCTGGTCGATCTCAGCTGGCTGACCGATGAGCAGCGGCGCGCTGCGCAGCCCGACGCCGAGGTCGCCGCCTGTCTGGAACAGCGCGGTGTCGAGCCCCTGCTCGGCCTGGGAACCCAGGCTTTCCCGGTCGAGATCACCGGCAATGACCTCGCCGCTGTGCAAGCCTGGGCGCAGTGCCAGGAGCAGGTCGCGCGGGCCACGATGGCCCCGCCTGTGCTGCTGTTCCTCGGGTCGGCCGGGGCCGCGACACTCAACGTGACCGGGCTAGCCACCGGCGAGACGTTACTGGTCGCCTTGATTATACTGGCCGCTACGGCTGGGGCTGCTGTCCTGATCGCCCAACTAGTCACCACCCCGCTGCGCCGGCTGTCCGCGGCGGCTCACCGGATCGGCTCTGGGGACCTGGACACCAGGGTCGATCTCAGCGACCGGGGCGAGGTCGGTCAGGTCGCAGCCGCCTTCGATAGCATGGCTGCCCGGCTGGCCAGCGCGGACGCGTCGCGTCGGCGGCTGATCTCGGATGTCTCCCACGAGTTGCGCAACCCGGCGGCTACGTTGACCGGCACCCTCGAGGCGTTGCAGGACGGGATCTTCCAACCCGCACCCGAAGTAATCGAATCGATGCTGGAGGAGACCCAGCACCTGCGTCGGCTGATCAACGACCTGCAGGACCTGCATCTGGCAGAGAACGGGGTGCTGTCGCTGAATCCCACCCGGCTGGATCTCGCCGGCCTCGCCGCTGCGGTCGGCGACACCCATCAACCGCTCGCTGCGGCGGCCGGGATCACCGTGAAGATCCAGGCCCAGGAGCCGTGCCTGGCGAGGGGGGACGACACCCGGGTCCGTCAGATCATCAGCAACCTGCTCACCAACGCGGTCCGACACACCCCGCGCGGGGGCACGGTCACGGTGGCCGTGTCCACCCACGCCGATCAGGCGCTGCTCAGCGTCGCCGATACTGGCCCAGGTATTTCGGCCGAGCACGTGGACGTGGTGTTCGACCGGTTCTGGCGGGCCGACCCGGCCCGCGGCCGCGACGGCGGGGCAGGGCTGGGATTGGCCATCTCCCGCGAGCTCGCCAGGGCGCAGGGGGGAGACCTGACCGTCGAAGGCCGTGACGGTATTGGAGCCCTCGGCCGACCGGGGGCGAGGTTCGTCCTGCGGTTGCCGCGCCCTGCCCATCCCTGATCGGCCCGTCGCGACTGGCGCGGCCCGACCGGTGGCGTGGCTCGTCGCGCCGGAACCTGAATCGGCGTTGATACACCGTTGACACGGAAGGCCAAGAATCAGGGAAATGGGTGAATCAGCTGCCAACAGCGTGCCACCATCAGGGCGAGATCATGCCGTCCCGACCCACACCGCGGCCGGCAACACCGTGGTGGGTCAGGGGGTCACCAGGGCGTCGAACCGGGTGCCTGCTCTGGATGTGCTGCGCGGCATCGCCATTATCGGAACCCTGGCCTCCAATGTCTGGATCTTCACGGCGTCCGTGGGGGCCGAGGCGGGCGGCACTGCCCCTGCCTGGCTGGGCAGCGTGTCCGCCTGGCTGCCCAATGGCAAGTTCATCGGCCTGCTCACCGTCATGTTCGGCATCGGCCTAGAAATCCAACGGCAGTCGGCGCTGCGCGGCGGCCGGCGCTGGCCCGGTGCCTATCCCGTCCGGGCTGCCCTGCTGCTCGTCGCCGGTCTGCTGAACTTCATCTTCCTCGTTCGGTTCGATGTGTTGCGTGCCTACGCGGTAGCCGGCTTCCTTGTCGCTTTTCTGCTGTTGACCAGCGAGCGGGTGCAGTGGTGGCTGATCGGGCTCTTCCTAGGCGTCCATCTCGGACATGTCGGATATAGCGGATACCAGGCTTACGAACAAGCCACGACGACGGAGAGGTCTACACTGCCGGTCGACCTGAGGTCTGGCACCTGGTGGTCGGAGGTGCAAGCGAGCTTCAGCCACATCATCGAATCCAGCTTCGTGCCTGACCAGGGGTTCTTCACCGTTATGCTGATGGGATTGGTCACGTTCCTCCTCGGCGCGAAGCTCTACCGCATCGGCATCTTCGCGCCCGGGCACCATCGCCTGCGGTACTGGCTCATCGGCAGCGGATTCCTGGCCGCTCTTCCGCTTGACTATCTGCTCAGCAGAACCGAGATGTTCGGACCCTACGTCATCTTGTTCGGTCGCTACGGGGCCGCCACAGTGGTGGCCCTTGGTATCCTTGCCCTGGTCGCCGAGTTCTACGTCCGACGTACGGTCGGACGGGTGGGACGCGCGTTGGGCTTGGTGGGGCGCATGGCTCTAAGCTGCTATCTTCTGCAGAATATCCTGGGCGTGATCTTCATGTACACCATGGCCGGCTCCGGTCCGTGGCCAAAGATTGAGAACGTCTACGGGGCGTACCTGGTGTTCGCCGTCATCTCGACGATCCTGATGGGGTTCTGCTGGCTGTGGCTACGCATGTTCACCCGTGGTCCGTTCGAAATATTCTGGCACGCAATGTTCCGCACGTTGACCGGTGGTCGACGCTGCCGGACGGCAAGATCACCAGCTTGAGTTCAGAGCGAATTCAGGCAGCCGAAGCATTTGACTCGACGAGTTCAGCGAATATCTGGCTCTTCCGGGAATGGAGTGCAGGTGAGGGTGGTGACATAGCCCAGCCAGGCACCGCGCTCGGGTCAGGGCCCAGGGTCCCGGCAAAGTCGTCACGTGATCTTGTAGGTGATCAGCGGGCGGTGAGGGTTGCGGGCGTGGTGGCGTAGCGCTGCGGCGATGTTCGTGACGCCGGCCAGGCGCAACGCGGACATGACCTGCGGGGCGTGACCGCTGCGGGCGGTGGCGCGGTCCTCGTCGAAGCAGACATCGCGGACCCAGTGCAGGCGGGTCTCGATCGACCAGTGAGCCTTTTTCAACCTGCCGTTCCGGCAGCTCAGGGGCCTGGTTGTGTGGGTGCAGACGCCGAGCTGGCGAGCCGGTGACCTGTGCAGCTGTGGTCAGAGCAGTTGCGCTGCAACCTTCGCGATCTCCTGACGCAGAAGCTCGCTGGTCAGGTTAAAAAGGCTCAGTGAGGTGTTCTCAGTAGTGGTGGTCGTTCCGCTGCGACACGCCGAGGGAGTGGAGATGTCTAGGACATGGGGCAGGGCCCCGGTAGAGCAGTTGGTCGACCAAGATCAACGAACTCTCCGAGGCCCCGCATGTCCGATCCTGTCACCTACACCGCTGTCCTCCCGATCGGGGAGCACACCGTGGCCTACCTGGCTCGGCTTCTGGCCGCTCAACGCTGTCGCCGCGGTACCCGCCCCCGGCGGCGGGCGTTGACCCCGTTCGCCCAGGCAGTGCTGGTGATCCGCTGGTTCTGCGACGCCACCCGGGTCCGGCACCTGGCCCGCGACAACGCGATCAGTACCGCGACCACCTATCGCTACCTGCACGAAGGCATCGACGTCCTCGCCAGCGCCGCACCCGGGCTGCACGGTGCCCTGCTCGCCGCCCGCCTCGCCGGACACACCCACGTTCACCTGGACGGCACCCTGATCGCCACCGACCGCTGCCGCGCGCTCGGCCCCACCGCGGGGGTCGACCTGTGGTGGTCGGGTAAACACCACCGCCACGGCGGGAACGTCCAGGTCGTGTCCGCCCCGGATGGATGGCCGCTATGGACATCCCCGGGAAGACCCGGGCGCGAACACGACGTGACCTGTGCCCGAGCCCACCCCGGTCTGCTCGAAGACCTCGATCACTGGATCGATGATGACCACGCCGCGCTGGGCGATCTCGGCTACGAAGGTGAGGCCCACCGACTCACCGTGCCGATCAAACCCATCCCCGCCGGCGGCCGAACAGTCGATCAGCGCACCGTCAACAGCCTGCACTCAGCCACCCGAGCACTCGCCGAACGAGCAAACGCCCTGCTCAAGACCACCTTCGCAACGCTACAGCGAGTCACCCTCTGTCCCTGGCGCACCGGCGCGATCACCGCCGCCGCGCTCGTGTTACTCCACACCGAATACGACCGCACAACATGATCACCACGCTACTGAGAACACCTCAGTGGCCACGGATCCAACCGTCTCGGTCTTCCACCTCCCGCCGGGCCGTAGGGGGCGGCGGCGACGCACCAGCTTGATCGCTTGGGTTGCGTGCGGGAAGAACTCGCAGCCCAGGTCGGGGCAGGGGTGCAGGCTGGCCACGCTGACCGTGCGGGCCACCGCGTTATTCCCCGTCCGTGCCCTGTTATAGACACGTTCCAGACTCGGCTGCGGCCCATCGGGCCACCGCACCAATCTGACCTGAGTCGGGACATCTGGTTAGAACTCCGATTGTCGGGTGACGGCTGCGCGGCCGACCTGATCGTGTTTGACGTTCTTCCATACCCACTCGTCGGGGTTGAGTTCAGGTGCGTACGGCGGGAGGAAGAACAGCTTCAATCGGCCGCGGAGCGATGCGACGTAGTCTCGGACGAGGCGGGCCTTGTGTACGGAGTGGTTGTCCAGGATCAGGAACACGGGGCCGGGGGCGTCATGCATGAGTTTCTTAAGGAACTCAACGAAGATGGTGGCGTCGAACCGGCCGGTGAATACGTCAAAATGAAGTACTCCGAGTGGGGTAACAGCCGAGATCATGTTGAACCCGGCGCGCTCGGCCGCTGACGGCACCTGGGACACCGTGCTGGCCGCACTGTTGGCCCAGGCCGACGCCAAGGGCGAGATCGACTGGACGGTGTTGACAGGTGTCGGTGGACGCCACGATCAACCGGGCGCACCAGCACGCCACGAACACCACCCGCCCCGAGCAGGACACAGGGGGCACGGTCGAACTACACGAAATCCCCTGACGGGTTCATGCCCAGCCCGCTCGGCGGACCGCGAGAACCCGCAGGTCACGGCATCGGCCGTTCCCGTGGCGGGCTGACGACGAAGATCCATGCCGCGGTCGACCGGCGGGGCCGGCCGCTGGCGGTGGTGGTGACCGGCGGGCAGCGCAACGACGGCGCCATGCTCGAGCAGGTCCTGGCCGACATCCGCGTCCCCCGCCTCGGCGCGGGACGGTCCCGCACCCGACCCGACGCCGTGGTGGCCGACCGGGCCTACTCATCCGGGGTCAACCGGCGCGCACTGGCCCGCCGCTCGATCACCACCGTCATCCCGCAGAAACGCGACGAGATCGCCGCCCGCAAACGCCGCGGCTCCCTCGGCGGCAGACCACCCGGACTCGACGTTGAGACCTACAAGGGCCGCAACGTCGTGGAACGCCACTTCACCCTGACCAAGCAGTGGCGCGGGCTGGCCACCCGCTACGACAAACTCGCCATCACCTATCGCGCCGCCACCGTCCTCAGCGCCTGCATCACCTGGTCACGCCTATTGGGAGACATGCCCTAGCTGGTCCGCCTCCTCTAGGTACTGCGTGGTGAGGAAGACCGTGGTGCCGTCGGCGACCACGTCGCGCACGATCTGCCACAGGCCCGACCGGCTGCGCGGGTCGAGCCCGGTCGTCGGCTCGTCCAGGAACAGGATGCGCGGACGGTCGAGGAGCGTCATCGCCAGGTCGAGCTTGCGGCGCATTCCACCGGAGTAGGTGTGCAGCGGCTTGCGCGCGGCGCCCCCGAGTTCGAAGGCCTCGATCAGCTCGGTGGCCCGGCGCTCCGTCGTGGCGCGGTCCAGGTGTCGCAGCCTGCCCATCAACCGCAGGTTCTCCTCGCCGGTGAGCAGCTTGTCGACGGCCGAGAACTGCCCGGTCACGCCGATCTGCGCGCGCACCGCCCTGGCGTCCTCGACGACGTTGTGCCCGGACACCATCGCCGTACCTGCATCCGGAAGAACCAGAGTCGTCAGCACCTGCACGGTCGTCGTCTTGCCGGCTCCGTTCGGCCCGAGCAGCGCGAAGACGCTGCCCGGGCGAACTTCAAGGTCGATCCCGTCGAGGACCCGCTTGTCCCCGTACGCCTTGTGCAGGCCGCGGATATCGATGGCCAGGTCGTTGCCATCTCGTCCGTTCATGTCCACACACCTCCTCCCCTAACATCGTTCGAGACTCTCTCGAACAACGTAAGAGACGGTCGATCACCGCGTCAAGCCGGGACTCGAATGCCGTTAGAGGTAGACTCCGGCCATGGCGCGGGACACCCTCGATCAGTCACAGATCGTCACGGCCGCCATCGACCTACTGGACCGGAAGGGACTGACGGGGCTGAGCATGCGGAGGCTGGGACAGGGCCTCGGCGTATCGGCTCCGACGCTGTACTGGCACGTCCAGGACAAGGACAACTTGATCGAGCTGGCGAGCGATCGAGTGTGGCGGTCGATCCCGCTGCTCGACCCGGCCGTCGTCGGGTGGAGGCAAGCAGCGACCGACTTGGGAATGCACACCTACCACCTGGGAGTCGCTCACCACTGGCTGATCTCGGCCACGATCAGCGCCTACGCGTACGGCACCGGGATGGCCCGCTACCAGGACCACAGTTACGCCATCTTCGAGACGGCCGGCTTCTCCGACGCGCAGCTTGACTGGGCGGTCAACACGTTGTTCAACTTCGTGCTGGGAGCGATGTACCAGGACTCCGCACGCGCGGCGGCGCTCGCTGCAACGCCGGACACCGACAAGAATCGGTTACTCAGCGTATCGGAAAAGGCCGCCAAGATCATGGCCGACTTTCCGCGTCTGCAAGCGCGCGCACACGCCCAGGCCGCCCCGGATGCGCAGGTGCCGCCGAGCACCGATCCGGTGGTGTTCGGGCTCGCCGCGGTTCTCGACGGGCTCGCCGCAGCGCTCAAGCAGGACGTGCAGACTAGTCTCCGGACGGTTTAGAGGTCGTTGCAGAAGTCCGGGAGCGGGTGCTGGGGGTGCGAGGAGCGGTGGGAGCATCGCAGCATGGCGAGGCCTCGGGTGACGACGAAGACGAAGATCTTCCGGATCGAGATCGTGTTGGTCGATGTCGAGCCGACCGTGCGACGGGTGGTCGAGGTTCCGGGTGAGGCCAGCCTCGCGGTCCTGCACGAGGTCGTGCAGGACGCGATGGGCTGGACCAACTCCCACCTGCACGAATTCGAGATCGACGGTGTCCGCTACGGGCTGCCTGATCCGGATTGGGACACCGGCACGCTCGACGAGGCCAAGACGAAGTTGTTCCGGGTGCTGGCTGCCGGTGATGACGCCGGCTACGTCTACGACTTCGGCGACAACTGGCACCACGTTTTGGTCGTCGACGCGGTCACCATCCCAGAGCCTGGGGTGCGGTACCCACGCTGTGTCGAGGGTCAGGGTGCGTGTCCGCCCGAGGATGTGGGCGGGGTGTTCGGCTACTCGGAGTTCGTCGACGCGCTCGCCGATCCCGATCATGCTGAGCACGCCGAGCGGGTCGAGTGGTGGGGCTCGGACCGGTTCGACCCACACCACTTCGACCTCGTCGCCACCGACCGAGCGCTGGAGCGTTTGGCCGGGGCGAGCGCGACGGCGCGGTCCTGATCCACCGCGAGGGGTCGTTCAGGGCAGACGGCGCAAACAGATCAACGCGCACGCCAGTTTCAGCAAGGCCTCGATGCTGGTGCGGGAGCGTTCGTAGCGCAGCCCGAGCCGCCGGAACGACAGCAGCCAGGCCATCGTGCGCTCCACGACCCACCGGACCCGGCCGAGCCGGGAGGAGTCTTCGACTCCGCGGCGAGCGATCCGCACCCCGATCCCGCGCCCGGTCAGGTAGCGGCGACACCGTGGATAGTCGTAGCCCTTGTCGGCGTGCAGCTTGCCGGGACGCCGCCGCGGGCGTCCGGCCTGGCCGCGCCGTTCGCGGACGCCGGGGTTGGTGTCGAGCAGCTCGGCCAGTATCCGGCTGTCGTGGGTGTTCGCGCCGGTCACGACCGCGTGCAGCGGCAGGCCGTTGCGGTCGCATAACACGTGGTACTTCGACCCGGCCTTCCCACGATCGGTCGGCGAGGGCCCCGTCTGTTCGCCGCGGCGCTTGGCGCGCACGCTGACCGAGTCCACCGCAGCTCGCGACCAGTCCAGAACCCCGGCCTGGCCGAGCCGATCGAGCACTACTCGGTGCAGCTCATCCCAGACCCCCGCCCGCTGCCAGTCGCGTAGCCGTCGCCAGCAGGTGGTCCCTGATCCACAGCCCAACTCGGGCGGCAGGTCGTTCCAGCCGATCCCCGTGGTCAGCACGAACACGATCCCCGCCAGCGCGGCCCGGTCCGGTACTGGTGGCCGGCCGGTCCGCGCGCCTCGCCGACGTGGCCGAGGACGGGGAAGCAGCGGCTCAATCAGCTCCCACAGCTCGTCGGTGACCAGTCGTTCGACCGTCGATGCCCTTGCCATCAACTCTGAGCATCACCCGACCAGGTCCATCTACATAGGACCAACACGCCCCGACTTCTGCAACGACCTCTTAACAACTCAGGACACTAGTAGGGCTCTGCGGCGTAGTAACGGCGGTCCTCTCGGCCCATCACCACCGTCGTTAACCGGGCCCCACCCGGATCATCGAAACCACCGAAACCGTCCGCCCCGACGACGGGCAGAAGCACCGATGCCCAGCGAAGACGACGTCCCGCTCAGCCCGCGGTCGACTGCCGACGAACCAGATGCAGCGCCGCGTGTCCGGTCCCGTCCGGCTCAGCCCTGCAGGCGCTGCAGGATCTGAGTGAGCAGCTCCCGGTTCTGCTGCAGCTCGCGCTCGATCCCGTCGAAGCGGCGGGTCGTGTCGCCGTCGAGGGTGTCGAAGCGCTGAGCAGTGTCACCGGCCAGGGTGTCGATCTTGGTTTCGATGCGCTCGCTGATCTCGTAGAGCGCATCGATGTCCGCGCCCTGCTGACGCACACGTCGGCCGAGCTCAGGAGAAGACATGACCGCGATCCTATCCGGTGAGACGGGAGAAGCATCCCGCGGCGCTGACCTCGGCTTTCCTCAGACGCAACGCGACGATGAAGCACAACCAGACTCTCTCTCGGCTAGGCGGGATTCTCCTGCCGCGACGGCGGCCACCCGTCGATGTGGAGTAGCTCGCCGGGACGTGATCGCTGGTAGCGGCGGCCGCTGCGGCGTTGGCGGACCGGTGCGCCGGTGATCGGGTCGGTCGCGGCCAGCGGGCCCGCGTGGTGGCGGGCCAGAATCCGCCCGACGGTCGAGGCGACCCACCCGAGCTCGCCGGCCAGGAACATCGGCCCGCGATGACGCAGTCGGCACAGCTCGAGGACCCGGTTCTCGACCTCGGTGCTGGTGCGGGTCGGGCAGCGGCGCGGGCGGCTGGAGCGCTCGATCAGACCCGCCCAGCCCTCGGCGTGGTAGCGGCGGATCCACTTGTAGACCGTGGCCCGACTCGACCGACGACGTGATGACCACATCTCCACACCGGCGACCTGATCGCCTACGACCTGGTCGCCTCTGAGGCGGGTAGCCCACCGGCAGTGCGCCACGCGCGTTGCAGTGGCCGGTAGTCGATCAGCGTGATGTCTTCCTGGTCGAGGATCTCGGCGGCGCGGGGTGAGGTCAGGAACTCGTAGTCGCTGGTGCGCACCGCCCAGCCGTGCGGGTCACGGATGCGCGCTGCGAGATCGTCGACGGACGGGTGGACGGCCCACTCGGTGAGCCCCGGTGGTAGGTGCCGCAGCATCTGTTCGTAGTCGGTGGGCTTGCTCGTCGGGTCGAGGGCGAAGCTGTCGACGAACGGGTGATCGACAACGGGTAGGCCGGCCGCTCGGGCTCGGCGCCGGCCGGGATCGAGCCAGACCCGCACAGCGAGACCGTGCTCGGCGGCGAGACGTGCTGCGGCGTCGAAGAACTCGCGCCGGCCACCATCGGCGAGGCAGTGAGCCTTTTTCAACCTGACCAGCGAGCTTCTGCGTCAGGAGATCGCGAAGGTTGCAGCGCAACTGCTCTGACCACAGCTGCACAGGTCACCGGCTCGCTAGCTCGGCGTCTGCACCCACACAACCAGGCCCCTGAGCTGCCGGAACGGCAGGTTGAAAAAGGCTCAGTGGAAGTCCAGGTGTGTGGGGTGCAGGCCGTGCTCGAGCACGACGTGCACTTGCGCCCGGAACTCGGTCTCGATCTCCCGGGGCAGCGCCCGGGCCAGAAGCTCGTCGGCGTCGGCGTGCAGCGGTAGGAGCCCGTCGGGATCGAGCAGCGACGGAATATCGGATGCGGGTGCCCGTGGGGCCCAGGTGTCGTCGTGGTGGTCGCGTACCAGGGTGAGATGGATCCCAAACGCGATGTCGGGTCGAGAGCAGAGGGTGTCGAGGGCCGCGTCGCTCGCTGGGCACGTCGTCATCAGGCTGGTCGAGCGGGCGATGCCGTGATCGAGGGCGGCGAAGATGCCACGGTCGATCGCGGGGTGCATTCCCAGGTCATCGGCGTTGATCAGCAGAAACCGGGCACGCGGGTCGACGCCGAGCAGCTCGGGTGCCAGAAGCTCAGACATAGACCAACCCTGGCGTGAGGGGCAACCGGTTTACCGATGGATACCGCCAGCGTTGTGGCTGCTGCGGGGTCAGGGGCCGGTGACGCTGCCCGTCGGGGCGACGGCGGCGGCAGGCGAGAGGGGTGCTGCGGTGAACTCTGCCGTGGAGGGTCCGAGGTGCGCCGCACGGAGCGGCTCGTCTTAAGAGGTCGTTGCAGAAGTCGGGGCGTGTTGGTCCTATGTAGATGGACCTGGTCGGGTGATGCTCAGAGTTGATGGCAAGGGCATCGACGGTCGAACGACTGGTCACCGACGAGCTGTGGGAGCTGATTGAGCCGCTGCTTCCCCGTCCTCGGCCACGTCGGCGAGGCGCGCGGACCGGCCGGCCACCAGTACCGGACCGGGCCGCGCTGGCGGGGATCGTGTTCGTGCTGACCACGGGGATCGGCTGGAACGACCTGCCGCCCGAGTTGGGCTGTGGATCAGGGACCACCTGCTGGCGACGGCTACGCGACTGGCAGCGGGCGGGGGTCTGGGATGAGCTGCACCGAGTAGTGCTCGATCGGCTCGGCCAGGCCGGGGTTCTGGACTGGTCGCGAGCTGCGGTGGACTCGGTCAGCGTGCGCGCCAAGCGCCGCGGCGAACAGACGGGGCCCTCGCCGACCGATCGTGGGAAGGCCGGGTCGAAGTACCACGTGTTATGCGACCGCAACGGCCTGCCGCTGCACGCGGTCGTGACCGGCGCGAACACCCACGACAGCCGGATACTGGCCGAGCTGCTCGACACCAACCCCGGCGTCCGCGAACGGCGCGGCCAGGCCGGACGCCCGCGGCGGCGTCCCGGCAAGCTGCACGCCGACAAGGGCTACGACTATCCACGGTGTCGCCGCTACCTGACCGGGCGCGGGATCGGGGTGCGGATCGCTCGCCGCGGAGTCGAAGACTCCTCCCGGCTCGGCCGGGTCCGGTGGGTCGTGGAGCGCACGATGGCCTGGCTGCTGTCGTTCCGGCGGCTCGGGCTGCGCTACGAACGCTCCCGCACCAGCATCGAGGCCTTGCTGAAACTGGCGTGCGCGTTGATCTGTTTGCGCCGTCTGCCCTGAACGACCCCTCGCGGTGGATCAGGACCGCGCCGTCGCGCTCGCCCCGGCCAAACGCTCCAGCGCTCGGTCGGTGGCGACGAGGTCGAAGTGGTGTGGGTCGAACCGGTCCGAGCCCCACCACTCGACCCGCTCGGCGTGCTCAGCATGATCGGGATCGGCGAGCGCGTCGACGAACTCCGAGTAGCCGAACACCCCGCCCACATCCTCGGGCGGACACGCACCCTGACCCTCGACACAGCGTGGGTACCGCACCCCAGGCTCTGGGATGGTGACCGCGTCGACGACCAAAACGTGGTGCCAGTTGTCGCCGAAGTCGTAGACGTAGCCGGCGTCATCACCGGCAGCCAGCACCCGGAACAACTTCGTCTTGGCCTCGTCGAGCGTGCCGGTGTCCCAATCCGGATCAGGCAGCCCGTAGCGGACACCGTCGATCTCGAATTCGTGCAGGTGGGAGTTGGTCCAGCCCATCGCGTCCTGCACGACCTCGTGCAGGACCGCGAGGCTGGCCTCACCCGGAACCTCGACCACCCGTCGCACGGTCGGCTCGACATCGACCAACACGATCTCGATCCGGAAGATCTTCGTCTTCGTCGTCACCCGAGGCCTCGCCATGCTGCGATGCTCCCACCGCTCCTCGCACCCCCAGCACCCGCTCCCGGACTTCTGCAACGACCTCTTAGCCGGATTGGGCGATTTGCAGGGGAACGCGGGCAGTACCAGCCGGATCGGCCGGCCGGCCGCGACGGCGGCGCCGATCTGGGCGCGCTGGGCGTCGAACGCCCCGGGGCCGGGCGCGTCCTCGCCGCGCGGCGCCCTGCGGTGCCGGAGCAGCACCCGCAGGACGTCCTCGACGACCGGGCCGGCGTTCACCGGGCCGTCCCGCCGGATCCGGCCGGGCGGCGGCGGGGCGCCGAGACCGGCAGCGCGCGGACACCGCGGCCGAGCACGGATCCGATCCACTCCAGCTCCTCCAGGGACACGGCCGGGCGCATCCCGGGCAGCCGGGCGAGCAGGGTCCCGAGCGCCACCTGCAGCTGCACCCGGGCCAGCGCGGCCCCGGGGCAGAAGTGGATGCCGTGCCCGAACGCCAGGTGCGGGTTGGGACTGCGGTCGAGCACCAGGTCGTCGGCCCGGTCGAAGCGGCGCGGGTCCCGGTTCGCCGCGCACAACGAGACGATCACCGAGTCCCCGGCGGGCACCGGACGGCCGTGCAGGTCGTCCGGTTCGGCCAGGAACCGCCAGGTCGTGAGCTCGAAAGCGCTGTCGTAGCGCAGCAGCTCCTCGACCGCACGAGGCAGCAGCGCGGGATCCGCGGCGAGCCGGTCGAGGTCCGCCGGGCGCCGCAGCAGTGCGACGAGCGCCGTCGTGAGCTGGTTCGTGACCGGTTCCTGCCCGGCGACGAGCAGCTGGAACACCATCGAGCCGAGCTGCTCGGCGGTGACGGCGCCGTCGTCGTGCGCGGCGACCAGGCTGGTGAGCAGGCCGTCACCGGGCAGTCCGCGCACTCCGGCCACGACCTCGGCGATGTAGGTCTGCAGCCCGTGCAGCAGGCCCTCGTAGTACGCGCGGCGCGGGTCGGCCGGCCCGACCGGTGCGACGACGCCGCCCCACTCCGGGCGGAACCCGGCGGCGAGCCCGTCGGGCAGGCCGATCGCCGGCGCGAGCGCCCGGAACGGCAGGTGGGCGGCGAACCCGGCGACGAGGTCGACCGGGCCGTCGACCGGCAGCCGGTCGACCAGGTCGTCGGCGACGCGCTGGATCCGGGGGCGCGCCGCCTCGGCCGCGCGCGGGGTGAAGGCGTCGGTCACCAGCCGGCGCAGCACGGTGTGTGCCGGCGGGTCCTGGTGCAGCAGGTGCACCTGCAGCAGTGAGTGCTGCGGCTCGGGCATGATCGACGCCCTGGCCCGCCAGCCGTCGTTGCCGAGGCGGTGGTCCTTGCCGAGGCGGCGGTCGTTCAGGGTGGCGTGCGCGGCGTCGTAGCCGGTCACCAGCCAGGCGTCCACCCCGCTGGGGAACGTGACCCGGTGGATCGGGCAGCGGTCGCGCAGCTCGGTGTAGAGCGGGTAGGGATCGCGCTTGTGGTCCGGGCCGGCCAGCGGGACCGGTTCGGCCGGGTGAGGGGTCGGCACGTCGTCCTCCTTCAGATCGTCAGCTCGGGGCGGGCGTGCTCCAGCCACAGCGCGAGATCGACGACGCGTTCCAGCCGCAGCCGGGTGCCCCAGTCGAGGGCGGCGGCGGGGCCGTCGAGCAGCGGGTCGATCCGGGCACGGTCGACGACGTCGGTGACACCGTCCACGTCCAGGCAGGTGCGGGCCAGTTCCTGCAGGCCCGCGGTGTAACCGGGATCGTGCGTCGCCGGGTAGTGGTTCTTCGCCCGCCACAGGACCGGCTCGGGCAGGTGAACCGTCCCGGCTTCTCTGCCGCTCCGTTGTGAGCAGGCTGAGAGGATGGGTGTCGTGCCCAAGAAGATCGACCCAGCGGTTCGGAGCCAGGCTGTGCGTCTGGTGACCGAGCATCGTTCGGCGTACTCGACCGAGCGTGCCGTGCATGTCCAGGTCGCTGAGTCACTCGGGGTGTCGCGTGAGTCCGTGCGTCGCTGGGTGTCCCAGCACGACGTCGACACCGGCGTCGTAGCGGGCGTGACCAGCGATGACCGCGAGGAGCTGCGGCGGTTGCGGGCGGAGAACAAGCGCCTGCGCGAGGTCAACGAGGTCCTCAAGTCGGCGACGATTTTCTTCGTGGGGGAGCTCGACCCCCGAAACCGCTGATCGTCGCGTTCGTCGATCAGATGCGGGCTGCTGGTCATGCCGTCGAGTCGATCCTTGCTGCCCTCAACACCCTGGGGCTCACGATCGCGGCACGAACCTTGCGGGCCTGGTGCGCTCGGACCGGCACCAGGAACGGCGCCGCCGGCCGGGTCGCGGCCCGGACCGTCACCGACGCCCTGGTCGAAGACGCCGTCCGTGCGGCGGCGTTCACCACCAACCGCGCCGGCGAACCGGTGCTGGCCCCAGAGGGACTTTATGGGCGTCGCAAGATGCTGGCCCTGATCCGTCGAACGGTGCTGCCCGAGGCTGGGTTCGGAGCGGTCGACCGGGCGATGCGCTCGGTGGGGCTGGCCGGAGTGGTCCGCGGGAAACGGCCGCGCACGACCATCCCGGACTCGACCGCCCAGCGGGCCGCTGATCTGCTCGACCGCAACTTCACCGCCTCAGCACCCGACAGCAAGTGGGTCACCGACTTCACCTACGTGCGCACGTATCAGTCGTTCACCTACGTGGCGTTCATCGTGGACTGCTTCTCGCAGAAGATCGTGGGCTGGCACGCCGCGCTCACTCGTGACGTCGAGCTGGTGGACGTGCCGTTACGGATGGCGCTGTGGCGACGTGCCCACGAGGGCAAAGCCGTGGCCCGGGACCAGCTGATCTGCCATTCCGATGCCGGGTCGCAATATACGAGTCTGCGGTTCACCGAGCACCTGCACCTCGAGGGCATACGGCCCTCGGTCGGCAGCGTCGGCGACGCCTACGACAACGCCCTGATGGAGACCATCAACGGCCTCTACAAGGCCGAATGCATCCGCACCCGAGTCTTCCACGACGGCCCCTACCGCACGATCGCCGACGTCGAGTACGCCACCGCCAGCTGGGTCGAGTGGTACAACAACCGCCGACTGCACTCAAGTCTGGGCATGATCAGCCCCACCGAGTTCGAGGCAGCCCATGCCATCTGATAGTCCAGCTGATGCTCGTACTCAGCCGGCCTACCGATTCCTGGCAGCCGGATACTCGCAGAACGGAGATCTGTTCGGTATGGATATCATCGACACCCATCGCGACCTCCTCGGTCGCCTACTGCCCGTGGACGCACCCGATGAACTCGTCGTCCACAAAGGACAGTTTCACCACGTGGTGATCGGTTCGACGCGAGTGGTGTGCTTCGCACGCACCGCGGCGTCCGCCGTACGACTGCCCGAGCGGGCGTCCGTGCTGGACACCCTCTCCGGGATCGAGCTCGGCTTCCGTACTCCACAGCCGTTGGCCGCGGGAGGCGCTCAAGGTACGGAGGAGCCGCCGTACCTGGTGTTGACCCGTGTGCCCGGAGCGCCGTTGAGGCAGGACGCCGTCGGGCGGCCGGAGGTGGCGCGGCAGTGCGTGACCCTGCTTTCCCGACTTGCGGCCGCGGGCGCTGAGGAGAAGGTGCGTGCTGTCTTGCCGGAAGCACCTGTCGACGAGTGGAGACGGTTCGCGGCCGGGGTGCGGGCCGAGCTGTTCGGACTGATGTCCGACGGGGGCCGGGAACGGGCCGAGCGTGAGCTCGTGGCGCTGGAAGACCTGCCACATGTCACATCGGCGGTCGTGCACGGCGACCTCGGCAGCGAGAACGTCCTGTGGGAGACGTCGGACGGGGCACTGCGGCTGAGTGGTGTGGTCGATTGGGACGACGTCGGTATCGGGGACCCGGCCGAGGACCTGGCCGCAATCGGGGCCAGCTACGGCGACGAGGCGCTGGACCGGGTGCTCACTCTCGGCGGCTGGGCGGGCGACGGAATTCCGGAGCGGATCGCCACGATCCGTGGCACGTTCGCGCTCCAGCAGGCGTTGTACGCCCTGCGCGACGGGGACGACGAGCAGTTGGCCGACGGGCTCACCGGCTACCGGTAGTGCGCGCGGGGTGGTGCAGTTCACGGGGGATCCGGGATTGGCCGTGCGTGCGCAGACCGTCGAGCTTGCGAGTCTGCGCCTTGAGCAGCCGTGGTCAGAGCAGCCAGTCCTGTTCCCGCCGGTGTATCGGCTGGCGTTGTTGCTGGCGAGAATGCTGGCGGTCATCGTCGGGCCTGCGCTGCCCGCTGCAGCGCGTCGCGCTCCAGCCCCCGATACGCCTCGGTCAGCTCGGTGTCGCCGAGCTGCCCGACTCGCCGGGCCTGCGCGGCGTGCAGGCCCGCGCAGGCCTGCTCCCACCGGTCGCGCACGCCGGCGCGGTCGGCGTCGCCCTGCGGCATGGCCATGATCTCGTCGTCGCTCACCATCGGATCTCCCAGGTCGGGGCGTGCATGCGGGGCCGCTGGCGTTTCTGCAGGCGGAAACGCTGGCGGGACCACGTGCGTGATCTCGGGGGTCGTAGCGGACATGGTCAGGCTCCCGGGGTGGTCAGGGCCGGGACGCCGTCCGGGCCGACGGTGACGACGATCCGGCCAACCAGCGGCATGTCCAGTTCGACGTGGGTCCCCGGGCGCAGCCCGCCGGCGGCCGGGCCGCTGATCTCGGTGTCCCGGTCGGCGGCCGGGGTGGTGCAGCTGGTCAGCGCGGCGGCGAGAGCGTCGTGCTCGGGGCGGGTGACCGAGAGCTGGTAGTCGGTCTTGATCTCGATCTGGGTGGTCGCGTAGGTGCAGCGGCCGGTGGGAGCCACCGCTCGGCGGTGCGGTCCGCCTTGCGGTTGTTGGTGGGGCCGTCGACGGCGACCAGGTTGTGCTCGTCGTTGGCGAGGACCAGGCGTTCGTCGTCGGTGAGCCGGTCGGCGCCGGCGCGCCAGGCGTCGGCGAGCGCGACGACGTGGTCGATCTGGACGTCGTCGCTGGTGTCGCGGCCGCGGGTGAACGCGATCGTGTCGCCGGTGTAGGGGTCGTCGAGGGTGCCGGACAGGACGGTGCAGTCGTCGCGGTCGAGTTCGACGTCGGTCAGGTCGCGGGCGAGGACCTCGTCGCGGGTGGCGCAGCCGTCGCCGTCGAGGTCACCCCAACTGTCGGCTCGATGTGGTCAGGGCGTGGCGAGGCCCGCCCGGAACGCGTATCGGGAGGCCTCGGTCCGGCTGGTCGCACCGATCTTCGCGAACGCGTTGTTGATGTGTGTCTTGACGGTGGCCGGTGAGACGACGAGGCGTGCGGCGATCTCGGCGTTGGACAGGCCGTCGCCGATGTGGCCGAGTACTTCCTGCTCGCGGGTGGTCAGTCCGTCCCTGGCGGGGTCGGCGGCGCGGGTCGGAGGGGCGGCGGCGAGTGCCGAGAGCAGGCGGCAGGATACCGCGGCGTCGAATGTGGACTGTCCGGAGGCGGCGGAGCGGATGGCTGCGGCGATCTCGGCACGGCCGGTGTCCTTGGTCAGGTAGCCGCGGGCCCCGGCGGCGAGTGCGCCCGTCACCGAGTCGCCGTCGGCGTAGGTGGTGAGTACCAGCACCGCCACCTCGGGGTGGTTGGCGGTGATGCGCGCGGTGGCTGCGACCCCGTCGAGCACGGGCATGCGCAGATCCATGAGGACGACGTCGCACGGGACGTGTTCGAGGAGTTCGAGGACCTCGCCACCGTGTGCCGCCGAGCCGGTCACGGTGATGTCGTCGGCCAGGTCCAGCAGGGCTGTCAGGCCTTCGCGGACGACCGCTTGGTCGTCGGCCACGATGATCTGGAGGGCGGGGCTCATGCGTCGGGTACCTCCGCGAGGACGGTCCAGCCCGATCCGTCGGGGCCGGCGGTGAGGCGTCCGCCGACCAGCGCGAGCCGCTCACGCATTCCGGTCAGGCCGTGTCCGGGTGTCCCGCGGGTGGTCGGCGCCGCGACCGGGCCACCGTTGTGGACGGTCACACGGATCTCGTCGGGGCGGAACGTCAGGACCACCCCCGTCGTGGCGTTCGGGGCGTGCCGGGCGGCGTTGACGAGTGCTTCCCGCACGGTGTCGACCAGGGCCACCTCTGCCGCCGTGCTGAGCGGACGGGGTGTGCCGACGACCTCGATCTCGGGGTGGTCGCCGAGCCGGTCCCTGGCGTGCTCGACGGCGAGTTCGGCGAGAGCGTCGGGCAGTGGGCGGGCGTCGCGGCGGAGGGCGGCGACGGCGGCCCGTGCCTCGGTGAGGCCCTCGGCGGCCAGGCTGCGGGCGCGGGACACCCGTTCCAGCGCCGCGTCGGGGTCGTCGTGTTCGGCCAGTAGCGCCTCGGCGACCTCGAGCTGGATGCCGAGGGCACCCAGGCTGTGTGCAAGGACGTCGTGCAGGTCACGGGCGATGCGGGTGCGCTCCTCCAGTGCCGCTGCGCGCGTCCGTTCGTCCTGGGCGGCGCGGGTCTGTTCGAGCAGTACCGCGGTCTCGGCCGCTCGCTGCTGATGGGCGCGGCGCAGGAGCCCCGACAGCAGCGCGATCGTGGCGACGACCGCGATCAGCGCGGCCCGTTCCAGCCCGTCGTCCGGCGACCCGGGCGAGGGGAGGAGTGTTCCTGCGATCAACATGGCGGCGACCGCGACGGTGATCGTGACCGCGGCCGGTGGCCGGATGTCGGGGTGTACGGCCGCCATGGCGAGGCATGCCAGGGCGAGGGCGAGACCGGAGGCGTCGATCGGGGAGAACCCGGTGGTGGCGAACCCGGTGAGGGCCGCAGCGCCCGCGCCGGTGACCAGTGCGGCGGCGGGCCAGCCGCGGACCCGCGCGTCGGCCAGTACGAAGAACAGCCAGCACGCCGTCGCCAGGCCAAGCGGCAGCCAGGCCCACTCCGCTCCCGGTGGCGTCTCGGAGGTGACGAGCGTGGCCAGCACGACGACCGTGCCGAGCAGCTTCCCGAACCACCCGTACTCAGGATCTCCCGCGAGGAGTCGGGACCACACCCGGCGTGGAGGCGGGGTCGTCGTCGGCACGGGGCCCACAGTATGCCGGGGCGGTCGCGGGACGGCCGGTCACCGCCGGTCCTGACGGCGAGGGCCGCCCCCGCGGGCGTCGTCGTCCAGATAGCGGTTGGCGTGCCAGCTCACGGCGCCGACCGCACCGGTGCGGTTGCCCATGGCCCGGGCGACCGGCCGGACCAACTGCTTGGCCTCGCGCAGGCGCCCGGCGCGTCGGACCAGCAGGAATGCGATCACCAGCAGGGTGATGAGCCCGAGCACCGCCGCAGCGATGATCAGGCCCCGGACCAGTAGGAACGTGATGATCGTCTGGACGTCGTCGGTCCCGGCGGCAAGAGTCATATCCATGGCGCCGACGGTAGGAACCGTGGTGGGCGAAGTGACACATCCCGGAGGTGGAGACCCGGGTGGAGATCCGATCCCCGCGATCTCCACCCGGGTCTCCACCGCGTCGCCGAGTCACTCCACCCACCCTCCTTCCTAGCGTCGCCGCCATGAGAGCCATCCGGAGGTCAGCTCCGTCCGCACACAGCCTCCTGCTCGTCGGTGGAGCGGAGTTCATAGGTACGGTGGATCGCGGCAAGATCGGCGGGGCCGCCGGGGCTGCCGGGGCGTGGAGTGCTCAGGCCGGCCGCCGCACGCCGGACGAAGCTGCGGCGGTGGCCGGCGCGGCCGCGGGCTCCACGGTCGGGTCGAGGGCCTCGGCCAGCCAGGTCATGAACGCCGGGTAGTCGGCGCTGCGGCTCAGCCTCAGCGCGGTCCCGTCCTCGTCCCGGGTCCAGCGGCCGCTCTCGTCCATCGCGATGCGGGTCGTGGCCGCGCGCACGAACGGCAGCCCCAGCGCGGCCGACAGGGTCAGCGCGTCGTGCTGCAGCGTCGAGGCGTGGTGCGCGGCATACCAGCGATCGAGGTGATCGGCCAGCAGCCGGGCCCACGGCTCGCTGGCCGCGGCCAGGCGCTGGTGCAGCGGGTGCGCGGCGTGGACAGCTATCTGGTCGGTGAAGGTGACATCGGAGATGACGAACCGCGGCTTCGCCAGGCGCCCGTCGCCCACGGCGGTCAGGACGCGGCGTGCGGCGTCGACGTCGAGCCGGATGTTGTGCTCGGCGCGCTCAGGGCGCCGGTAGTCGATCGCGCCGCCCATCTGGGTCACCTGCAGCCGGGCGGCGATCTCAGGCAGGTGGTCACACACCTCGGCCAGGTTCGACAGGGGCGCCATCCCGACCCAGCGGATCGGCCCCTCCGACTGCCCAGCGACCTCGGCCACGGCGGCCAGGACCGCGTCACGGCCGCCGTGCACCGCCGGGACGGAGGCGGGGATGAGGTCGGCGACGCAGAAGTAGTCAGTGCGCCCCGCGGTCGCGCCGGCGGCGACCGCGACATCGCGGCGGCCGACGGTGTCGAGCAGGTGGCGGGCGAACCGCGCCCGCTGTCCGTAGCCCTGCTCGGGCCCGGTCTCGTCCGCGGTCAGCACCAACGCCAGGTCGGGCTGGTGCCGGGCGGCCGCGACCAGCGCCAGGGCGTCGTCGGCGTCCCCGCCCAGATCGGTGTCGACGATGATCGGGGCCCTGGTGAGCGGCTCGGCTAGCCCGGCCGCGCGTAGCTGGGCCGCGGTCTCGGCCAGCGGACTCCCGGGCAATCTCCGCCCTACGTCGATCATGGTCTTGCGGTGCGCGCGTACCTGGTCGATCGACAGGTCGCCCTCCGGGCGGCTGGTCATCGGTCCCACCTCCTGAGCACCTCGTAGGTTACCGGCTCACCCCGACGAATCGGGGCGTCACCATATGTTTCGGCAGGTCACCGGCGGCCGGGGTGGTGGTCTACTGCCCGCCGAAGTTCACCCGGGACGTCCCCACTGGTGCCGGGGTGTCCAGGTCTGCCACTAGGACCCCGTTGAGCAGGACCGCTCCGCGGTCGAAGTGCTTCTGGAGCCGTTCCTCGGTGATCCCGGCAGCGAGGGCGCGGGACCGAACCGTCGGAGTAGAGGCCTGCTGGTCGTCGGACATGTCGTTCCTCTCCTCAGTGGCCGTCCCCGGCGGAGAGCGGCTCCACGTGCCCCGCCTTCTCCAGGTCATCGTCGAGCAGCTCCCGCACCGCGGCGAGCGCGGCGCGCCCGGTCTGCGACGGCAACCGGTCCATCTCGAATGCGCAGGCTTCGAGCATCGCGGCGAGGACGTAGAGCTCATCCGGGTGCCGGAGCCCGGCGTAACGACCGACGTTGATGCGGTGGCGAAGCTTCTGCGCTGCCTCGTGTGTGCGGTCGCGGTTCTCCCGGAGCTGGGACGCGCGCCGCTGAGCGGGCGGCTCATTCACCACCCCAACAGCATCGCACATCTGTTCGATTTCAAGCTGACGCCAGACTGGTCAGCTGTTGGCGGTGTCGGCGAGTACTCGGCGGGCGATGGCTTCGACCTGTTCCACGGTGAGCACCGGGGCGGCGTGCTCGTGCACGGCGGCGCGCAGCAGGCGTCGCACCAGCGCCGAGGTGGGGATCTGCGCGGCGGCGGCCCGTTGCCTGAGTTGCGCGTCGAGGTCGCGGTCGATGCGCAGGTTCAGAGGCACGTCCAGGGCTGCGGTGCGCTCGGCGATCTCGGTCTCCGCGGCCTCGGCTTCCTCTTCGGCGTAGTCGGCGCGGACAGCGGCCACCTCTGCGTCGATGTGGGAGTGGCGATCGTCGTTGGTGGTCATGGGCCCTCCTGTCGTTGGTAGGAGCGCAGGTCGGCTCCGCTGGTCTTCCACGCGGTGACGCCGGCGTGGTGGGCCCGGGTGGCGATCACCGTGAGCACGAATCCCGCGGTCGGTGAGTAGCCGATGATCCGCAGTGCGGCGCTGCGGCTTCTCGGATCCGGGTCGCGCACGATCCGTCGGGGGTCCTGCGCGGCTTCGAGCGTCCAGCCCGGTTCGATCCCCGTCGCTCCCGGGTAGCGCTCGCCGCGTCGCCGGATGTAGTCGGCGTCCTGATCCCGCCACCAGAGATCGCCCACCATGTATCGCATTGTATCGCAACGTGAGCAGGGCGGCTACAGACGTCAGATCCCGGCCAGGGGCGGCGCGTCAGGTCGCCCGAGGCGTCGCTCACGCGAACGCCGACCGCCCTCGAACTGCATAGAACCACAGGTCAGGGCCGTTGCAGGAGCCCGGATCCGAGGCCATCGAGCCCCCGCTGCGCGGGTGCCGGAACACGCCCCCTGGTCGCTTCCGCCCCGTGGATTGAGACCTACGATAATCTCCGGTTATCTGACCTATCCCGTAGACGCGGGTGCAGGTCCATGTCCAGGAGGGGGCCCGGATGAGCGTGGGGAAGGCCGCCGACACCCGCCCGGACCCTGAACTGGGCCCTGTAGCGGGCGCCACGACCGAGCCCGACACCCAGCCCGACACCCAGCCCGACACCGCGGTGCTGCCCAGTGGGGTCGCGGCCGCCGCGGCCCGGGCCGCCTCCCTCGCGGCGCTGGCCGCCCGCGCCGACGCCCACGCCACCGCCGCGCGGGCACCGCGCACCCGGCACGCCTACGCCGGGGACCGGGCGCACTTCGCCCGCTGGTGCGCCGCAGCGGGTCTGGAAGCCCTGCCGGCGGCGGTGGACACCGTGCGGCTCTACCTGGCCGACCTCGAAGCCACCCGCACCCCCGCCGGACAGGCGGTGTACTCCCCGGCCACGATGGGCCGGCGCCTGGCCGCGATCGCCGCCGCCCACCACGACGCCGGCCACCCGTCCCCGACCCGCGACCCAGCGGTCGGTGCCGTGCTGACCGGCATCAAACGAGCCCGCGCCCACACCACCCACCAGATGCGCCCACTCCTCCTGGACGACCTGCGCACCGTGCTCGCAGACATGGAGTTCGGGACCTGGCCCGGTGGGCTGATCGCCGCCCGCGACGCCGCCGCACTGCTGATCGGCCTCACCGGCGCGCTACGTCGCAGCGAGCTCGCCGCCCTCACCGCCGCCGACGTGACCTTCCACCCGGTCGACGGGCTGCACGTGCACATCACCCGGTCCAAGACCGACCAGACCGGTCGCGGAGCCACCGTGGTGCTGCCCTACGGGACCCGGGCCGGGACCTGCCCGCCCTGCGCGGTACTGCGCTGGATGCAGCTACTCGCCGCCGGCCCGCACGGGCGCCCAGCCCTGATGCGCACCGTCCTGGCCACCCCAGCCTGGCCCGACCTGGCGCACCTGTTCGACCACCCCGACCCCACCGCCGCTGCCGACACGGCTGCACCGATCGAAAGCGTCACCGCGGATGATCCCGGCCAGAGACCCCTGTCGTTGCGCGCACCGGTGCCCGCGCTGGTCGGCGACGCGCCGCTGCTGCGGGCGATCCGCCGCGGCGGCACCCTCACCGACACCTCGATGACCGGAGATGCCCTGCACGCCATGGTCCGTCGCCGCGCCGAGGCCGCGGGCCTGCCAGGCCCGACGGGGTTCCACTCGCTGCGCGCCGGGTTCGTCACCACCGCCCGCCGCAACGGCGCCGACCACCGCTCCGTGCGCCGCCAGACACGTCACAGCAGCGACGCCATGGTCGAGACCTACGATCGCGACCACGCCCCACTCCTCGGGAACGCCGTCACCCGGCTGGGGTTGTGAGTCCGATGACCACGGCCCCTGACGACGCTGATCGACCAGTTGCCGATCGGGTCAGCCCGGCGACCGACGCAGAACCGACCCGGCAGACCGCCGGTGCCGGCTACAGCCGGGAATGGACGCTGTTCTGTGACTACGCCGCGGCGACCGGGCAGCCAGCCTTGCCGGCCACGGTGACCGCGCTGGCCGGGTTCTTCGCCGCGCTGCCGGCACGCCCGGCCACCCAGGCGCGGCGGGTGCGTGCGATCGCTGCCGCTCACCGCCAGGCCGGGCACCTGCTCCCACGCCCGGAGGCCAGACCCGCGGCGCTACCGGTCTCGATACCGCGCCCGCGGACTGCTCGCGCCGACAGCCCCGACCCGAGCGAGATGATCGCCGCCTGCGCGACCCGCGGCTGGCCACACGGGCTACACGGCCGGCGAGATGCGTTTCTTGTCGTCACCACCTTGATCCTGAACCTGCCGCAGGCACGCGCCCGCGAGCTGGGACCCGAGGTGGTCGCCATCGGCGCAGATCGTGTGCGGGTCTGTGAGCAGGCAGTGCCCGTCGATGTCGACCCGCGACGCTGCCCGGCCTGCGCAGTTGTGCGCTGGCTGGAGATCCTCGGCATCCTCGACGGGCTGGGGCGCGGATCGGCACGCATGGACCTCACCAACGCCCGCGCCCCGAACACCACTGACCCGCACCGCCATGAATGCCGAGGGCCGCAGCGATGGCGCGCCGCCTCCACTCTCCTGCCAGCGATTGACCGTTACGGCTGGCACGACGACTACCGCGCCATCACCGCGCGCTCCATCCGTACCCGGCTCGCGCTCGCCGCCGCTCGCGCATCACGGCCATACGAGCACGACACGCCGAGTCGTCACGCTCAGGCGTGGAGTGTAGCCGCTCTCGCGCCGACTACCGCGGTCCGAGAAGCACCCAGCCTGGATGAGGCTCGCACCCTCCTCGATGACGTCGCCGACAGCGCCGACGCACTCAACGAACAGATCATCGCCCTGCTTGAGGGAAGCCCGTGATCGCCGTGAAGAACCTGCCCGAGCAACAGCCTTAGAGCGTGTTTGAGAAGATCGGGTTGTAGGCGTGAACCTGCGTCGTTGCTGCCGGGTGGCGGGTCCGCCGCGGGCGAGGCGGCGGGTCATGGTGTTGATCGCGGCCCAGCGGATCATGGCTTCGGAGGTGGCCGGGTGGCGTTCGTAGTCGCGGGCCAGCCGGCGGTGGGCGGTCAGCCACGCCAGGCTGCGTTCGACCGCCCACCGGCGCGGGATGACCACGAAACCTCGCTGGCCTGCGGGTTTACGCACGATCTCGATCGTTGTGCGCAGGAAGGTCTGTGCCCAGTCGACCAGGCGTCCGGCGAAGCCGGCGTCGGCGAAGATGAACCGCACCGCGGTGGCCAGGTAGGCGCCGAGCAGCGCGGTCTTCGCGCCGTCACGGTCCTGGCGCCCGGCCGAGCAGACCATCACCGTCAGCAGCAACCCGAGTGTGTCGGTGACGATGAACCGCTTCCGGCCGTTGACCTTCTTCCCGGCATCGTAGCCGCGCGACTGGGTGCCGACGGTGTCGGACCCTTTGACGCTCTGGGAGTCGATGATCCCCGCGCTCGGCTCGGGATCACGCCCTTCGGCCACCCGACCTGCCCGCGCACGATGGGCAGGATCTTCTCGGTGACCCGCTGCCGCTCCCACCGGTTGAAGTACCAGTACACCCTCTGCCAGGGCGGGAAGTCCGCCGGTAGCGCCCGCCACGCGCATCCGGCCCGGACCACGTAGAGGATCGCATCCACCACGTCACGACGCGGATGCTTCTCCGGGCGCCCTCCGGTCTCCGGCGCGGGCAACAAAAGCTCGACCACCGCCCACTGCTCGTCACTGGTGTCCGACGGGTACCGCCTACGACGTCGAGTCATCACCACCCACAGTGGATCACCACGGGCCTGTGGTCACGCAGACACGCCAACCCTTCTCAAACACACTCTAAGCCCAGCGGGGTACTCGTGCTGGCCAACCGCTACGACGGGCTCGACCTGCCCGACGCTGAGTGCCGGGTGACCGTCCTGGACGGGATGCCGCGCGGCGCGCACCTGCAGGAGCGGTTTCTGTCCGAGACTCTGCTCGCCGGGCGGGTGCTGCGGGAGCGCCAGCGCACCCGGGTGGTGCAGGGCGCCGGGCGCTGCACACGGGGTATGTCGGACTACAGCGTGGTCGTGGTGCTCGGAGATCTGCTGACGCGCTTCCTGGCCAGCCCGGACGTCCGCACCGCGCTGCACCCGGACTTGCAGGCCGAGATCGGGTTCGGCCGCCAGAACAGCTCCGTGGAGCCGGACGAGCTGCGCGAGTTCATCGGCTCGTTCCTCGGCCAGGACACAGCATGGCTGGAGCAGGCTGAGCCGGACCTACTCGACGCGCGCCGCTCGGCCAGGGTCGCCGACCCGGCGGAGAACACCGAGCTCGCCACGGCCGCCCGCCACGAGGTACGTGCACTCGACGCGCTGTGGGCGGGCGACCTGCCCACAGCGAGCCGCAAGGCGCTCGACGTTGCGGCCGCGTTGCGGTCACCGGAACTTGCCGGGTACCGGGCGTTCTGGACCTACCTGGCCGCCGCATGGCTCGGACAGCACGCCGAGGACGCTGACGACGCCACGCTGCGCAGCTCGGCACTGGACCTGCTGCGCAAGGCTCACGCTGCGGCCCGTTCCACTCTTTGGCTGCGCGAAGCGCACGCCCTGCCCTCGGACGAGCGTGTCCTCGACGAGTTCGACGAGGCCGCGGTCGACGCCGCCGTGCAGATCGGACCGCGCACCGCGACCGGCGCCGCGTGGGCCGCGCAGCACTCCGAGCTGCTCGCGGCTCTCGACCAGACCGAGGCTCGCCGCTACGAGCGAGGACTGTCTACCCTCGGCGCGCTGCTCGGCGCCGAGTCGTACAAACCCGCCGGGCACGGACGCACCGACAGCGCCTGGATCTGGCCGCGAAGGTGGTGGCTCGCTCTAGAAGCCAAGAGCGAACAGAAACCGCAGACCCTGATCTCCCACGACACGGTCCGCCAGGTCAACGACCAGCTCAAGACGATCGCCCTCGACCGCGGCGAGCCAACCCCCGAGGCCAGTGCAGTCCTGCTGATCAGCCCCCGCCCGCTGGCCGAACCCACCGCCGCGGCGGTGGCCGAACCGTTCGTCCGGATCACCACTCCCGAGGTCGTCCTGGACCTGGCCCGCGATGCCGTCGCCGCCTGGAAGGGAATCCGAGCTCAGGACCAGGGCCTGGCTCAGCCCGACTACCGCGATCTCGTGCGGCGGGTCTTCGCCGAACACGGCCTACTGCCCGGCGATCTGACGGGACGGCTGCTGAACGATCCGCTACAGGGTTGACGCGTCCGTGTCGACGGCGGTCGCGGTCAAGGTTCTGATCGGGGTCGAGCAAGACCCGTCGGCAGCGGAGCACCTGGTCGTCCCGCTCTCTCCAGCGCACGCCGCGCCACCGACGCTGAGCCGGCTCGCGCACTCGACCTGCTCACCGCCGACTACTGACCGGCCCGCCGACCGAACGAGCCGCCCCACCACCCCCGCGATCACACGCCGCTACTTTGCCCCTGGTGACACGTTCCTTAACGGCACCCCTACCAGCTCGCCGTGCGTGGTGCGCTGCCGAGCCCGTGCATGAGCTATCCGGCATCGGCCGCGAAACTGTCGGTACCTCGTGCCAAGCTGCGGCTGTGAGCTGGACCCAGCGGCGGTATCACGCCGTGACCTGCACAGACCACTGGTGCGATCCGAGCTGCGTCATCGCCGACCCTGCCTGCACCGGTGGGCAGCTCTGCCCGCGCGTCGCCGCCGGAATCGGCACCGCCCGGCCCACACTGGCGCCATGAGCACGGAAGCCGACCAGCAGGTCGTCGCCCGCTCGTTGTGCGCGGGCCGACCCGTCCTGTCCCGCCTGCGCCGCCACGACCTGGCCGACGACGTCACCTGGGTCCTACCGCCCGACCTTCTCCCCGATCTCGACGAACTCGACGGAGTCCCGATCGTGCACGCCGACGTGCCCAGCCCGCTGCTCGCTCACTGGGTGCGCCGCCAGGGCGACGCTCACTGAGCCGCAGCGCCGCCACGGCGAGCGGCCGGTGCGAGCGCGGCCCACGTACGAGCCACCTGACGAGTGTGCTGCGTTTACAGGGGCGCCTACAGGGACGTCTACGAGGGCGCCTACGGGGACGCCTTAAACCGTCTCGGCTGTGTCTCCATCTTCGCTGGTAGCGAGCTTTTCGTGAGGGTCGATCGTGCCCCGACTCCCCGTGGGAGGTACCTGTCCTCCCTCGGAGCCCGAGGGGAAATCTGCGCAATCGGGCGTGCTCGTCGCCGCTGAGCGTCACCCTCAGCGGCATGGCTGAACCCGGCGGGTCCCGCGATCACGAGCACCTCGACGACAACCTGCGTGAGGCATGGGAATTCTGGAGCGACGACCACAGCCGGGCCAGTGTCAGCGAGAACGGCCGGATGACGGTGGCGCCGCAGAAAGTCCTGACCAACATCGAACAGGCGCTTGAGCGCATCGACCTCGACATCACCGTCCCGTTCGCGCTGGAAGACGTCGCGTCCGCGGAGGAGCTGTGGGTGATCGTCGACCAGCTGTCGTTGGGATCGATGCTGCTCACACACGCAGCGAACACCGCGTTCGGGATCCTGCTGGCCCGCTACCCCGAGGACCTCGTCCGGGCCCCCATCCCGCCGGAACTCGATGTACGCACGATGACCCCGTTCCGGGGCACCGATCGCGAGCACGAGCTGGCCCGGCAGGTGTTCAACCGTCGAGCCGGCTCCAGAACCGATCTCGACGAGGTGGAGGAACTCCTGCCCGAACTCGACAGCCACACGTCCTCAGAGGTGATCACCGCCCTGTTGCTGCTCATCGTGATGTACGGGCTCAAGGTCAACGCACTGCAGCGCCGGGCGGGTAAGCAGTAGCTGTCGCGGCGGGCCCGGGACCGGCATGCTGGATGGTCGAGATCAGTCCGAGAGCCGGGAAGGGCGCGACGACGATGACGATCCCCGTCGGTACGACCACGATGTGGCTGGTGACGCGCAACTCCCAGCCGCACCTGGTGTTCCCCAGCGAGGCGGCGGCCCGGGAGTGGGCCCGCGCTCAGCGCGGCGCGTACTGGACGGTCTCGGCCATCCCGGCGGCCGCCGGCGTGATGCTGGCGGGCGTCTCAGGCGGCGCTGAGCAGCTCCCTGACGGGTGGCAGCCCCCGGCGCGGCTCCCGGAGCTGCAGCGCCGTCACGCCAACGTCAGCGGCCGGTGCGCGGGTGCGGGCTGGTACCCG
Organism: Pseudonocardia sp. HH130630-07; assembly: GCF_001698125.1. Lineage (NCBI taxonomy): Bacteria > Bacillati > Actinomycetota > Actinomycetes > Pseudonocardiales > Pseudonocardiaceae > Pseudonocardia > Pseudonocardia sp. HH130630-07. The sequence continues at coordinate 235,788 of NZ_CP013855.1, read as the reverse complement.
GAGGCGCGCCCGAACGGAGTCGCGCCGCGGATCCGGTGCTCGACCTGCTCGGGGATCCTCGACTGAGTCGTCTGCAGGTCTACGGCAGGTGCTGCCGCGGCGATCTGCCGATCGCCTTGCCCTCGGATCGTGCTGGTCACGTCTCGGAACTCTGGGTTTGAACGTGGATCGGCCCCGCTCCCGTGCGTGGGAGCGGGGCCGGCTTTCGGGATGCTCAGCTCTGGCGGTGGTCGTGGTTAGTGGCGGTGCGAGGTGCGGCCGAAGGTCTTCGCGTTCTCAGCACGCCGGGCCCGGGCAGCGTCGAAGTTCGCCTGCTCCTCCGGGGTGATGTTCAGCTTGACCAGCCAGGCGGCGTACTCGGCGGCCTCGCGCTCGGCCTCGGTGGGGTTATCGGTACTCATCGCTGGTGGCTTCCTCCGGTAGGGGTGGGGCGGCTGCCCCTGGCGAGTAGCAGCGCGGAGATGGTGAGTGCGGCGTGGTGCAGGGCCTGGTCGGCGAGGTAGCCGCCGCAGATCGGCGACGTCAGCGCCGCGAACCGCGGCGCCCCGACGCGCCGTAGGACCGCGGTGACCGGGGTGCGCCGGTCGAGGATGGCGTGGGTGGCTGCGGACCAGGTGACCGCGGCGACGGTCGAGCCGAGGGTGGGCCGGATCCCGACGGCGCGTAGCGCGACGAGGCCGGCGACCTGCACGGCGGTGTAGCCGCCGACGTGCCCGGCCATCGCCTGGATCCATCCCGGCCGCCGGGCGCCGTCCTCGTCGACGTACGGGCCCGGTCGGGTGTCGGCCTTGTTCGCCGCCTGGACGTCGGTCTGGACGACGTGGTCCCCGGAGTTGTGGGTGGCCCACAGCATCGCCAGGACGGCCCCGAACACCGCGGCGGGATGCGGGTCGCCTGCGTTCCTGCCTGTGTATCGGCTGGCGTTGTTGCTGGCGAGAATGGTGGCGGTCATCGTCGGGCCTGCGCTGCCCGCTGCAGCGCGTCGCGCTCCAGCTCCCGGTAGGCCTCGGTGAGCTCGGTGTCGCCGAGCGGCTCGACCCGCCGGGCCTGCGCGGCGTGCAGGCTCGCGCAGGCCTGCTCCCGCCGGTCGCGTACGCCGGCGCGGTCGGCGTCGCCCTGCGACATGGCCATGATCTCGTCGTCGCTCACCATCGGCTCTCCCAGGTCGGGGCGTGCATGCGGGGCTGCTGGCGTTTCTGCAGGCGAAAATGCTGGCGGGATGACGTGCGTGATGCCGGCGGTCGGGGTGGGCATGGTCAGGCTCCCGGGGTGGTCAGGGCCGGGACGCCGTCCGGGCCGACAGTGACCACGATCCGGCCGACCAGCGGCATGTCCAGCTCGACGTGGGTCCCCGGGCGCAGCCCGCCGTCGGCCGGGCCGCTGATCTCGGTGTCCTGGTCGGGGGCCGGGGCGGCCGGTGCTGCGTCTGGGATGGCCGGGGTGGTGCAGCTGCTCAGCGCGGCGGCCAGCGCGTCGTGCTCGGGGCGGGTGACCGAGAGCTGGTAGTCGGTCTTGATCTCGATCTGGGTGGTTGCGTAGGTGCAGTGCGCGGCCGCGGCCGGCGGGAGCCACCGCTCGGCAGTGCGGTCGCCCTTGGCGTTGTTGGTGGGGCCGTCGACGGCGGCCAGGTTGGCGGGGTCGTTGGCGAGGGCCAGCCGTTCGTCGTCGGTGAGCCGGTCGGCGCCGGCGCGCCAGGCGTCGGCGAGCGCGACGACGTGGTCGATCTGGACGTCGTCGCTGGTGTCGCGGCCGCGGGTGAACGCGATCGTGTCGCCGGTGTAGGGGTCGTCGAGGGTGCCGGACAGGACGGTGCAGTCGTCGCGGTCGAGTTCGACGTCGGTCAGGTCGCGGGCGAGGACCTCGTCGCGGGTGGCGCAGCCGTCGCCGTCGAGGTCACCCCACCCCGAGGCGCCGAAGGCGTCGCGGTCGTAGCCGGGGGCGCCGGCGGCGTCGTCGCGCACGACCAGCTCGGCGAGCAGCTCGGTCGCCGGCACCCCGCGCCCAGCGCCCGCCGGAACGTCGGTGGTGTGGGTGATGAGCTCGGCCGCGGGCGGGGCGCCGGGGGCGGTGGTGGTGGCGCCGGTCTCGGTGTGGGGCGCGGTCAGCAGGGCCGCGGCCAGGACGGCGGTGGTGAGGGTGACCGACGCGGTGATGCGTGCGGAGGGTCGAGCGGTGACCATGACGGATGTCCTTTCGCTTCAGGTGAGGGGGTTGGGCAGGCGGGGCGCCGGAGGTGTCTTGGTCGGCGTCGTCGACGCCCCGCCTGCGCTTCAGGGGCTGGGTGCGTGGCGCGCCGCGGCTGCGCCGGCGCAGGTGATGAAGGCGTAGGCGCCAGGCCCGTCGGACGGGCTGGTCACCATTCCCATGTCGTGCAGCTCGGCGAGTACGGCGGCGTCGGCGCGCACCGCGAAGTCCCGCCGGTCCACGGCCCGCGTCAGCGCCGTGAACTGCTCCGGGGTCAGGTCCGTGGTCTCGATGGCCGTCTTCTGCATCAGTTCTGGCCCCAGCCGGCCGGGCCGTCGTCCACCGCGCCGAAGGTTTCGGTCGTCTCGCGGGACCAGGCCGGTGCAGGCTCGGAGATGGCGATCTGGCTGATGTGGTCGATCCAGGCGCGGGCGTGCGCGCTGTCCGGGCCGGTGTAGCGGGCCAGGACGGCGTCGGGGTGGGCCAGGACGGCCAGGCAGCGCTGGGCCGCGACCCGGGCGGCCGGGTCGCCCAGGCGCCACCGCCACGCGCTGGCCAGCGAGTGCACGATGCTCGCTGCCTCGATCAGGGCCTGGCCCAGCGCGGTCGTCGCGCCGTAGGAGGGGACAGCGTCGAGTAGCTGGAAGTGGATGTTCTCCAGGTCCTGGGTGGTGCGGACGTGGAGCAGGTCGTCCGGGCTGACGACGTCGGCGACCGGGTTGAAGGCGACGTCGCGGCGCCGGCGACCGAACAGTCGGCTGGCGGTGAAGAAGGTGGTCACGATGGGGCTCCTTGTCCAGTTTCTGCAGGTGAGAGAGGTGGAACCGGGCGGGGCGCAGGAGGTGTGCGTGGTCGGCGTCGTCCACGCCCCGCCCGGAGATCAAGGGGTCAGGCGGCGGTCGGCAGTGCGACCGGAGGCGCGGCGTGGCAGTCGAGGCAGACGCCGAGTGAGCGGGGGATGCAGTAGCCGGCGTCGCGGCGGCAGAGCGGGCACCGCCGGCGTGCGGCCAGCGCCCGGTCGAGCGCGGCGAGCTGGGCGGAGGTCGGGACCCGCTTGGGGCCGAGGTCGGCGGGGTCCCACAGCAGCGCCCAGCGGCGGCCGCGCCGGCACACGACCTGGGCGACCGGTGCGGCTCCGCAGGGGGCGAGGCCGGCGGCGCGCATCTGCCGGCGGGTGATCAGCCCGGCGGGGGCGGCGCGCCACCGCCAGGTCGGCAGGCCGTCCTGGATCCAGGCGGTGGGCTGCCATCCCCACCGGTCGGTCATCAGCCCGCCGGTAGCGGCGACGGCGCTCACCGCGACGTCCCGGCGGGGGTGGCGGCCGGGTAGTACAGGCCGTGCTCGGCCTTGTCGAGCAGTCCCAGGTCGACCAGCGCGGACAGCGCCTTGGACGTGTTGGACGAGCTGAACCCCATGGCCTTGGCGATCGCGCCGGTGGCGTTGTGGCCGTCCCGGACAGCGCCGAGTACGGCTCGTTGAGTGGTGGGCAGAGCATCTTCGTCGGCCGGCAGCGCGTCGAGGGCGGGCAGCGCCTGGCGCGGGGTCAGAGGGACGACGTTGTCCCCGGTCAGCGCGGCCGGGACGGCGAGGGCCGTCGGGTCACCGAACACGTCCACACCCCGTGCGGCCGGCTCGGTCGGGGTGAGCTCGGCGGAGGGCCGGGTTCCGGCGCCGCTGCGCCAGGCCCGCAGCCGGGCGAGCTTCTCCTCGAACGCGGTGTCGTCGTCGACAAGAGCCGGGCGGTGCGGCGCCATGGCCAGCTCGGAGTCCTGATCGAGGATGGCGGAGCTGAGGTTCTCGGCGTGGCGGGCCATGTCAGGCGACCAGGCCACGCGCAGCATCGCGAGTCGCCCGGCCCCGGCGGAGAAGGCGTAGCCGCCGCCGGGTGGCAGCAGCGACGGGCTGATCTCCAGGCCGGAGACCACGGCGCGCTCGGACTTGTTGTGGTTGCGAAAGGCGAACAGGTTCCGGCTGGACAGGTAGCCGCGCAGCGGGGAGGAGCCGCCGAAGTCGGGCAGCAGCATCGACTGGGTGCCGACGAGTAGCCCGCCGCCGTACTTGCGCAGGATCCGCGACAGGCGCTCCAGGCGGGCGATGAACTTCGCGTCACGCATCATCGGGTCGCCGGCCAGGCGGTGGAGCTCGTCGAGGATCCACATGACCCCCGGGAAGGCCTGACAGGGGTGGATCTCGCGTGCCGAGGGCTGACTCGGGTCGGTCCTCTCGACGGGGAGCCCGTCGGGGCCGATGGTCAGGGTCGCCTTGAGCATCGACCGGACCTCCAGCATCGACTCCAGCGCCGCGAGCTGGGCGAGGACCTGCTCGGGGCCGGCGGCGGCCCAATCCGAGATCTGGTTGAGCAGCGGCGAGCTGCCGCCCTCGGGGTCGCCGTCGCCGAACATCAGGTGCCAGTGCCCGGAGGCGAGCAGCCCCATCCCGACGGCCTCGAGGAACGCGGACTTCCCGGAACCGGGCTCGCCGGTGGCCAGGCCGTTGCGGGCCCCGACCTTGTCCGCGGCGACGAAGACGGCGTCGCCGGCGCCGTCGGCGAACTCGCCGATCCGGATCTGGCCGCTCTGGTAGTTCGGGCCGGTGTAGGCGACGCCCTCGGCGAGCAGGTCGCGGGTGATGACGGTCAGCGAGAACTCCGACTCGCTTCGGTCGGAGGGCTCCAGCACGACCCGGGAACCGGGGCGCTGCAGCCCGGAGGCGATTCGGCCCCGTACGGCGTGCACGGTGTCGAACGAGGTCGTGCCGGGCTCGGTCTCGACGGTGAAGCGGATCGCAGCGGGCAGGACCTGCGCGTCGATGAGCGCGGAACCGGGAACCGCGCCGCGGGCGACGGCGATGCGGCTGTCCCACCGCTCGATCACCTCGGCGACCTCGGCGGCGTCGTCGTTGTCCTGACGACGGTCGCGCGCGGTCGCCTGCACCGGGGTGCGGGTGGCGTCGGCGGGGTCGGGCTGGGCGACGGCGTGCGCGGCCTGCCAGCGCGAGCAGAGCGCGATCGCGCCGAGGACCAGTACCGCGGTCGCGGTCCAGGACATCGGCGAGACCATCGAGACGACACCGGCCCAGGTCGCGGCGGCGGCCGTGGCGAGCGCGAGCCGGCCGCGGTGCCCGGCCAGCTGACGGCGCCAGGCGACCGCGGCCGCCGCGCCGGCGAGCACGACCAGGCTCATCGCGACCGGCAGCGCGAGGACCGCGGCCGCGGGGCCAGCACCCAGGCGCAGCAGCTCGTGCAGCCCCCACCCGGCCCAGCCCAGCACCGCGACAACCGCGGCCGCGGCGAACGGCGCCAGCCGGGCCTTCGCACCCCGCTCGATCCGAGCCTCACGCGCCAGGTGCGCGCGCAGCTCGGCCTCCGCGGCCGGGGAGCGCTTGACCAGCGCTGCTTCGGGGCGGCGCACCAGTTCGGTGCCTGGCTTCGGTGGGGTCTCGCTGGTCTGGCTCATGGTGAGGCGCTCCCGATGTCGATGAGCAGAGCCTTGCAAAGCTGATAAACCTTGCACGACGACGCTAGGCGATGAGAGGAAAACCTTGCAAGTCTGGCAAGGAAGATTCTTTGTGCCCCTGCTCCGCCACGACGCGGATGCCCACCAACGAGCTGGGGGCAGGGGCTGTCCGGCTGGTCGCCGGACGGTCTCCCTCCTTAGGAAGCGCTGCCGACGTAGGTGTCGCGGACGGTGCCGGCGATCGTGTCGTCGCTGAGCAGCTGATCCTGGTGGCCGATGTGGCGGTCGAAGTGCTCGGCGACGTTCTCGGCGGTGGTGACCGCGGTCGTGAAGCTCTCCTGCATCTGGCGGAGCAGGTCGATCGGCTCGCCGGACACGCCGCGCTGCTCCAGGTTGGAGATGCTCAGCTCGATCTGCTGGACGGCGTTCTCGGCGACGGTCTGCATCGAGGCGGAGAAGTTCTTCGCCGCGGTCGGGTCGAGGGTCTCGCCGCTGGCCATCTCGGTGGTGCTGGTGGCGTGGGTCATGGTGGGTGCCTCCGTGGCGGTGGTGTCTCCCCGGCCGGTGCCGGCCGGGGTGGTCTGGGGGGTGCGCTCGCCGGCGCCGGTGCCCTGCGCGGGGTCGTCGACGATCTCGGCGTCGGTGACGCCGTCGTCGGGACCCGGGCCGGGCTCGCCTGCAGCGGCGGCGGGCTCCGTCGTGGCGGGCGGGTAGTGGTGGTGGTGGACGTGGCGCTCCTCGTACACGCGCTGGACCGGCGGCTCCTGCGCCGCAGCGGCGGCGTGGTCCTGCGTGGGCGGGTCCTCGACGATCTCGGCGTCGATGATCTCGTCGTCGGGGTCGTCGACGACCTGCGTCGACGTGCCGGCCTGCGGCGTGGTCGGAGCGGTCGGGAAGTGGTGGAAGACGTGCAGCGGCTCCGGCCCGATGGGCGAGGCCAGACCGGTCCCCGGCGGCACGGACCCCATCGCCCCGGGGCCCGGCGCCCCACCGGTGGCGGCGCTGCCTGCTGCCGGGGCTTCCGCGTGACCGTCCGGGGTCGACGCCGGCGCCGGGGACTCGTCGCCGGTCCCCGGCGTCGTGCTCGCGCCCGGCGCGGTGCGCTCCCCGATGTCGGAGTCGGTGTCGGAGTCGGCGGTCCCGTCGGTGGGCTCGTGGTCGACGATGCGGACCTTCTGCTCGTGGGTGTCCGGGCCGGTGGGCTCGGTGGCCGGGTCCTTCGTCCCGGTCTCGGTCGTGGTGGCGTCGGCGTCCTGGCCGCCGCGGCGCTGCTCGGTGCGCTCGCGGTGCTTCTCGGCGGCCCGGTCCCACGAGTCGGCCCACAGCCCGGCGAAGTAGTTCCGGGCCGGGCCGCGCTGCTTGTCCTTGCGCGGGTGGGGGTTGGCGATCCGGTCAGCGATCCGGGACCCGATCGCCGAACCGACGGTCTGCCCACCGCGGGCCATCGCGCGCTCGTGGGCCTGAGCGGAGCGCTGGCGCCGCTCGGCGATGCGCGGGGACTCGGTCCCGCGCGCCGTCGCGACCAGGTCGGTGACGCCGTAGCGGGTTAAGCCCCACGCCATGAGCAGGGAGAACAGCACGATCTCCATCGCCGATCACCCGAGCCCGTTGAAGGCCTGACCGACCGACGCCGCGCCGGTGGAGAGCATGTCCATGGCGGCGGTGACCACCGGCAGGCCGCTGGCGACGACGATCGTGGGCAGGGCCAGGGCGAGCCAGGCGTGCCAGCGCTTGGTGCGGGCCTTGCGCGGGTGCATGCCCTTGATGACGACCTCCAGGGTCGCGACCAGCGCGAGCCCGGTGACCAGGGTCGAGGTGCCGATCCCGATCAGGTTCCCGGTGGCGGTGCCGACGGTGCCCATCGCGGCGTTGATCAGCTGCCCGATCGCGCTGCCGAGCAGGCCGCCGATGCCGATCCCGGCGATGAGGAAGAAGAAGACCGTGGTCTTCGGGGCGTCCTTGTGGAACCACAGCCAGAAGCCGACGATCAGCGCGAGCCCGGCGATGGTGAGCAGAGAACCAGTCATGATCTTGTCCTTTCGGGTTTCGGCTGGTCAGATGCCGAGCCAGTAGGGGATGGTCAGCCAGTCCGGGATGAACCAGCCCAGGACGGGCAGTGCGTTGAGCGCGGACGCGGTGGTCGACACCGCGGCGACGGCGGCCGCGGCGCGGCCGGGGCGGGCCACGGCCCACACCGACAGGTAGGCGACGGTCGAGACCGGGATGGCCGCGGTGTAGGTCCAGGCCAGCGCGGCCCGGCGCTGCCAGCCGTCCTTGCGGTTGGTCCACTCGCCGTGCCGGGCGTAGGCGATGTGGTCGATCAGGCTGTTCGGGCGCTCCCGGACGAACCGCAGCTCCGCGACGAAGTCCTTCCCGGCCTCGTGCAGGCCGGTGTGGATCCGGTCGTGCAGCGACGGCGCCGACGGAGCGACCTCACCCTCACCCGGCCACACCGCCGGCTCCGCCGACGTCGTGGGCGCCGGCGACGCCGTCGACGTGGCGGGCGGTCCGGCGGGTGCCCGCTGCGGCTCCGGCGTAGCCGGGGTGGTGGCGGTGCGGGTGTCGGTGGGCTGCTGCTCGGCGACGACCCGCAGGTCGGGTCGGGCGGGCTGGGGCTCGGCCTCGGGGGTGTCCCAGGGCAGGGGGCGGGGGCTCATCGGGCGCTCCTCTCCACCGCGCCGGGCTGGCTGCGCCGGCGCTGCTCGATCAAGGTCTCTGCGGCCCGCCAGATCCGTTCCGACAGGTCGAGCAGGGTCAGGTCCACGCCTTGGGGGTCGTGGACCATCTGGGCGGCCGCGGCCGACCGCAGGAAGTCCACCGAGGCGGCGAGACGGTCGTGGCCGGTGACCGCGGTCGCGGCGCGGCCCCGGGCCTTGGCCTCGATCCGGTCGGCGAGGGTCGCCTCGGCGTGCGTGCGGCGCCGGCGCCGGTCCCGGGTGCTCATGCCGCCTCGCTCTCGTCGGTCGTCTCGGTGGACTCCTCCTCGCGCAGCAGCGCGAGCAGAACGTTCGCCCGGTCGGTGCCGATCCCGTGGTCATCGGCACGCAGACCGGCGATCAGCGCCGCCCGGCTCAGCCGCTTGTCCTGCTCGGCCAGGCGCTGGGCGACCACGCGGCCGGCGGCGATCAGCTCCGGCTCCAGCACGATCCCGGGCTGCTCGTCCTCGTCCCCGTCGTCGTCGGGCCCCTCGTCGACGACCTCGGCAGCCGCGGCGGCCGCGGCGTGCAGGTCGGCGTTGTCGGCGAGGACCTGGTCGTGCTCGGCCCGCAACCGGGTCAGCTCGGCGCGCAGCTGCGCGGCCGCGACCCGGGCCTGCTCGGCGGCGGCGCTGCTGACATCCGTTCGGGTCTGCTCGGCGGCCAGGGCGTCGTCGCGCTCGATCAGGGCGTCGCGCAGGGCCTCGGCGTCGGTGCGGGCCTGGTCGCGCTCGGCCGCGGTGTCGTCGGCCTCGCGGCGCAGCGCGTCGACGGTCTCGATGGTGAGGGTCTCGTCGTGGGTCAGGGTCCAGGCGTGGCGCCACGCGCTATCGGCGTCGGCGATCGGGTCCGCGCTGATCGGGCCCAGCTCCAGGCGCCGCGACCACGCCCGCCAGGACGCGACCGGGAACCGCAGCGTGCGGGCCAGACCGGCCAGCCGGCGGCGGCGCCGGAATCCGTCGGCCAAGGCGGTCCGTTCGTGCTGAGCGAGCAGCTCGACCAGCGCGAATCCGACCAGCGAAGCAACACCGAACACGGCGCCGACGTGCCAGTTCGGCAGGTAGTGGCTCAGGTTCAGTCCGGCTGCGGTCAGCGCGATCGTCCACATACCCGCGGCCAGGCGTCCGGAGGGCTCACCGGTGCGGACGGCCTGGTGACGGCGCCAGGCCAGCAGCCACGCCGCGCCCTCGAGCATCAGCGGCACGAGCGCGGGCAGCGGAGCCGGTAGCCCCATGACGCTCTCGCCGAACTTGTACTGGCCGTGCACCGCGATCGCCGTCGGTGCGGCGCACGCGACCAGACCGGCGACCCTCGGCCCCGCGGCCGCCAGAGCGGCACGACGTGCCGCCCACCGGTCCCGGCGGGCGTCCCGGTCGAGCTGGTCCTGCGCACGCTGAGCAGCAGCCGCGGCGGCCTCACGCTCGGCGCGCGCCGCCTCGACCCGCTCCCGGGTCAGGGAAGCGGCGGCCTGGCGCTCGGCGGTCTCGGCCGCGAGGCGCTGGCGCTCGGCGCGCATGGTTGCCCAGTCGGTGGTGCTCACCGGGATCAGTCCTCCTGCTCCGTCGACTCAGCGGTGGGGCGGTCCTGGCGCTCGCGGCGGACCTGGTGCTCGGTCTCCTGGCGGCGGACCTGGTGCTCGGCCTCGTCGAGCTGGGCGTGCTGCTCGCCGAGTGCGTCGGCAAGCAGCTGCAGGCCCTTGATGCGGCGGCGGTGCCGGCGGCGCAGGCTCGCGACCTCGGCGTCGTGCTGCAGGTTCTGCTCGGCGATCGCGGCCTCGACGATCCGAGCCAGGTCGTCGGCGTGGCGCATCGACAGCCCGACCAGGTCGGCGGCCGAGGTCCCGGCCGTCTCATCGACCTCGCGGGCCGCCGGGACCAGACCCAGCAGGTCCTCGACGGAGATCCGGTCGCCGCTCATCGCCGCGCCTCCCCCAACGAGGCCGAGACGGCGCGGCGACGGAGCGCCCGGCCCATGACGGCACCGAAGATCTCGCTGACGACCACGGCTGCGACCACCGACAGCACCGCGACCTCCCAGCCGTGCAGGCCCAGAGCGAGCAGCGCGACGAAGGCGAGGAACGCGAAGTCGAGCAGCCGATCGAAGATGCTGGTGATCACGCCGCCACCTCCGCCGGCGAGGCCTCGGCGGCCGCGGCCTCGCGAGCACGGCGCCGGTCGGCGCGACGCTCGTCGGTCGTGGACCCGGCCCAGATGCCCCACTCGCCGGCGTCGGTCGCCCACTGCCGGCACTGCTCGGCCAGCGGGCAGCCCGCGCACACAGCCTGCGCCGCCCGCAACGCCGGCCCGGTCTCGCTGACCGGGAAGAACAGCTCGGTGTCGACGTCGACGCAGTGCCGCGCCGGGTCGCTGAGGTGCGGGACCGGGCCGCGGGCCCAGAAGTACTCGCCGGCGTTGGTCGTACCGTGCTCCATGGGTCGTCTCCTCTGCTCAGGGGTTCTGGCGACCTGCAGGGCCTCGGCGGGGTGCCACCCGTCGAGGCCGTGGCTCAGGGTCTTGCATCACTCGTAACTCTTGCATCCATGACCGTAGACGCCTCAGTCGAACTCTTGCAAGAGTCGCTTTACTGGTATCTGATGCGTCGACGTGCGATCGTGGGCGCGTGACTACGGGAAGTGGGCGGCTCGTCGGCACCGGCAAGGCCGCGGTCGCGGTCGGTGTTGACCCGGCGACCTTGTGGCGTTGGGAGAAGGACGGACGTGTCCAGGCCGAGCTCCGGACCGCCGGCGGCCAGCTGCGCTGGGACGTCGACCGCCTTCGAGCCCAGCTGCGGGCGCTGAGCGAGCCGAGCGGCGAAACCTGATCGTCGGCAAACGGCGGATCGGAGCATGAAAAGACCGTACGAGCAGGTCAGACCGTGTACCCCTGACTGCGAGTACGGAGAATCAGCCCGAACGAGCGTGAGAGGCAGCCTGTGGCGACTCGAAGCCTGACTCCCGGTGCGGAAGGCATCGCGGGCAAGCTCGGCGGCTCTGTGCTCGCCGCTATCCGCTCGGGCGTGGGTATGACACAGGAGAGCCTCGCCGAGCTCGTACGACAGGCCCCCAGCACTGTCCAGGCATGGGAGTCCGGACGGCGCCCACTGGCGCGACAGAGCGTTCAGGACCAGCAACGACTGCTACGGCATCTGCGCCACCAGGGCGCCTCGCCAGCCCTGATCAACGTTCTCGTCCAGGCGGTCTTCGTGGACTCGATCTACACGGACATGCTCGCGCAGGAGGGCGATCCGCATCCGCTCTCCTTGGTCGTCCCCGACCGGACGACAACGGAGCTGCTGGCGTGGCCACTCACCGGAGTGGTCCCTCGTGAACTGCGCACCGCGGCACCGCGTCTGCACGTGCCAGCGGGAGTCCGATCGTCGGTTGCCCGGGAGCTACGACAGGCGGCTGATGCCGTCCCCTCCAACGACCGCGGCGCGATGATGCGTCGTCAGGTGAAGTTCCTGGTCGCCCATGACGAGGAGAGCCGGGGCTGGGTGGCGGAGCAGGTTCGGTCTGAAACCCGGGTAGGAGTCGATCTCCGTTCGTGGACTCCGGCCTGGGCTGTCGCACGGTCTCAGGCTGTGGCCAGCAGCCACCAGGGGGATCTGGAGCCACTCCGCCGCTTCATCGCTCAGGCGCTCTCCAACGAGCAGGGAATCGAGGCGAACCTCAACTACTGGGCCTACTGGGTGGGGGAGTCACCCGAGGTCTGGACCGAGGACTCGGACATGACGCATGGCCGAAGCGATTGGCTCGGCGATCGTCTCCTGGAGTCACTCCTGGACGGCGTGGCGCACGCTCCGTACCGCGAGCTCTGCATCCATGCGCTCTGGTCGCTCCTGCGGTGGCGTCGGCATCTCGCAGGGCCCGCAGCGACGAAGCACCGGATCGGTGAAGCGGCCAGACTGGGTATGGAGAGCGATCAGCTCAGCCCCGAGGCCCGGAGCAGGCTGGAACAGGTCCTCTACCTCGCAGAAAGTGGATGATGCAGACGTGGAAGCACGAGGGATCGCCCAGTTCGCGTACGAGGTCGGTCAGCTCAAGCAGCTCAGACGAGCCGGCTGGCTGCTCGCTGGGGTGCACAACCCGGAGACCGTCGCCGAGCACAGCTTCCGAGTCGGGGTTCTCGCCTACGTGATCGCAGTCCTCGAGGGAGCCAACGCAGATCGCGCGGCCACCCTGGGGCTGTTCCACGACCTCCCCGAGACCCGAATCGGGGACGTACCGAATGTCGGCCGCCCGTACATCACGACAGCGGCCCCGCACGACGTCGCTGCCGACCAGGTTGCTGAGCTGCCTGAGATCCTGGGGCGCCACATCGTCGAGCTGATCGACGAGCACGAGGCCGCCAAGACTCCGGCGGCCACACCAGAGGCGAAGTGCTCCCGCGACGCGGACAAGCTCGACTGCCTACTCCAAGCTCGGGAGTACCAGGCCCAGGGCAATCAGCAGGTCCAGCGGTTTGTCGACAGCATGGTGACCGCCGTGCACACCGAGACCGGGAAGCGCCTCGCCGCAGCGGCGCTGGAGACAGAGCCCAGTGCGTGGTGGGCGGAGTTCGCCGCGGCCTTCACCAGCAGGGTCGCTGCACCAACCTCGTGACGAGACCTACGAGGCCGCCGAACTCGCTGACTGTGTGTGGCCCGCAGCGCACAGTCGCCAAGAGGAGACGCATAGTATGAGCCGCTGAACGACGTTCGGGGCGGCCCCGTGAGGGACCGCCCCGAAGAAGTCATTCGGACGAAGCGCCAACTTCGTCCGAGTGGCACCCGGCACGCCCGCCGGATCCCGGAAGCCACCCATTTCCCAAGGTGAGACGACGTGACCCAAGTAGCACCCCAGGCCCGAGAGCCTGATGAACCACCGGAGCTGAGTCGTATCTGCGGCTCCAAACGATCCCCAACAAGGGGGGTCGTTCGTGTCTGAAGATACGCGGCCTCACGAGAAGTTGCGAGCCTGCCCCAGGTCCGGACCTCCGACGGACCTGCCCTCACTGAGGTCCGGACCTCCGACGGACCTGCCTTCTCCCAGGTCCGGACCTCCAACGGACCTCGGACCTGACCACATATGTAGACAGGTTCACTCCTCCGCAGGTCAGGCTGGACCGCTCCCCGGCGGTCCGGACCTGGCCGATGCGCTGCTGGACCTGTCCGACCTCCCCCCTGCCGCCGAGCTGATGCCGTGGCGTGCCGCCGGACCGCAGCCGTGCGGTCCGGACGACGGCCCGGTCCCGGTCCGGACCGCGGTCGGTCCCGGTCCGGACCGCGCGCAGGAGGTCCTGGACCTCGACCCGGCCCCGGCCGCGGTCCGCCAGCGTGGGGTCCGGACCGCTCGGGTGCTGACGTCGTGTGGTCGTCGCGGTCCGGACCCGGACGTGCTGCCCCCGCATCGGGCGAAGGGATTGCGGCAGGCCCGCTGGGAGGGCCGTCAGCGGGCCCGTGCCGCGATCGACAGCGGCCGGTGGGAGCGCGGGGACCTGGTGGCGCTGGTCCGTGCTGAGGGCGGCTGTGTCGTCGACCAGGTCCAGGCGTTCGCCGTGATCGAGCGGTTCGTGACCGGGCAAGGCTGGACCAGCCCCCGGGTTCAGGGCACCCGGGCGATCCTGACTCGGCTCGTGGTGGCGATGGACTGGGAGCACGGCCTGGTCCAGGGCGTCTCCCGGGCCGCGATGGCCGAACACGCGGGCTGCTCGGAGCGCACGGTCTCCCGGGCACTCGCCGAGGCCGCCGAAGCCGGCGTGCTGCTCGTGGTCGAGGAAGGCGCCAGCGCAGCGTTCCTGGGCACGAAGACCGGCCGGGGCCGCACCCCCACCTACGCCATCCTCGACCCGTTCGCCCAGGTCACAGCGGCGAATTACAAGAGTGTCACCCTCCCTGCAGTTACAGAAGAGATCAAAAACCCAACAGCCCAAGGGCTAGATCAAAACCTGGCCAAGAGCAAGGCGGCAGCGCAGAAGCGGGCTCTGAGAGGTCCGTGGCCGTTGTTCGGGGTGCCGACAGACCCGATCACCCGTACCCGGGCCCGGAACAGGCTCCTGGAGCGTCTGGGGCGGCCCTACGGTCGCCTGTCGCAGCGGCAGCGATCCCAGCTCTCGGGGGTTGCTGGCGTCCTGGTGGAAGGCCGGTGTGTGCCCGGCCGGGCTGCTGCACGCCCTGGACCGCCACCCCGACCAGCCCGACGTCGCCCGCGGCGACGCCCTGGCCGGGGCCCGGAACCCCGCCGCGGTCCTCGCCGCCCGCCTGGCCCCCTGGCGGGGCCGGCTCGCCGAGCTACCCACCGCGGTCTGGGGGCGCCCCGTCCTGGCCGAACGCACCGAACCGGGCGGCCGCCACCGCTACGGCCCACTCATCGACCCGCGGACTGGACCCGCGGACCGGACCCGCGGACCGGACCGCCCGGACCGCCCGGACCGGACCGGACCGGACCCGGCGGACCGGACCACCAGGACTCCGAACCCGGCGCCGAGGGCGGTCGCCGTCTCGCCGTCGCCCCGCTCGGTGCTCGCCGGCGCAGAGGTCCGGACCGCGGGCCCGGACCGCCCGGACCGCCCGGACCGCCCGGACCGGACCGTCCCCGCGGTCCGCGAGGTCCGGTCCGGTGCGCCCCGGTGGCTGTCCAGTCCGGCCCGCGGCCGGATGAGCCGCGCGCAGCAGCTGGCCCTGCAGCGCGCCCGCGCCGAACGGCGCCGGTGAGCCGGACACCGGAAGACCAGGCCCGCCGTGCACCGGGCCCGCGGCACCGGGATCGGTCACCGGCGGCGCCGCACGAGTCCGGGGAGCCGGCCGGCCGCCGGGCGGGCCGTGGAGCTGATCGGTCGAGCGGCTGGACGGCCGTCGAGCACGGGCCGTACGACGCCGGGCGGACGCGTACGAGCGGGGGCAGAGGGCCGGGGCGGAAATTTCCGCGGGCCCGGGCGTTGCGGGTCAAGGCGCGCGCGTGTACGCGCGCATGCACACGCGCGCGAGCCGGAAATTTCCCGCCGGAACCCGGAAATTTCCACCCTCGCCAAGATCAAATTTCCTCGGCGGATCAGGCCCCAGCCAGCCTCCGCCACAGGCCAAGTCCCGCCCGAGCCCGAGCCTGTGGTCAGCGGGTCCGGCGGCGGTCCTGCTTCCAGTGCGCGGGTGGACGCCACTGGCCGGTCAAGCCCCGGGGCCGGTCAGCCTCGGCAGCGTCGGCGGCAGCCTGCCGGTCCGCGGCGCGGTAGAGCTCCCGCTCGGCAGGGGTGAGCTCGTCCGGCTCCGGCTCCGGCTCCCGCTCCGGGAACGGCTCCGGGCTCGGGCGCCTGCTCTTCCAGCTCAGCAATCCCACCGTCGTCCTCCACGTCCGCCCGAGAGGGCCGCGAGCGTCCCGGACACCCGGGCGATGAGCTGATTGACCCACGCCGCCACCCACGATGACAACCGATCAACGGGAGGCGGGAGAGGCCCACGAGGGCGACCCGGGGCCACCGATGTGGGCGGCCACGGTCCGCCCGGTCCGGACCCCGGTCCAGGCCGGACCAGACCGCACGGACCGCGGCCGAGACACCAAGGGGTCTCGATCCGGCCGGTGGAACCCCGGGCTGCACCGGCTGTCTCGCCCGGTCCGGCTTGGCCCGCACAGCGACGAGAACCGCCGGTCCGGGTCCGGACCTCTCAGCGGTCGGTCCGGACCTGTCCCTCGGCGGTCCGGACCGGGTCGGACCCGTCCAGGTAGCCGCGAGCGACGAACCACTCCCGCAGAGCCTCCTCGATGATGGGCTGCGGAGACAGCCCACTGGTCTCGACCGCCGCGTCCATCGCACGGTCGAGGTCCACGAGGATCCGGGTCGAGAACGGCACTCGTTCCGGCCCGCGGGGCCGGCCGACCCGCCGCGGCTTCTTCTTCTCGCGCCCACGCCCCTCGGTACTCCGGCTCGCCGACCCGCCGGATCGCCCCGTCTTCACACGCGCCGCGGGCGGCGGCTTCGACTCGCCGGCCTCGACAGCGGTCCCGGCGCTCGAAACCGAGGACGCTGCGGCATCGCCAGCGTCATCACTGTCATTTTCGCTTGCCGAATTGATGTCGGAATTGTCTGCACTGGTGCGTGCGGGATGTTGTTGCTGGTCGAGCCGCAGCGGGGGGCCGTCGATATCGGCGGGATCGCGGTCGGCATCGGCAGCGCGACGCAGCCGCGGCCGCTCGGCGGCCTTATTGATGAGCCCGGCCATCAGCGCACCTCGGCAATCGCGTTGAGCACCAGCGTGTAGGCGTTGGTGAGGTCCTGGGCGTCTCGGGTTGTCGCGGTGGTGATCGGCACGCACGCGGTGCGGGCCTCCCTGCGCACGATGCGTTTGGGCACGACGACGTCGAGGACGTCGTCGAAGCCGTCGACGAAGCGCTGGTCGCTCAGCTCAGCCAGCCGGGTCCGGGGCTCGATGATGTTCCGCAGGACCCCGACCGGGCGCAGCGTCGCAGGATGCGCGCGTGCGATCCGCTGTGCGGTCTTGCGTGCGTCCTGCACGCCGATCAAGCCGTCCTCGTCGAGGGTGCCGGGGAACAGCACGTGGGTGGCGGCGAGCAGGCCCGCGCCCACGAGCTTGCCGCCGGCCCGCGGCGGCAGGTCGATGACCACCAGCCGGAACCGCTTCTTGAAGCCCTCCAGCGACAGGGCCAGGCGGTGCTCGAGGTTGGGCGTCGTCAGGTCGGACTCGCGATGGGCCAGGGCTCGCTCGGCGGCCAGGACCTGGACCTGCTCGCCCCACTGGGGTCCGGCCGGACGTACGGCCTGCTCGGCCAGGCCACGCAGCTCAGGCAGCTCGCCCGGGTCGATGTTCTGGTCCTCGTAGAGCAGGTCGTTGACCCCGGGGAGTCCTGCGTCGCCCTCGGGTGTCGCCGCGTCGAGCTCGGCGGTCAGGGTCGCGCGCGGGTCGAGGTCCACGGCCAGGACGTCATGGCCTGCGGCCGCCATGACAGCGACCAAGCCGCCGGCGAGTGAGGACTTTCCGACCCCGCCCTTCTCGCTGTCGATCGCCAGCACCACGGTGCCGAGGTCCTCCGGCCAGCGCAGCTGGACCGGTCCGCCCTGCTGCTGGCGTTCCAGCGCCTCCCAGGCGCTCCGTGTCGATGCTGCAGTCACGAACGAGAGCATGAACGCCTGCAAAACCGGTGGCAATACCGACTGCATTACGACTTGCGGAAAAGACTGCATTTTCGCGTGATCGGTGCGATCTGGTGGGCTGGGGCGACGGCAGCGCAGCGTGTCGGTACCCGGTGGCACAGTCCACGCCGTGGACGTCCCGGAGCTGATCTACGGCACCAACCTCGGGTGCGTGGCGAGGCGGACATCCGGGGCCACCACCGCGTCCGCGCAGTGCGGCCGCGGGGAGGCCTACGCAGTCCCGCACACCTACACCTACCCGCGCCGGCGGGTGGTCCGGCTCTACGTGTGCGACCGGTGCGGGCCGCGGCACCCGGATGCCGAGCCGCTCACCCGTCGCGACGCGGCGGTCATCCTGGCCCGCCGCGCCGATGCTGCCGCGCAGTTGCACCGAGCCGGACGTCGCGCACCGGACTGGCCCGAGCTCGTCGTCGACGTCCCCGTCCGCGGACAGCCCGGCCCCGGGCCGGGGATAGCGTCGGGGCCGTGAGAGGGCCCCGACTGTCCGATCCCGCGTCGTAACCGCAGCGGCTCCACAGGACCGCCTGGACAACCACCTCGCGAACCGAGCGTTGTACCTCGACGACGAGCCCGTGGCCGACCTCGACCAGCCGGTCCCGCCCGGGACCCGGGTCACCGTTATGGGCACCGTCCGGTAAGCCTGGGCTATCAGCGACGAGATGGCGCTGCGGTTCCCCCATGATCGGGGAGGCATCAGCTATAAGGGGTAGCGATGCCAGAGGTACGGAAGCGCTACGACCGGGAGTTCCGTGACGGAGCGGTCCGGGTCGTGGAGGAGACGGGCAAGCCGATCGCCCAGGTCGCCCGTGACCTGGGGGTCAACGAGGGCACGCTGGGCAACTGGGTGGCCCGTGCACGAGAGGCCCGCGAGGACACCGAGGGCCTGTCTCGCGGCGGCGTCGAGGAGCTCAAGCGGCTGCGCGCGGAGAACGCCGAGCTGCGGATGGAGCGTGATGTCCTCAAGCGATCCGTGGTCCTGTGGGTCAAGGAGGCGACGAAGTGAGCGTGGCCCGTTTCATCGCCGACCAGAGGACCTTCCACCGGGTGCCGCACACGCTGGCCTGCGCCCTGTTGGGGGTGTCGATCTCCTGGTTGTACAAGTGGCTCGACCGCGCCGCGCGTTCCGACGGTGGTGCCACCGCGACCGAGAAGCGCCGCTGCGCGTTGGACGCCGCCGTGGCCGTGGCGTTCGACGACGCCCAGCGGCTACACGGCTCACCCCGTCTGCACGCCGACCTGTGTGAGGCCGGATGGCGGGTGTCGGAGAAGACCGTGGCGGACTCGATGCGCCGCCAGGGCCTGGTCGCCCGCCGGATCAAGCGGCACAACGGGCTGACCCGCCAGGACCGCACGGCGCCGAAGTTCCCGGACCTGCTTCGTCGGGGTTTCACTGCGGCCGAGCCGAACCGCAGATGGGTCGGGGACATGACCGAGATCCCCACCGCGGCCGGGAAGTTGTATCTGGCCACGGTGATCGACCTGTACTCGCGGCGGCTGCTCGGCGCGGCCACGGGGCTGCACCCGAACGCCGAGCTGGCGTGTGCGGCGATCCGGATGGCGGTGGCGGCCCGCGGCGGGGCGGACCGAATCGCCGGGGTGATCTTCCACACCGACCGCGGGTCGACCTACCCGGCGGTGCTGCAGCGCGACGACGCCCAGCGCCACCAGCACCGGGTACATCGGCAGCATGTAGTAGTGCCGCCCGGAGCTGACCGCGACGGCCGCGAACAGCAGCACGAACGCCACCCCGACGACGCGGTACGGGTGCAGCCGCGGGTCGCGCACCAGCCCGGCGAGCCCGCAGACGGCCAGGCCGAGCGCCATCGGACCGACCACGGCCAACCCGTGCAGCACGACGAGGACCGGGCCGCCGTAGATCGCCGCGTTCTCGTCGGCGACGGCACCGGCCATCGCGAGCTGCGGCCAGCCGTTGGCCATCTGCCAGGCCAGGGCCGGGCTCGCCACCAGCAGCGCGAGCACGGCGCCCAGCCACAGCGCCGGCCGGCGCAGCAGCTCGCGCGGACCGGTCACGGCGAGCGCGACGAGCAGGACGATGCCCAGCGCACCGATCTGGAACCGGGTCTGCGCGGTCACCCCCGCGACGAGACCGAGGACGACGAGCAACCGGTCGTCGCGGATCCGGACCCAGCGCAGCAGCAGCCAGAACAGCACCGACCACAGCGCGGGTTCCAGCGTGTACGGCGTCAGCCAGTGCCCGAACTGGGCGGCGGCGATCCCGGTGCCCTGGGCGAGCGCGCCGAGCGTCTGGGCCCGCCGGTCACCGCCGAGCTCGCGGGCCATGAGCGCGGTGAGCAGTACCGCCGCGACGGTGGCGACGACGGCCGGCACGGCGAGCACCACCTGCGATCCCGGGGCGACGGCGTCGGCCAGCCGAGCGAGCAACGGGGTGAGCGGTGGCTGGTCGACCGCACCCGTGTCGAGGTGGTGGCGGCCGATCGCGAGCATGAGGTCCTCGTCGAACCAGCGGCGGGGCACCGCGGCCAGCCCGAGGTGCACCACGCCGACGACACCCGCGACGACCCACACCGGCCGTCCCGCGAACCGCGGGAGAGCCGTCGGGTGTCCGGCACTCGGATCCGGCACGGTCGTTCGTCTCCTCCGCGGTGGCCGGTGCCCGCCCCGGGACGGCGGGCGGACGTCGATCAGCCTGCCGCACACCGGACGCCGGGCTGCGGCGGGCCCGGCCGCCGGGCCCGTGTTCCCGGTCACCCGGGTGGACGACACGCGCGATCCACATCCGCGCACGCCTTGACCATGCCGCGACGGCACGGTGTCGGCTGGAGCCATCCCGCGGGGCGGCCGCCCCGGCCCCGGCGACCGACCGAGGAGACGACGCGTGGACACCACCACCGGCCCGACCAGTACCGACGACACCCCGGCACCGCCCGACGGCGGGGCCGGCTGCCCGATGACCGCGTTCGGCCGGCTCCGGGAGCAGGGCCCGGTGGCGGACGGGCCCGGCTTCACCAGCCAGGGCTCGCGCATCGTCACCCGCTACGAGGACGCCCGCGACATGCTCACCGACCCGCGGTTCCGCTCCGACGCGAGTGCCGTCGACGGTGCGGAGAACGGGCTCGGGGGCATCCTCGAGACGATGGGTGTGCCCGAGGACCTGAGCTTCCTCAGCGGCAGCCTGGCGAGCCGCGACGGCGCCGACCACGCCCGGCTGCGCAAGCTCGTCTCCCGCACGTTCACCGTGCGGCGGGTGAACGCGCTCCGCCCGCGGGTCGCGCAGATCACCGGACAACTGCTCGACGACATCGCCCTGGCGGGTGCGGACGGGAAGCCGGTCGACCTCATCCCGACCCTCGCCTACCCGGTGCCGATCACGGTGATCTGCGAGCTGGTCGGCGTCCCCGAGCAGGACCGGGGACTGTGGCGGGAGTTCGCCGGCCTGTTCACCGCGCCCGATCCGCAGCGCATGCCGGAGCTGAGCCGCGCGATCGTCGCCCAGATCCGGGCGCTGATCGCCGCCCGGCGGGCCGAACCCGCCGACGACCTGGTCACCGGCCTGGTCGAGGTGCACGACGAGGACGGCGACCGGCTCACCGAGACCGAGATGATCACCATGCTGTTCGATCTCGTCACGGCGGGCTTCGAGACCACCGCGCACCTCATCCCCAAGTCGGCCCAGGCCCTGCTGAGCCGCCCCGACCAGCTCGCGGCCCTGCGCGCGGAACCCGATCTGTGGCCGCGGGCGGTGCACGAGCTGGTGCGGACCTGCGGCCCCATCCCGGTCAGCCTGCCGCGCTACGCCGCCGAGGACGTCGAGGTCGACGGGGTGCGGATCCCCGCGGGGTCGACCGTGCTGGCCGGGCTGACCTCGGGGAACTTCGACCCGCGGGTCCGGGAGCACCCCGAGGAGCTGGACGTGCGCCGCGAGACCGGCCGCGGCGAGGGGCACATCGGCTTCGGCCACGGTGCGCACTACTGCCTCGGGGCGGCACTCGCCCGGCAGGAGACCGAGGTGACGCTGCGGGCGTTGTTCGACCGGTTCCCGCAGCTGCGGCTCGCCGAGGACGACGGCCCGAGCCGGCTGGGCTTCGAACGGCTGCCCGAGCTGCGAGTACTGGTGTCCTGACGACCCTGGACGCCCCGCGTACCATGCGGTACACCTAGGTCGTGTACCGCGCGGTACAGGACGGGGGTGCGGCGATGCGGGTGGTCGCCGAACGTGAGGTGGCCGCGGACCCCGCTCGGCTCTGGGAGGTGCTCGCCGATCCGGCCGGCTGGCCACGCTGGACCCGCTCGATCCGCGAGATCCGGGTGCTCGACGGAGACCTGTCCGCCGGGAGCCGGGGCCGGATCGTGCAGCCCCGGCTCCCGCCCATGGTCTGGACCGTCACCGAGTTCGTGCCGGGGCGGGAGCTGACCTGGATCGCGGCCTCGGCCGGGGTCCGGACGACCGGTACCCACTCCGTCCGTCCCGGGCCGGTCGGCTCCCGGCTGCGCCTCGGACTGGCACAGGACGGCGCGCTGGCGCCGCTCGTGGCCGCCCTGCTCGGCGGCCGCACCCGCCGCTACGTCGAGTGGGAGGCCGACGGCCTGCGCCGGGCCGCCGAGAGCCCTGCCCGCTGATCCCGCACCTCCGGGCCCGGGACCTGTTCACCGACGCAACGGGCACGCCGATGCCCTGCGTCGTCGTGGGACCGGCCCGCTCCGCTCAGCCCCGCCGGCGGCGCCGCAGCAGGACGAGGAGGACACCGGCGACCAGGACCACCGCGGCCCCGGCGAGCAGCGCCGGGACCAGCAGGGACGGGCCCGCGGCCGCCGGATCCGCGGACGCGACCGGAGCGGCCGGATCCGCCGGAGCGGCCGGGTCGAACGGGGACGCCGTCGCGGGTCCCGCGTAGACCGGCCCCGGCTCGGCGAGGCCGCCGACGGTGAGGTCCAGCCGGATCGGCACCGGACCGGCGGTCGGGCTGTCCTCGTCGTGCGTCGGGGACACCGCGACGCCGATGTAGTACCACCCCGGAACGCCCTGCGTCCGTACCGCGGCGTCGCCGGCGTCCCGGTTCAGGTAGCGGACCGGCGCGGTGGCGATCGCCGGTGCCGAGCCCGGCAGCGTCTGCGGCTCGCCGTTGTAGGATGTGAAGTCCTGCTCGATCTCCTCGCGGCCGGGACCGTAGAGCACGGTGCGGGCCACCGACAGGTCCGCCAGCCCCCGCCCGGGAGCCTCGCCGAGCTGCACCCGGTAGGCCAGCGCCCGGCCCCAGTCGAGCCGGACCCGGTAGAAGACGAACTCCCCGCGCTGCACGACGTCGGTGTAACCGCCCGAGCCGTCCAGCGGTGCCGCGGTCGCGAACGACGCCCCCGCCACCACCGGGACGGGTGCCCCGGCCGGATCGGCAGGGCCGGCCGCGGGCAGCACCTCCGGCGGCCCCGGGTCGCTCACCCCCGGCTCGACACCGATCGACAGCTCCACCGGCAACCGCGCCGGGACCCCGGCCGACACCCCGTCCCACTGCAGCGCGAACGTGTAGCGCCCCGCACCGGTGCAGCCGCCGTCGCCGGTCTCCGCCGCGCCGGTCCAGGTCGTGGCCACCGTCAGCGGGACCCCGTCGCTGGAACGGTTCTGCTGCTCGGTCTCGAACCCGTGGCAGTCCTCCCCCGCGCGCCCGTGGGTACGCAGGGTCAGGCTGTTGAAGTCGTCGAGGACGTTCACACCCGGGACGCGCGGATAGGCGACCGTCGCGCTCAGGTAGACGGTGGCACCGGCCGGCACGTCCACTCCGTAGTGCCGGGTCTCGGACTGCCCGATCGTGTCCAGGTACTGCCCCGGACCGGCGACCGGGGCCCCGGCGACGTCCGGCGCACCGGCGATCGCGGTCCCGGTCGCGGAGTAGGTGCGCAGCGCGGTCGCGGTGATCCGGGGCAGCACCCGGTTCAGGGCCGCCCCGTCGAGCGCCTCGGTGTAGGTGCCGCCGGTGACCTGGGCGATGCAGCTCAGCTGCGCCCGCGCCGGGTCCTCGACACCGAACCCGACGGCGTGCACGACGAGATCGACCCCGTCCGCGGCCAGCTCCCGGGCGATCTCGCACGGCTCGGGCGGGGCGCAGGTGTCCTCGCCGTCGGAGACCAGCACCACCGGCCGCGGGCCGTCGCCCGGCAGCTGCTCGGCCGCCACCTGCAACGACCGGCCGATCGGGGTGTAGCCGCTCGGCACGAGCGCGTCGACCGCGCCGGTCAGGCCCGCCCGGTCCAGTGCCGTCGGCCCCCGCACGACCGACACGTCCTGGCAGCCCCGCTCGCGCTCGGCCGGGGAGTTGCCGGTGCCGGTGCCGTAGACGGCCAGCCCGACCGGGGCACCGTCCGGCGTGGCGTCCACCAGCGCGTGCACCGCGCGCTGCGCCGCGGCGATCCGGGTGCCACCGGACGGGTCCGGCCCGGTCATCGAGCCCGAGCCGTCCAGCACCACCATCGTCGGCGCGAACCCCGCCGGCGGGGCCGACGGCTGCGCAGCGGCGAGCGGGGCGCTCACCGCGATCCCGAGCGCCGCGGCCAGGCCGACGACCAGCACCCGGAACAAACCACGGGCCACGCCGCCCGATCCTGCAGACACCACGTTCCGCCTCCACCCCACCCACCGGACACGCCACCCACGGCTCGCCGACAGCAGATCACACGCCCGGGTGACGCTCGTCGATCGCGCCCGGGGACCCGGCCCCGGCCAGGAGATCCTCGACGGCGTCGGCCCCCGCCCGGGCGCCGCCCGCCCCCCCCCGGGCCCGCTCACCCAGGTCGTCGAGCCGCCGGCGGATCCCCGCGTCGGTGGCGACGGTCTCGACCGTCCGGCGCAGTTCGGCCGCACTCGTCGTCACCGGGTCGATCCTGCGGCCCAGCCCGAGTTCGACGACGCGGTCGGCGTTGACCGCCTGTTCCGGCATCTGCGGCACGGTGACCATCGGGACACCGTGGTGGACCGCCTCCATCGTCGACCCCATCCCGGAGTGGGTGACGAAGGCCGACGCGCGGGCGAGCACGTCGAGCTGCGGGAACCACGGACGGACCTGGAACTCGTCGGGCAGCGGACCGAGGGCCGCGGGATCGAGGCCCCCGATCGTCATGGCCACCTGCCAGCCGGATCCGGCGAACGCCTCGACGCAACGCCGGTAGAAGCCGGGGTGGTCGGTGAAAATCGAGCCGAGCGAGACGTAGAGCAGCGGCCGGTCCGGATCCGACGGAGCCCAGGCCGGACCCGCACGACGGCCGAGCACGGGACCGAGGAACCGGAAGCGGGGGTCGAAGGTGTCCCCGGCGGGCTGGAACCCGCGCGGTACGAACACCAGGTTCAGGTCCTCGATCGCGTCGAACGTGGCGTCGACGTCGAGCTCGGAGTCGTGCCGGGCCGCGAACGCCGCCACCTCGGCGGCGAACGCCGCCATCGCGGCGGTCCCCTCGACACCAGCGCGCAGTGCACGGTCGACCCCGGTGTAGACGTCGTTCTCCGCGAGGTTGGGGACCGTGCGGACCGCGGGGATCCCGTGCCGCCGCGCGATGAGCCGAGCCGGCCAGTTCGTCGCGTCGTAGACGACCACGTCCGGGCGGTGTGCCCGGCAGTGCCGGTCGAGGACCGGGTAGGTCGCGGCCAGCCCGGCGAAGAAGTGCCGGAACCACCGCACCAGCACGTCCGGCCCCACCTCGGCCGGCGGGACGAACGGCGCCAGTGCCGGCAGCCCGACCCGGGCCGCACCGGCGGCCTCGACGGCGTCGGCGAACTCGGGACCGGTGGCATAACCGATCCGGTGCCCGCGCGCGGCCAGCTCCGACACCAGCGGCAGGGTCGGGGTGACGTGACCGTGCCCGGCCAGTGCGACGAACAGCATGCGCGACACGAGCGCCGACCGTACGGAGGGGCGCCCACCTGCACGAACCCGTTTCCGCCCGGCCGCTCACAGCCGCACGTGGTCGGGACGGTCGCCCCGCAGGACCAGTCTCCCCACCTCCCGGACGGCGTCCGCGCGGTCGAGCGACCACCGGCCGTCGCGGTCGCGCACGGCGCAGGAGTGCCACGGTGTCGTCCAGCTGTCCTCGGTCCGGACCAGGCGGATGCCGAGCTTCGGCGAGCCCGCCGGGTGCGGGTGGATGGACAGCCGGACCGCGTCGGGGAACCGGTCGGCCACCAGCGCGCTCCAGCCGTTGCTGCGCGCGAGCACCCGGTAGGCCCGCTCCCGGCTCCGGCGTTGCCGGGCGGCCCGGCTGCCGCCCTGGCCCGCGGCGTCCTCGACGAGGAAGCGCACGATGCCCAGGTAGAGCGCCCGCTCCGCAGGGTCGGCCCGGCACCGCTCCCGCACCCCGTCCACCGACGGTGCCCACCGGCCGTCGAGCAGTGCCCGGCGGGCCACGTGATCGTGGTCCGGGTAGGCGTGGGAGAGATCGAAGAAGTCGAACCCCGGCAGCCCCTCGGCCGCGACGAGGGTGCGCAGCGCGGCCCCGTAGTCGTCGACGTGGGTGTCCGGGACGCCGATGAGATCGGCGAAGACGTGACCGTCGGAGCAGATCAGCACCCGGGCACCGGGCTCGTACCGGCCGGCGATCTCGGCCCGGACCCGGTCGAGGTGGTGCAGCGACAGGCGCTCACCGGCGTCCGGCAGCCGGCCGATCACCTTAGAGGTCGTTGCAGAAGTCGGGGCGTGTTGGTCCTATGTAGATGGACCTGGTCGGGTGATGCTCAGAGTTGATGGCAAGGGCATCGACGGTCGAACGACTGGTCACCGACGAGCTGTGGGAGCTGATTGAGCCGCTGCTTCCCCGTCCTCGGCCACGTCGGCGAGGCGCGCGGACCGGCCGGCCACCAGTACCGGACCGGGCCGCGCTGGCGGGGATCGTGTTCGTGCTGACCACGGGGATCGGCTGGAACGACCTGCCGCCCGAGTTGGGCTGTGGATCAGGGACCACCTGCTGGCGACGGCTACGCGACTGGCAGCGGGCGGGGGTCTGGGATGAGCTGCACCGAGTAGTGCTCGATCGGCTCGGCCAGGCCGGGGTTCTGGACTGGTCGCGAGCTGCGGTGGACTCGGTCAGCGTGCGCGCCAAGCGCCGCGGCGAACAGACGGGGCCCTCGCCGACCGATCGTGGGAAGGCCGGGTCGAAGTACCACGTGTTATGCGACCGCAACGGCCTGCCGCTGCACGCGGTCGTGACCGGCGCGAACACCCACGACAGCCGGATACTGGCCGAGCTGCTCGACACCAACCCCGGCGTCCGCGAACGGCGCGGCCAGGCCGGACGCCCGCGGCGGCGTCCCGGCAAGCTGCACGCCGACAAGGGCTACGACTATCCACGGTGTCGCCGCTACCTGACCGGGCGCGGGATCGGGGTGCGGATCGCTCGCCGCGGAGTCGAAGACTCCTCCCGGCTCGGCCGGGTCCGGTGGGTCGTGGAGCGCACGATGGCCTGGCTGCTGTCGTTCCGGCGGCTCGGGCTGCGCTACGAACGCTCCCGCACCAGCATCGAGGCCTTGCTGAAACTGGCGTGCGCGTTGATCTGTTTGCGCCGTCTGCCCTGAACGACCCCTCGCGGTGGATCAGGACCGCGCCGTCGCGCTCGCCCCGGCCAAACGCTCCAGCGCTCGGTCGGTGGCGACGAGGTCGAAGTGGTGTGGGTCGAACCGGTCCGAGCCCCACCACTCGACCCGCTCGGCGTGCTCAGCATGATCGGGATCGGCGAGCGCGTCGACGAACTCCGAGTAGCCGAACACCCCGCCCACATCCTCGGGCGGACACGCACCCTGACCCTCGACACAGCGTGGGTACCGCACCCCAGGCTCTGGGATGGTGACCGCGTCGACGACCAAAACGTGGTGCCAGTTGTCGCCGAAGTCGTAGACGTAGCCGGCGTCATCACCGGCAGCCAGCACCCGGAACAACTTCGTCTTGGCCTCGTCGAGCGTGCCGGTGTCCCAATCCGGATCAGGCAGCCCGTAGCGGACACCGTCGATCTCGAATTCGTGCAGGTGGGAGTTGGTCCAGCCCATCGCGTCCTGCACGACCTCGTGCAGGACCGCGAGGCTGGCCTCACCCGGAACCTCGACCACCCGTCGCACGGTCGGCTCGACATCGACCAACACGATCTCGATCCGGAAGATCTTCGTCTTCGTCGTCACCCGAGGCCTCGCCATGCTGCGATGCTCCCACCGCTCCTCGCACCCCCAGCACCCGCTCCCGGACTTCTGCAACGACCTCTTAGCGTCGGTGCCTGTGATGACGAGCAGCACAGACCGTGTTTTGACCACGCACACGGGCAGCCTTCCGCGTCCGCCGGAACTGGCCGAACTGATGGTGGCCCGAGAGACCGGTAGCGCCGATCCCGAGGCGTTGACCCGGCTCCCGCAGATGGTGCGTGAGGCGACTCGGCTGGTGTTGCAGCGCCAGGGCGAGACCGGGATCGACATCAGCAGCGACGGTGAGCAGGGCAAGATCGGCTACGCGACGTATGTGAAGGAGCGGATGTCGGGCTTCGACGGTGAGGCCGGTGCGTTGTCGCTGGCCGATCTCGAGGACTATCCGGAGATCACCGCGCAGGCTCTGGACGGGTTGGTCACCGCGACGCCGTCGTGCACGGGGCCGGTGCGCTACACCGGTGTCGAGGACCTGTCCCAGGAGCTGAAGGAACTGCGTGCGGCGGTCGACGCCGCCGGGGACGGGGCGCCGGGCGAGGTCGTGGTGACCGCGGCCTCTCCGGGGGTCATCGCGATCTACCTGGCCGACCAGTACTACGGCTCGCACGAGGCCTACCTGGGGGCCCTAGGGTGTGTCTCCCAATGCGCGGAGCCAGGTGACGATCGCCTTCAGGACGGCGCCGCCGCGGAAGGTCAGGGCGAGCTTGTCGTAACGGGTGGCCAGCCCGCGCCACTGCTTGACGTGGCAGAACCCGCACTCGACGACGTTGCGGTTTCGGTAGTCGACCGGATCGAATGCGGGCGGTCGGCCACCGCGTGAGCCCCGTCGTTTGCGGTGTCCCTGCTGGTCAGAGGGCTCCGGAATGACAGCGATGATCCGGCGCTCGCGCAGGTGCCGGCGGATCGCGCGTGAGGAGTAGGCCTTGTCCGCGCGCACGCGTTCGGGCCGGGTCCGGGGTCGTCCCGGGCCCGGTCGGGCGATGCTCAGGTGCGCCATCAGGTGCGGAAACATTGGCGAGTCGCCGCCCTGGCCGGGGCCGAGGAGGACCACCAGCGGGCGGCCGTGCCCGTCAACGAGCTGGTGGATCTTCGTCGACAGCCCTCCGCGGGACCGTCCCAGCGCGTGATCTGCTGGTTCGGCGAGCAGATTCGTGTAGTTCGATCCGGCCCCCTGTGTCGCGCTTGAGGGTCGCGGCGTGCTGGTGGGCACGGATGATCGTGGAGTCCACGCTGACCGCCCACCCGAGCACCTCGGCGGCGTCGGCCTCGACCAGAAGAGCAGCCAGGATGTGGTCCCAGGTGCCGTCGCCGCTGTAGCGGCGGTGCCGCTTCCACAACGTCTGCCACGGCCCGAACTCGGCTGGGACGTCGCGCCAGGGAAGCCCGCACCGATACCGGTAGATGATCCCCTCGATCACCCGGCGGTCATCGCGGAACGGGCGCCCGCGACGACCCTCGGAGGAGGGCAACAGCGGCGCCAGACGGGCCCACTGGGCATCAGTCAGGACAGCGGTACGCGGCACCGATCAAGCATCGCGCACCCCGGTCCGCCTATCTGGGAGACACGCCCTAGTGCCAGCGGCCATAACGCTAGATCCCTTAGAGCGTGTTTGAGAAGGGTCGGCGTGTCTGCGCTGGATGCGTCCGGGTGTGGTCCATCGTGGAGGAGTGGCTCGGCGTAGGCGGCGGTACCCCTCGGACACCAGCGATGAGCAGTGGGCGTTGATCGAGCCGCTGCTGCCAGCGGCGGGGGCGGGAGGCCGGCCGGAGAAGCACGCGCGCCGTGATGTGGTGGATGCGATCCTCTACGTCGTGCGCGCCGGGTGCGCGTGGCGGGCTCTACCAGTGGATTTCCCGCCGTGGCAGACGGTGTACTGGTACTTCAACCGGTGGGAGCAGCAGAGGGTCACCGAGCAGATCCTCCCGATCGTGCGCCGTCAGCTACGCGCTGATGAGGGCCGCGACCCCGAACCCAGCGCGGGGATCATCGACTCGCAGTCGGTGAGGGGCGCTGACACGGTCGGGCGGGACACCCGCGGCTATGACGCCGGGAAGAAGATCAACGGTCGGAAGCGGTTCATCGTGACCGACACCCTCGGCCTGCTGCTGACCACGATGGTGTGCTCGGCGTCGGTGCAGGACCGCGATGGCGCCAAGTCGATCCTGCTCGACCTCTACCTGCGCACGAGGGTGCGGTTCGTCTACGCCGACGCCGGGTTCGCCGGGCGCCTGCTGGACTGGGCGACCACGATCCTGCACACCAGCGTCGAGATCGTGCGCAAACCGCCTGAGCAGCGCGGATTCGCCGTCCTCCCGCGGCGGTGGGTGGTCGAGCGGACCCTGGCCTGGGTCACCGCACACCGCCGCCTGGCCCGCGACTACGAACGCCACCCCGCAGTGTCCGAGGCCATGATCCGCTGGGCGGCGATCAACACCATCACCCGCCGCATCGCCCGTGGCGAACCCGCCCGACGCCAGCAGAAGTACGTAGTCACACCCTCAACATGATCTTCTCAAACACTCTCTTAGGTTCTTGTAGAGCTGCATCCACTGAGCCTTTGCCAACCTGGTCAGGTGTTGACGATCATGAGGGTCTGAACTGCGGCGATGAGTTGTCCGGCCCGGTTCGGGCTGGAGCGGATCTTGCGGAGGATCTTCCAGTTCTTCAGCTCGGCGTTGACCCGCTCACCGGGTCCGCGGCGGCGTGAGTGAGCGGCGTTGACCTCGCGCTGGTTGTGCGACAGCGGGCGGAACCGGCCGGTGTCGGGGTCCTTGCGTCGCCGCCGGTGCGGGACCGCGACCGTCGGGCCGGCGCCCTGATATGCGGTGTCGGCAGCCGCCCGGATCCGGTGCTCGGTCAGGGCGTCGATGATGCCGTGCTCGCGGGCGGCGCCTATGTCGTGGCGGGCTCCGGGAAGCGGCGGGGAGATCCACACCAGCCGGCCGGCGGGGTCGGCGATGACCTGGACGTTGAGTCCGTGGCACTTGTGCTTGCCGGAGTAGAACCCGCGGTCATAGCCCGAGGCCATCCCGACGCGGTCGATGCGCAGCAGGGTGCCGTCGAGGATGACGAACGCTTTCCCGATGGCGACGTCGATCGCCTGCTCCAGGGTCGGGGCCATCGCCGCGAGCAGCTCGATCGCCTCGCGCAGGTAGCGGTAGACCGTCGAGGTCCCGACCCGGAAACCGCAGGCGAGGTCGGTGTAGGTCTCGCCCTTGCGCAGGTGGGCGACCACGAGCAGGGCCTGGCGGCCGCACGTCAGCTTCCGCCAGCGGGTCGCCCGCTGGTTGCGGTGCGCGCGCAGCGCGTCAGAGAGTACGTGCAGGGCACGGCTGGACACGGTCATCCCGGACGGGTAGGACAGCACCTTGAAGCTCCTGGTTGGACGGTTTCGATCTCAGCAATCGCCCGTCTACCAGGAGCTTCACCCATCCGGGGGCACGCCACGCCGCACAGGCTCTGACCAGCCCCAACACCAGGTTGGCAAAGGCTGATCCACTCTCCCGTGGGTTCAGAGCCTCCACCGAACCCGGGGCGGTTCACTACGCCTCGACGGAGTCACCAACATCGCCGCCGCACTGCGCCACCACGCCCGCCGGGCCCTGCACACCTACAAGATCACGTGACTTTGCCGGGACCCTGGGCGGCGGGCGACCCTGTGGAACGAGCGGCGGACGTTGTGGGCGTCCATCGCCGATCCGGTTTGGGTGGCGACGACCGGCGAGTCCGACCGGAAACTGGGGTTCTTCCGGTCCGGGGCGCGGTCGGATGGGGCATGCACACGCGCAGGAGTCCGAAGGAGTGGTGGGGACAGTGAGCCTTTTTCAACCTGACCAGCGAGCTTCTGCGTCAGGAGATCGCGAAGGTTGCAGCGCAACTGCTCTGACCACAGCTGCACAGGTCACCGGCTCGCCAGCTCGGCGTCTGCACCCACACAACCAGGCCCCTGAGCTGCCGGAACGGCAGGTTGAAAAGGGCTCAGTGACGGCACCGGGCACGACGACCGATTGGCTGCGCCGGCTCCACCCGCCCGGGAGGGGCGAGGCCCGCCTCGTGTGCTTCCCGCACGCGGGGGGCTCGGCGACCTTCTTTCACCCGGTGTCGGCGCGGTTCGCCCCCGCCGCCGAGGTGCTGGCCGTCCAGTACCCGGGCCGCCAGGACCGCCACCGTGAGCCGTGTCTGACGTCGGTGGGGGAGCTGGCCGACCGGCTCGCCGTCGAGCTCGCCCCGCTCCCGCCCCGGCCGACGGTGTTCTTCGGCCACAGCATGGGTGCGCTGGTCGGGTTCGAGACCGTGCGCAGGCTCGAGCGGAACGCGCCGGAGTCCGCCCCGCGGTCGCTCGTGGTGTCCGGTCGTCGGGCCCCGAGCACCCGGCGCCCGGAACGGGTGCACGAGCTCGACGACGCGGGCCTGCTGGCCGAGGTACGAGCCCTCGACGGGCCGGACATGAGTGCCCTCGACGACGACTTCCTCGCCCTGATCCTCCCCGCGCTCCGCAACGACTACCGGGCGGTCGAGACCTACCGCGCCGCCGACGCCGCCGTCGTCGGATGCCCGGTGCTCGCGCTGACCGGCCGGGACGACCCCCGCACCACCCCGGAGGAGGCCGACGCCTGGCGTCGGCACACCGACGGCGGCTTCGAGCTCGAGGTCATGCCCGGCCACCACTTCTTCCTGGTCGACCAGGCACAGGCGGTCTGCGACCGGCTGGGTGAGCAGCTGGCCCTCGCGCACGGGGGCCGTGCGCGACCGCCCCGGGGCTGACCCGGGGCCGACGATTCCCGGGAATTCCCCACTCTTGGATGCGCCAGCTTTCCATCGGGTGCGCAGAAAAATGGGTCGCGCGCCCAGGTCCGGCATTTCAACTGGTATTAGCCGTAGCTCTCCCGGTCTTTCTTGACCCTCCCCCGGGTCCTGCGAGCGTCCATTCCGTTATCGGTCGAGCATATTCCTCGTGCCGCTTCGTACTCGGGTCCACGAAAGGAAAGGCACATGGCCAGGCGTGCACTGATCACCGGAATCACCGGCCAGGACGGGTCCTATCTGGCGGAGCACCTGCTCTCGCGCGGGTACCAGGTGTGGGGGCTGACCCGTGGCCAGGCCAACCCGCACAAGATGCGGGTGCAGAAGCTGGCCTCGGAGCTCTCCTTCGTCGACGGCGACCTCATGGACCAGGGGAGCCTGGTCTCGGCGGTCGACCTGGTGCAGCCGGACGAGGTCTACAACCTCGGCGCGATCTCGTTCGTGGCGATGTCGTGGCAGCAGGCCGAGCTCGTGACCGAGGTCAACGCCGTGGGCGTGCTGCGGATGCTGGAGGCGATCCGCATGGTCAGCGGGCTCACC
Organism: Pseudonocardia sp. HH130630-07; assembly: GCF_001698125.1. Taxonomy (NCBI): domain Bacteria; kingdom Bacillati; phylum Actinomycetota; class Actinomycetes; order Pseudonocardiales; family Pseudonocardiaceae; genus Pseudonocardia; species Pseudonocardia sp. HH130630-07. Next base: position 202,828 of record NZ_CP013855.1, on the reverse strand, counting down.
ACGTCCAGGCAGGCTGCCGACGGGCAGATCCGCTTCTACCAGGCGTCGTCGTCGGAGATGTTCGGCAAGGTCACCGAGAGCCCGCAGAACGAGCAGACGGTGCTGCACCCGCGCAGCCCCTACGGTGTGTCGAAGGCCTACGGCCACCTGATGACCCGCAACTACCGTGAGTCCTACGGCATGTTCGGGGTCTCCGGGATCCTGTTCAACCACGAGTCTCCCCGGCGCGGGCCCGAGTTCGTCACCCGTAAGATCTCGCTCGCGGTGGCCCAGATCAAGCTCGGTCTCCAGAAGGAGCTGCGGCTGGGCAACCTCGACGCGGTCCGCGACTGGGGCTTCGCCGGCGACTACGTCCGGGCCATGCGTCTGATGCTGGCCCAGGACGAGCCGGTCGACCACGTGGTCGGGACCGGCCGGGTGCACTCGGTGCGCGACGCGGTCCGGATCGCGTTCGAGTGCGCGGGCCTGAACTGGGAGGACCACGTCGTGGTCGACCCGGCCCTGGTACGCCCGGCCGAGGTCGAGCTGCTCTGCGCGGACTCGACCCGTGCCCGGGAGAACCTGGGCTGGGAGCCGAGCATCGACTTCCCGGAACTGATGCAGATGATGGTCGAATCCGACCTGCGCCGGGCCGGGCGCGAACGGGACTACGCAGAGGTCCTCTCCGCCGGCAGTTGGTGACCCCGCGGGCCTTCTCGGCCCCGGTTTCCCGACGCACATTCCGCCAGTAATGCATTCGGGTCGGTCGCGGCCCTGTGAACGGGGAGCACATGGACAACGAGCAGAAGCTCCGGGACTACCTCAAGCGCGCCAGCGCGGACCTGCAGCGCACGCGCCAGCGCGTGCAGGAGCTGGAGGAGGCGTCCCGCGAACCGATCGCGATCGTCGGCATGAGCTGCCGCTACCCCGGTGGGGTGGCCGGCCCGGACGACCTGTGGCAGATGGTGGCCACCGGCTCCGACGGGATCTCCGGTCTGCCCACCGACCGGGGCTGGGACCTCGACGGCGAGCTGGCCGCCGCGGCGACGTCGGGCGGGTTCCTGCACGACGCCGCCGAGTTCGACGCGGACTTCTTCGGCATCTCCCCACGCGAGGCCCTGGCGATGGACCCGCAGCAGCGGATCCTGCTGGAGGCCGCGTGGGAGGCGTTCGAGCGGGCCGGGGTGGACCCGGCATCGGTGCGAGGTAGCCGGACCGGCATGTTCATCGGTGCGATGGCCCAGGACTACCGGGTCGGGCCCGACGACGGCGTCGAGGGCTTCGTGCTCACCGGTAGCAGCGGCTCCGTGGTGTCCGGGCGCCTGGCCTACTCCTTCGGCACCGTCGGACCGGCGGTCACGGTCGACACCGCCTGCTCCTCGTCGCTGGTGTCGCTGCACCTGGCCGCACACGCCTTGCGTGCCGGCGAGTGCTCGATGGCGCTGGCCGGTGGCATCACCGTGATGTCCACCCCGGCGACGTTCCTGGAGTTCGCCCGGCAGGGCGGGCTGGCCACCGACGGGCGCTGCCGCTCCTTCGCCGACTCCGCGGCCGGCACCGGCTGGGCCGAGGGAGTCGGCGTACTGGTGCTCGAGCGGCTGTCCGACGCGCAGCGCAACGGACACGAGGTGCTCGCCGTCGTCCGTGGGTCGGCGGTGAACCAGGACGGTGCGTCGAACGGGCTGACCGCCCCCAACGGGCCCTCGCAGCAGCGGGTGATCACCGAGGCGCTGACCCACTCCGGGCTGTCCGCCGACCAGGTCGACGTGGTCGAGGCGCACGGGACCGGCACCACACTCGGCGACCCGGTGGAGGCCCAGGCACTGCTGGCCACCTACGGGCAGCGCCGCGAGCGGCCGCTCTGGCTGGGCTCGGTGAAGTCCAACATCAGCCACACCCAGGCCGCGGCCGGTGTCGCCGGCGTGATCAAGATGGTGGAGGCGATCCGGCACGGTGTCCTGCCGGCGACGCTGCACGTCGACACCCCGTCGTCGAAGGTGGACTGGGACTCCGGGCAGGTCCGGCTGCTCAGCGAGTCGATGCCCTGGCCCGCGACCGGTGCGCCGCGGCGCGCCGCCGTCTCGTCGTTCGGGATCAGCGGGACGAACGCGCACACGATCCTGGAGCAGGCCCCGGACGCCCCCGTCGTCGAGTCGGCCCACGACGCCGACGGGACCGGTCCGGCCCCGCTGCTGCTCTCCGGACGCACCGCCGAGGCGCTGTCTGCGCAGGCGGAGCGCCTGCTCGACCGGCTCGATGCTGCGGACGCCCCGGATCTGCGTGACGTGGCGTTCTCGCTGGCCACCGGCCGGGCGTCGCTGGAGCACCGGGCCGTAGTCCCCGCCGACGACGCCGGGCAGGCTCGTGCCGGGCTGCGGGAACTCGCGGAGGGCACCACCGCGCCCGGGTCGGTCCGCGGCACGAGCCGCCGGCGTCCGGCGACGGCGTTTCTGTTCGCCGGCCAGGGCTCGCAGCGGCTCGGGATGGGCCGGGAGCTCCACCGGCGCTTCCCGGTGTTCGCCGAGGCGTTCGACGCGGTGTGCGCGCACCTGGACCCGTCAGTGCGCGAGGTCGTGTGGGGCACCGACGCCGACGCGCTGGACGACACCGGGGTGGCGCAGCCCGCGCTGTTCGCGCTGGAGGTGGCGCTCCACCGGCTCGTCTCCTCCTACGGGGTCCGGCCCACCCAGCTGATCGGGCACTCGATCGGCGAGATCGCGGCCGCACACGTGGCCGGGGTGTTCTCGCTGCCCGACGCGTGCGCGCTGGTTACCGCCCGCGGACGCCTGATGCGCTCGCTGCCGGCCGGTGGCGCGATGGTCGCGATCGCCGCGTCCGAGGAGGAGGTCGCTCCGCACCTGACCGACGGGGTGTCGCTGGCGGCGGTGAACGGGCCGTCGTCGGTGGTCGTCTCCGGGACGGAGCCCGAGGTCCACGACGTGGTCGAGCACTTCGCCGACCGCCGGACCCGGCGGCTGCGGGTGAGCCACGCGTTCCACTCGCCGCTGATGGAGCCGATGCTCGCCGAGTTCCGTGCGGTCGTCGCCGGGCTCGACGCGTGCGCCCCGACGCTGCCGATCGTGTCCACCCTGACTGGGCGGCCGGCGACCGCCGAGGAGCTCGGCTCGGCCGAGTACTGGGCCGCCCACGCGCGCGGCACCGTCCGCTTCGTCGACGCCGTCGCCACGGCCCGCACGCTCGGCGTCACCGACCTGCTGGAGCTGGGACCGGACGCCACCCTGTGCGGCGCCGCCCGCAGCTGCCTGGACGCGGCCGGAGCCGAGGACGCAGCGACGCTGCCGGTGCTGCGCGCCGACCGGGACGAGGCCGCCACGCTGGCCGAGGCGATGGCCGGGCTGTACGTGCGCGGCGTCGCCGTCCACCGGAACTCGCTGGTCGACGGCACCGGCGCACACCGCGTGGACTTGCCCACCTACGCGTTCCGGCATCGCCGGTTCTGGCCGAAGGGGCCGGCCGCGGCCGGCGGGGACGTGCGCGCTGCCGGGCTCGGAGCCGCGCACCACCCGCTGCTGGCCGCCGCCGTCGCGCTCGCCGACTCCGACGGGGTCCTGCTCACCGGCAGGCTCTCGATCGCCGCCCAGCCGTGGCTGGCCGACCATGCCGTGTACGGCCGCGTGCTGCTGCCCGGCACCGCGTTCCTGGAGCTGGCCATCCGGGCCGGCGACGAGGTCGGCGCCGACCACGTCGAGGAGCTCACCGTGGCCGCGCCGCTGGTGTTGCCCGGGAGCGGTGGCGTCGGCGTGCAGGTGTGGCTGGGCAGCCCGGACGCGTCCGGGCGGCGCGTGGTCACCGTCTACTCCCGCCCCGATGACGCCGACGACGAGCCGTGGACCCGGCACGCCACCGGTGTGCTCGGCCGCGGCGGCCCCGCCGCGGTCACCGCGTCCGCGACCACCGGCCCCGAGTGGCCGCCCGCCGGCGCCGAGGCCCTCGACGTGACCGGCGCCTACGACAGCCTGGCCGCCGCCGGCCTGGAGTACGGGGCCACCTTCCAGGGGTTGCGTGCGGCGTGGCGCCGCGACGACGAGGTGTTCGCCGAGGTCGCCCTGCCGCAGTCGGCAGGTACGGAGGGCTTCGGGGTGCACCCGGCCCTGCTCGACGCTGCCCTGCACGCACTCGCCATCGCCGGGAGCGGCGAGGACACCGGTACGTCGCTGCCGTTCTCCTGGGGGGGCGCCCGGCTGCACGCCGGCGGCGCGTCCGCGGTCCGAGTACGGATCACCGGCGCCGGGACCGACACGGTCTCGCTGGTCGTGAGCGACCCGGCCGGGGACCCGGTCGCCACCGTCGCGTCCCTGGTACTGCGGCCCCTGCCGGACGGGGGCGTCGCCAGCGACATCGGCCGGACGCCGCTGTTCGCCGTCGAGCCGACCTCGGTCCGGCTCGGCGAGGCACCCGCTTCGTTCGCCCTGCTCGACCCGGGCGGGCTGCTCGGCTCCACCTTCGCCCCGGCTCCGCTGTACGACTCGCTGGCCGAGCTCGCCGAGGCCGGGGTCCCCGAGGTCGTCGCCGCCCCGGTCCCGGCGGTCGAGGGCGATGTGCCCGGTGCCGTGCGGGCCGTCACCGCGTGGGCGCTGGACCTGCTGCAGCGCTGGCTCGCCGACGAGCGGTTCGCCGGGTCCCGGCTGGTGCTGCTGACCCGCGGTGCCGACCTCGACCCGGTGCACGCCTCCGTCGTCGGCCTCGCCCGGACCGCCCAGGCCGAACAACCGGGCCGGGTCGCCGTACTCGACCTCGGCCCCGACGGCTCCGCCGCGGACACGCCGTCGCCCGCCACCGTCGTCGCCGCGCTGGGCACCGCCGACGAGCCGGAGCTCGCGCTGCGCGGCGAGGACGCGGTCGCGCCCCGCCTGACCCGCCTGCTCCCGCCCGGGGCCGCCGGCACGCCCGCCCCGTTCGACGCCGACTCCACCGTGCTGATCACCGGCGGGACCGGGGGACTCGGTGCGGTCATCGCCCGCCACCTGGTCGCCGGACACGGTGTCCGGTCGCTGGTGCTGGCCGGACGCCGCGGGCCGGAGGCCCCCGGTGCCGCCGAGCTGGCCGCCGAGCTGACCGAGGCCGGGGCCGAGGTCGCCGTCGTGGCCTGCGACGCCGCCGACCGCGACCAGCTGGCCGCGCTGCTGGCGCAGCACCCGGTCACCGCCGTCGTGCACTCCGCCGGGGTCCTCGACGACGCGACCATCACCTCCCTGACCCCGGCCGCGTTCGAGACCGTGCTGGCGCCCAAGGTCGACGCCGCCCAGAACCTGCACGAGCTGGCCGGGGACCTCACGGCGTTCGTGCTGTTCTCCTCGGTCGCCGGCACCGCCGGTGCGGCCGGGCAGGGGAACTACGCCGCGGCGAACGCGGCCCTGGACTCGCTCGCCGCGCGCCGTCGCGCCGCGGGTCTGCCGGCGACGTCGCTGGCCTGGGGCCCGTGGTCGGCCACGGGCGGCATGACCGGCGAGCTCACCGACGCCGACCTGGCACGCCTGGCCCGCGCCGGAACCCCCGCGCTGGAGCCGGAGCAGGGTCGCGAGCTCTTCGACGCCGCGCTGGCGGCCGACCGCGCCACGGTCGTCCCCGTGCGGCTCGACCTGCCGCTGCTGCGCGCCCGCGGCGAGGTCCCGGCGTTCCTGCGCGGTCTGGTGCGTGGGCCCGCCCGCCGCACCGCCGCCGCGGACACCGCAGGCCCCGGGTCCGGCGTGGCCGGTCTCTGGCGGGGCCTGGACGCCGCCGACCGCGACGCCGCCGTGCTCGCCCTGGTCCGCGACGAGGTCGCCGCCGTGCTGGGGCACGGTTCCGGCGCCGAGATCGACCCGGACCGGGCGTTCACCGACCTCGGCTTCGACTCGCTCACCGCGGTCGAGCTGCGCAACCGGATCGCCTCGACGACCGGGTTGCGGCTGCCCACGACGCTGGTCTTCGACTACCCGACCACGTCCGCGCTGGCCGGGCACCTGATCTCCGCCACCGTCGGCGGGGACGGCCCCGCCCGGCCGGTGACGCCGGTGCTCGCCACCGGCGACGACCCCGTCGTGATCGTCGGCATGGCGTGCCGCTACCCGGGAGGCGTGTCCTCGCCGGAGGACCTGTGGCGCCTGGTCACCGACGGCGGCGACGCGATCTCCGGGTTCCCGACCGACCGCGGCTGGGACCTGGAGACGCTGCATGACCCGGACCCGGACCGTCGCGGCACCACCTACGCCAGTGGCGGCGGTTTCCTGCACTCCGCGCCCGAGTTCGACCCCGGGTTCTTCGGGATGAGCCCCCGCGAGGCGCTGGCCACCGACGCCCAGCAGCGGCTGCTGCTGGAGTCGTCGTGGGAGGCGTTCGAGCGGGCCGGGATCGACCCGCGGACCCTGCGCGGCAGCGCGACCGGCGTGTTCGCCGGGCTGATGTACAACGACTACGGATCGATCCTGGCCCGCGGCGACTTCGAGGGGCTGCAGGGCAGCGGCACCGCGCCCAGTGTCGCGTCCGGCCGGGTCGCCTACGCGCTCGGGCTCGAGGGCCCGGCCGTCACGATCGACACCGCGTGCTCGTCGTCGCTGGTGGCGATGCACTGGGCCGCGCAGGCGCTGCGCTCCGGTGAGTGCTCGCTGGCCCTGGCCGGCGGCGTCACCGTGATGTCCACCCCGGCCGCGATCCTGGAGTTCTCCCGCCAGCGCGGGCTGTCCCCGGACGGGCGGTGCCGGGCGTTCTCCGACGACGCCGACGGTGTCGGCTGGTCCGAGGGCGTCGGCATGCTGGTGCTGGAGCGCCGGTCCGACGCACTGCGCAACGGCCACCAGATCCTAGCCGTGCTGCGCGGCTCCGCGGTCAACTCCGACGGCGCCTCCAACGGTCTGACCGCGCCGAACGGGCCCTCGCAGCAGCGCGTCATCCGGGCCGCGCTGGCCGGTGCGGGCCTCGGCACCGCCGACGTCGACGTCGTCGAGGCGCACGGCACCGGCACCACCCTGGGCGACCCGATCGAGGCCCAGGCCCTGCTGGCCGCCTACGGGCAGGACCGGGAGACCCCGCTCTACCTGGGCTCGGTGAAGTCGAACATCGGCCACACCCAGGCTGCGGCCGGGGTGGCCGGTGTGATCAAGATGGTGGAGGCGATGCGGCACGGGGTGTTGCCGGTGACGTTGCACGCGTCGACGCCGTCGTCGCACGTGGACTGGGACGCGGGTGAGGTGGAGCTGCTCACCGAGCCGCTGCCGTGGGTCACCGACGGGCGTGCGCGTCGTGCGGGTGTGTCGTCGTTCGGGATCAGCGGGACCAACGCCCACCTGATCCTGGAGGCCCCCGAGCCCGCGCAGCTCCCCGCGCCGGGCACCGCGCTGCCGGACACCGCGCTGCCGGCCGCCCCGCTGCCGATCGTGGTCTCCGGGCGCACCCCGGCGGCCCTGCGCGACCAGGCGGCGCGGCTGTCCCGCCACCTCGACGCGCACCCCGACACCGACCTCGGTGACGTCGCGGCGTCGCTACTGGGCACCCGCACCGCCTTCGAGCACCGCGCCGCCGTGGCCGCCGAGGACCACGACGGGCTGCGCCGGGCGCTGGACGCGCTCGCCACCGGCGCCGCGGCGACGGGTCTGGTCGAGGGCACCCCCACCGGCGGACGCACCGCGTTCCTGTTCGCCGGCCAGGGCTCCCAACGCCCCGGGATGGGCCGCGAGCTGTACGCGCGGTTCCAGGCCTACGCGGCGGCGTTCGACGCGGTGGCCGCGCACCTGCCCGCCGAGGTGCTCGACGCCGCGCTCGGCGACGACGCCGACGCCCTGACCCGCACCGGTCACGCCCAGCCCGGCCTGTTCGCGCTGGAGGTCGCCCTCTACCGGCTGGTCGAGTCGTGGGGGATCGTCCCGGACCGCCTGGCCGGGCACTCGATCGGGGAGATCGCGGCCGCCCACGTGGCCGGGATCCTGTCCCTGCCGGACGCCTGCGCGCTGGTGTCGGCGCGGGCGCGGCTGATGCAGGCCCTCCCCGCCGGTGGCGCGATGGTCGCGGTCGCGGCGTCGGAGGACGAGGTCGTCCCGCACCTGAGCGACGGGGTCGCGATCGCGGCGGTGAACGGGCCGTCGTCGGTCGTGGTGTCGGGGGCCGAGGCTGAGGTCGAGGCCGTGGTGGCCCGGTTCGCCGACCGCCGCACGAAGCGGCTGCGGACCTCGCACGCGTTCCACTCGCCGCTGATGGCGCCGATGCTCGACGAGTTCCGCACCGTCGTGGAGGGACTGAGCTTCGCCGCACCGCGGATCCCGGTCGTCTCGACCGTCGCCCGGGGCGCCGACCTCACCGACCCCGGCTACTGGGTCGAGCACGTCCGCGCGACCGTGCGCTTCGCCGACGCCGCGGCCGCCCTCGCCGACGACGGCGTCACCACCGCCCTGGAGCTCGGTCCGGACGGCGTGCTGTGCGCGCTGGTCGAGTCCGCGGCACCGGACCGGATCGCGGCCGCCCCGGTACTGCGCCCGGACCAGCCGGAGACGCGCACTGTCGTCGCGGCGCTGGGGCACCTGTGGGTGCACGGGGTGGACCTGCCCGCCACCCCGGGCGGCGCCGCCGGACCCGCCCGCCGGGTGGACCTGCCCACCTACGCGTTCCAGCACGAGCACTTCTGGCCGGACGTCCCCGCCGCGGGCGCCGCCACCGACGGCGACGGCAGCGCCGACCAGGCGCTGTGGGGAGCCGTCGAACGCCAGGACGACACCGAGGTCGCGGCCCTGCTCGGACTCACCGACGACCGGCACGCCGCGTTGTCCGCGTTGCTGCCCGCCCTGTCGTCGTGGCGCCAGGGCCGCCACGAGAAGGCGCGCCTGGACCGGTGGCGCTACCGGACCGGATGGACCTCCCGCCGCGTCACCGCCGGCGCCCGCCTGGACGGGACGTGGCTGCTGGTCCGCGCCGACGACCCGGCGGGACAGGCCCGCGCGACCGAGGTCGCCGACGCGCTGCGCGCCGCCGGGGCCGAGGTCGCCGACCTCGTCCTCGACGCCGCCTGCACCGACTCCGCCGAGACGGCGGCCCGGCTGTCGGCCCGCCCCGCCGAGCTGACCGGGATCGTCTCCCTGCTCCCGCTCGCCGAGCGCCCCGCGGCACACCGCCCGCAGGTCCCGCTGGGGCTCGCCCTGACCGGCGCGCTGGTGCAGGCACTGGCCGCGATCGAGTCCGCGACACCGCTCTGGACGCTGACAGCGGGCGCCGTGCGCACCGGGCCCGCCGATCCCGCGCCGCACACCGACCAGGCCGCCGTCTGGGGTCTGGGCCGGGTCGCCGCGCTGGAGCACCCCCGGCTCTGGGGCGGGCTCGTCGACCTGCCCGCCGAGCCCCACCCGAACGCACTCGACCGGCTGGCCGCCGTGCTCACCGGCCCGGCGGGTGAGGACCAGGTCGCGCTGCGGGCCGGCACCGCCTGGGGACGCCGGCTGTACCGGCACCCGGTCGACGCGCTGCCGCCGGAGACCGCGTTCACCGTGTCCGGCAGCGTGCTCGTCACCGGTGGCACCGGAGCGCTGGGCGGCGAGGTCGCCCGGCTGCTGGCCCGTTCCGGCGCCCGGCACCTGGTGCTCACCGGGCGTCGCGGACCGGACGCTCCCGGCGCCGCGGACCTGGCGGCCGAGCTGGAAGGACTCGGCGCGAGCGTGCACGTCGCGGCCTGCGACGTCACCGACGCCGACGCCGTCGCGGACCTGCTCGCCGCGGTCCCGGCCGAACACCCCCTGACCGGTGTCGTGCACGTCGCCGGCATCGGTCAGGCGTCCACGCTGGAGGACACCGGCCCGGCCGAGTTCGATCGGGTCTACGCGGCCAAGGTCACCGGCGCGCGCGTGCTCGACGACCTGCTCGGCGACCGCGAGCTGGACCTGTTCGTGCTGTTCTCCTCGATCGCGGGGGTCTGGGGCAGCCGCGGCCAGGCCGCCTACGCCGCCGGCAACGCCGCCCTGGACGCGCTCGCGGAGGAACGTCGTGCCCGCGGTCTGGTCGCGACGTCGGTCGCGTGGGGCCCGTGGGCCGACGCCGGCATGGCCACCGACGACGCGGTCGCCGCCGACCTGGCCCGCGCCGGGCTGCGCGCTCTGCCGCCCGCCCCGGCCGTCACCGAGCTGCGCCGCGCCCTGGTCCAGGACGACACCTGCGTCACCGTCGCCGACGTCGACTGGCAGCGCTACGCCCCGGTGTTCACAGCCGCCCGCGCCTCGGCACTGTTCGACCCGATCGACGACGTCGCCGCCCTGGACCGGGCGCCCGACGACGCCGCGGGCGGGGAGCTCGCCCGTCGCCTGCGCGACCTCGACGGGGCCGCCCAGCAGCGCCTGCTGCTCGACCTGGTCCGCGCCGAGGCCGCCGCGGTGCTCGGACACGGCACCGCCGACGCCGTGGCGGCGACCCGCTCGTTCCGGGACGCGGGACTCGACTCGCTGACCGCGGTGGAGCTGCGCAAGCGCCTGGTCGGGCTGACCGGGCTGGCGCTGCCGGCCACCCTGGCCTTCGACCACCCGAGCCCGTCCGCACTGGCCGAGCACCTGCGCGAGCAGCTGCTCGGGCTCACCGACGCGGGTGGCCCGGTCGCGGCCACGACCGCGGTCGACGACGAGCCGATCGCGATCATCGGGATGGGCCTGCGGTTCCCCGGCGGCGTCGCCACACCCGAGCAGTTCTGGGACCTGATCTCCGGTGGCGTCGACGCCACCGGCGAGTTCCCGACCGACCGCGGCTGGGACGCCGACGGCCTGCACGACCCGGACCCGGACCGGCCCGGGCGCACCTACACCACCCGCGGCGGGTTCCTGCACGACGCCGCCGAGTTCGACCCCGCCTTCTTCGGCATCTCCCCACGCGAGGCGCTGTCGATGGACCCGCAGCAGCGGCTGCTGCTGCAGACCGGCTGGGAGGCGTTCGAGAGGGCCGGGATCGACCCGGCGACCCTGCGCGGCTCCCGCACCGGCACGTTCGTCGGATCCAGCTTCCAGGACTACGGCGCCGGCGCCGCGGCCGGCAACGGCGCCTCCGAGGGGCACATGGTCACCGGGACCATCCCCAGCGTGCTGTCCGGGCGGCTGTCCTACCTGTTCGGGCTGGAGGGCCCCGCGGTCACCGTCGACACGGCGTGCTCGTCGTCGATGGTGGCACTGCACCTGGCCTGCCAGTCGCTGCGCAGCGGGGAGAGCACGCTCGCCCTGGTCGGCGGCGCGACCGTGATGGCCACCCCGGCGCCGTTCGTGGCGTTCAGCCGCCAGCGCGCACTGGCCGCCGACGGGCGGTGCAAGGCCTTCGGCTCCGGCGCGGACGGGATGAGCCTGGGCGAGGGCGTCGCGGTGCTGCTCGTGGAGAAGCTGTCCGACGCGCGCGCCCACGGGCACGAGGTGCTCGCCGTGGTGCGGGGGTCGGCGGTGAACCAGGACGGCGCCTCGAACGGGCTGACCGCGCCGAACGGGCCGTCCCAGCAGCGGGTCATCCGGCAGGCGCTGGCCAACGCCGGGGTGGAGCCGGGCGAGGTGACCGCGCTGGAGGCGCACGGCACCGGGACACCGCTCGGCGACCCGATCGAGGCCCAGGCCCTGATGGCCACCTACGGCCTCGACCGCGACCCGCAGCGCCCGCTGCTGCTCGGTTCGGTCAAGTCCAACATCGGGCACACCCAGTCCGCCGCCGGTGTCGCCGGCGTCATCAAGATGGTGCTGGCCATGCGGTACGGCCTGCTGCCGCCGACGCTGCACGCCGGCGAGCCGTCGGCACAGATCGACTGGTCGCCGGGCGGGGTCGCGCTCGTCGACGAGCCCACCGAGTGGCCCGAGGGCAGCCGCCGGGCCGGGGTGTCGTCGTTCGGGATCAGCGGCACCAACGCGCACGTGATCCTGGAGGAGGGCGACCGGGTCCCCGCCCGCGCCGAGCAGGTCACGGTGGACGCCCAGGACGCGTCCGCCGACGGCCTGGAGCCGGATGCGCCGGCGCCGGCGACACCCGCAGCCCTGCCGTTCCTGATCTCCGCCCGCGGCGCGGAGCCGCTGCGCGATCGCGCCGCTGCGATCGCCTCCCTGCTGGGCGTCGCCGACGCCCCAGCCCCGGCCGATGTGGCGTTCTCGCTGGCCACCACCCGCGCGCAGATGGTCGACCGGGCCGTCGTCGTGGGCACCGGCACGGACGAGCCCGCCGAGCGGGCCCGTGCACTGGCCGCGGGGGAGCCCGCCGCCGGGATCGTCACCGGCACCGCCGACGTCGACGGCCGGACCGTGTTCGTGTTCCCCGGGCAGGGCGCGCAGTGGGCGGGGATGGGCGCCGAGCTGGCGGCCGCGTCGCCGGTGTTCGCCGCCCGCCTCGACGAGTGCGCGGCCGCGCTGTCCCCGCACGTCGACTGGGTGCTGCGGGACGTGCTGACCGGCGCCGAGGGGACACCGACGCTGGAGCGCGTCGACGTGGTGCAGCCCGCGTCGTTCGCGGTGATGGTGTCGCTGGCGGCGGTGTGGGCCGCCCACGGCGTCACCCCGGACGCGGTGCTGGGGCACTCGCAGGGCGAGATCGCCGCCGCGGTCGTGTCCGGTGCGCTGTCGCTCGACGACGGTGCCCGGGTGGTCGCGCTGCGCAGCCGCGCGATCGCCGAGCACCTGTCCGGGGCCGGCGCGATGATGTCGGTCGCGCTGCCCGCCGACGAGGTCAGGGCCCTGCTGGCGGAGCACCCGGGCGAGCTGTCGGTGGCCGCGGTCAACGGGCCGCGCTCGGTCGTGGTCTGCGGCGAGCCGGACGCGGTGACCGCGCTCGGCGAGCAGCTGCAGGCGCGCGAGGTGCGGGCCCGCCGGATCGCGGTGGACTACGCATCGCACTCGGCCTACGTCGAGGCCGTCGAGGAGCCGGTGCGCGCCGCCCTCGCCCCGATCACCCCGGTGGCCTCGAGCGTGCCGTTCCTGTCCACGGTGACCGGTGACTGGCTCGACACCACGACGATGGACACCGGGTACTGGTACGAGAACCTGCGCCGCGAGGTCCGGTTCGCCCCGGCCGTGCGCGCCCTGCTCGAGCAGGGCCACCGGAGGTTCCTGGAGATCAGCCCGCACCCGGTGCTGACGATCGGCATCTCCGAGACCGTCGAGGAGCTCGGCGCGGACCTGGGCGGCCCGGCACTAGTGTCAGGCACTCTGCGCCGCGACGAGGGCGGCCCGGACCGCGTCCTGACCGCGCTGGCCCAGGCCTGGGTGCGCGGCGTCGACGTCGACTGGACCCCCGCCGTCGACGGTGGGCGCCGCGTCGCGCTGCCCACCTACCCGTTCCGCCGCGAGCACCTGTGGGCGATCGCCGAGCCGGTGGCGACGCTGCGCGAGTCCGACGCGGCCGAGGTCGCGTTCTGGGACGCCGTCGACGCCCAGGACCTCGACACCCTGAGCTCGGACCTGGACCTGGACGCGGGGACCGACGGTGCCTCGCTGGCCGCGGTGCTGCCCGCACTCGCCGACTGGCGTCGCCGGCACCGCGAGCGGGACACCCTCGACGCCTGGCGTTACCGCACGGTGTGGAAGCCGCTGCCGAACACCGCGCCGGGGGTGCTGGAAGGCACCTGGCTGCTCGTCGGCACCGGGGGCACCGGGGCCGACGGGGCCGTGGCGCGGACGCTGCGTGAGCACGGTGCCGAGGTCCGGTACGTGGAGCTCGACCCCACCGGCACCGACCGGGCCGAGGTCGCCGCCCGTCTGGGCAGCGGCCCGGTCGCCGGGGTGCTCTCCCTGCTCGCCGCCGACGAGCGGCCCCTGGCCGAGGGGACGGCGGACGAGCAGCCGTCGCTGACCCGCGGCGTCGCGCTCATCGTGGCGCTGATCCAGGCACTCGGGGACGCGGGCGTCACCGCGCCGCTGTGGAGCGTGACCACGGGCGCGGTCAGCACCGGGCGCGCCGACCCGGTCACCGCTCCGCTGCAGGCGCTCGTGCAGGGCGTCGTGTGGACCGCGGCGCTGGAGCACCCGGAGCGGGTCGGCGGCACCGTCGACCTCCCCGCAGAGCTCGACCAGCGGGCCGCCGCCCGCCTGGCCGGCGTGCTGGCCGGGCATACCGGCGAGGACCAGGTCGCGCTCCGCGACTCCGGTGTGTTCGCCCGGCGTGTCGTGCGGGCCGCCCCCGGCGCCGCGCCCGGCGGTCCCGGCTGGACCCCGCGCGGCACCACACTGCTCACCGGCGGCACCGGCACCCTGGCCCCGCATATCGCCCGCTGGCTGGCCCGCCGCGGCGCCGAGCACCTGGTCCTGACCAGCCGCCGCGGCCCGGACGCCCCGGGCGCCGCACAGCTGCTCGCCGAGCTGGCCGAGCTGGGCACCGAGGCCGAGATGGTCGCCTGCGACCTCGGTGACCGGGAGTCGGTCGTCGGGCTGCTGGAGGGCCTGCGCGCCGGGGGCCGCACCGTGCGCACGGTGCTGCACACCGCGGTCTCGATCACTCTGGCCGCGATCGACGAGACCGGCCCGGAACAGGTCGCCGATGTACTGCGGGCCAAGGTCGACGGTGCCCGGCACCTCGACGAGCTGCTCGACGACGACGAGCTCGACGCGTTCGTGCTGTTCTCCTCGACCGCCGGGATGTGGGGCAGCGGGGCGCACGCCGCCTACGTGGCCGGCAACGCCTACCTGGCCGCGCTCGCCGAGCAGCGCCGTGCCCGCGGGGTGCCCGCGACCGCGATCTCCTGGGGGATCTGGGCCGACGACCGCGACCTCGGCCGGGTCGACGCCGACCAGATCCTGCGCAGCGGCCTGGTGTTCATGGACCCGGCCACGGCGCTGGCCGGACTGGCCCGCGCGCTCGACGAGCGGGACACCGTGCTCGCCGTCGCCGACATCGACTGGGAGCGCTACCACCCGGTCTTCACCGCGGTCCGGGAGAGCACCCTGTTCTCCGAGCTGCCCGAGATGCGCCGCCCCGCCGCCGCACCGGAGCCCGCCGCGGCCGCCGCGGGCGGAGCACTGGCGACCCGGCTGGCCGGGCTCAGCCCGGCCGACACCGACCGCGTCCTGGTCGACATCGTGCGCGCCGAGGCCGCCACCGCGCTCGGCCTGTCCGGACCGTCCGAGCTCGGCGAGCGGACCGCGTTCCGCGACGTCGGGTTCGACTCGCTGACCGCGGTCGAGCTGCGCAACCGGCTGGCCGCCGCGACCGGACTGACGCTGCCCACCACGACGGTGTTCGACCACCCGAACCCGGTCGCGCTCGCGGCGTTCCTGCGCTCGATGGTCACCGGCGACACGGCCACGCCCCCGACCGGCCCGGTGCCGGCCGCCGCCGTGGACGACGAGCCGGTCGCGATCGTCGCGATGAGCTGCCGCTACCCGGGCGGGGTCGGCTCGCCCGAGCAGCTGTGGGACCTGGTCACCGGAGGTGTGGACGCGGTCTCCGGGTTCCCCGCGGACCGCGGATGGGACGCCGAGGCGATCTTCGACCCGGACCCCGACCACCCCGGGACGACCTACTCCACCCAGGGCGGCTTCCTGCACGACGTCGCCGACTTCGACGCCGACTTCTTCGGCATCTCGCCCCGCGAGGCGCTGTCGATGGACCCGCAGCAGCGGCTGCTGCTCGAGACGGCCTGGGAGGCGTTCGAGCGCGCCGGGGTGGACCCGGCGACCCTGCGCGGCAGCACCACTGGCACCTTCGTCGGTGCCAGCTACCAGGACTACTCGGCGGGCGCCGGCGAGGGCGGGTCCGAGGGCCACATGGTCACCGGCGCGCTGTCGTCGATCCTCTCCGGGCGGGTGGCCTACCTGCTCGGGCTGGAGGGGCCGGCGATCACGCTGGACACTGCGTGCTCGTCGTCGCTGGTGGCGCTGCACCTGGCGTGCCGCTCGGTGCGCAGTGGTGAGAGCTCCCTCGCGCTGGCCGGCGGTGTGTCGGTGATGTCCACCCCGGACGCGTTCATCGGCTTCAGCCGGCAGCGGGCGATGGCGGTCGACGGCCGTTGCAAGGCCTACTCCGACTCCGCCGACGGGATGACCCTCGCCGAGGGCGTCGGGCTCGTGCTGGTCGAGCGGCTGTCCGAGGCCCGGCGGCTGGGCCACCCGGTGCTGGCCGTGATCCGCGGCTCGGCGATCAACTCCGACGGCGCGTCGAACGGCCTGACCGCCCCGAACGGGCCCGCGCAGCAGCGGGTGATCGGTGCCGCGCTGGCCGACGCCGGGCTGACCCCGGCCGAGATCGACGTCGTCGAGGGCCACGGCACCGGCACCGCCCTCGGCGACCCGATCGAAGCACAGGCGCTGCTGGCCACCTACGGCCAGGACCGGGAGCACCCGCTGCTGTTGGGCTCGGTGAAGTCCAACATCGGCCACACCCAGATGGCGTCCGGCATCGCCGGCGTGATCAAGACGGTGCTGGCGATGCGGCACGGCGTCGTGCCGCGCACGCTGCACGTCGACCGGCCGTCCACCCACGTGGACTGGAGCGCCGGCGAGATCACGCTGGCCCGGGACGAGTTCTCCTGGCCACGGACCGGGCGTCCGCGCCGGGCCGCGGTGTCCTCGTTCGGGCTGAGCGGCACGAACGCCCACACCGTGCTCGAGCAGGCCCCCGACGAGGCCGAGGACGTGACCGAGCCGGCGCAGGTCTGCGTGCCGGTGATCGTCTCCGGCCGCTCGCGGGAGGCGCTGAAGGCGCAGGCTGCGGCGCTGCGGGAGCGTCTCGCCGAAGGGGTGCACCCCACCGATCTGGCCTACTCGCTGGCCACCTCCCGCGGGCTGTTCTCCCACCGCGCCGCGGTCGTGACCGGGGGCCCCGACAGCGACCCGGACGCACTCGACCGCGCGTTGTCCGCGATCGCCGACGACCGGCCCGACCCGGCCCTGATCCGCAACGACACCGCGGGCGCCGGCCCGGCACGCGGCGGCCTCGCCGTGGTGTTCACCGGGCAGGGCAGCCAGCGGCCCGGCGCCGGACGTGAGCTCTACCGCGCGTTCCCGGCGTTCGCCGACGCGCTCGACGAGATCCTCGCCCGATTCGACACCGAGCTGGACCGTCCACTGCGCGAGGTGATGTTCGCCGAGGACGGCAGTCCCGACGCCGCCCTGCTCGACCGCACCGGCTACACCCAGCCCGCGCTGTTCGCGATCGAGGTCGCGCTGTTCCGCCTGGTCGAGTCCTGGGGCGTGCACCCGGACCAGGTCGCCGGGCACTCGATCGGTGAGCTGGCCGCCGCGCACGTCGCGGGCGTGCTGTCCCTGGACGACGCGTGCACTCTGGTCGCTGCCCGCGGTCGCCTGATGGAGGCGCTTCCCCCGTCCGGCACGATGATCGCCGTCGAGGCCTCCGAGGACGAGGTGACCCCGCTGCTCACCGACGGCGTCGCGATCGCCGCGGTGAACGGGCCGCGCGCGGTCGTGGTCTCCGGGGACGCCGACGGGACGCGTGCGGTCGCCGCACAGCTGGCCGCGGGCGGTCGCCGCACCCGCGAGCTGACCGTCAGCCACGCGTTCCACTCGCCGCTGATGGACCCGATGCTCGCGGAGTTCACCGCGATCGCCTCCCGGCTCCGGTTCCACGCCCCGCGGATCCCGCTGGTCTCCGACCTGACCGGGGAGCCGGTCGACGCGGAGGCGGTCACCACGGCGCAGTACTGGGCCGACCACGTCCGCGGCGCCGTCCGGTTCGCCGACGTCGTCCGCGGCCTGGTCGCGGCCGGAGCCGGCGCCGTGCTGGAACTGGGCCCGGACGCGGTGCTCACCGCGATGGCCCGGGACACCCTCGACGCCGACGGCCTCGGCGCGGACGTCGCGCTGGTGCCGAGCCTGCGCCGGGACCGCCCGGAGGCGGCCGCGCTGACCGCGGCCCTGGCCGGGCTGGTCGTGCACGGCGCGCAGACCGAGCTCGGCGCGTTCTTCGCCGGCACCGGCGCCCGCCGGGTCGACCTCCCGACCTACGCCTTCCGGCGTCGCCGGTTCTGGCCGGAGCCGACCGCTGCCGGCGCCACGCCCACCGGCACGACCGACCCGGTGGACGCCGAGTTCTGGGCCGCGATCGAGCACGCCGACCTGGACACACTCGCCACCGAACTCGAACTCGACGGTACAACGCTCGGCACGGTGGTCCCGGCGCTGTCGTCGTGGCGACGTCGCCGGACCGAACGCAACGCCGTCGACGGATGGCGCCACCGCGTCACCTGGGCGCCGCTGCAGTCCTCCCGCGACGCCGTCGTCGACGGGACCTGGCTGCTGGTCGGCACCCCCGACACCGCGCCGCTCGCCGACGCGCTGGCCGGCGTGCTGGGGCAGCGGACCGTGCGGTTCGAGACCACCACCGCCGAACGCTCCGACCTGGCCGCTGGGCTGACCGCGCGGCTGGCCGAGGCGGCCGCGCCGGTGACCGGCGTGGTCTCGCTGCTGGCGACGACCCCCGGCGAGGTGACCACCGCGGCCGGGCCGGTCCCGGCCGGGCTGGTCGCCACCACCACGCTGCTGCAGGCACTCGGCGATGCCGGGATCACCGCGCCGCTGTGGGCGCTGACCCGCGGCGCGGTGTCCACCGGACGCTCGGACCCGCTGCGCTCGCCCGAGCAGGCGGCCGTGTGGGGCCTGGGCCGGGTCGCGGCGCTGGAACACCCCGACCGCTGGGGCGGCCTGGCCGACCTGCCCGGCGACGCGTCGGCGTCCGACCCGTCGGTGCTGCGCCGCCTGGCCGGAGCGCTGGCGGCCACCCCGGGCTCCGGGGAGGACCAGATCGCCGTCCGTACGTCCGGGGTACTGGGCCGGCGGCTGAGCACCGCGCCGGACACGACACGCGCTGCCGACGGCGTCGACCTCGCCGACCTGGCCGGTTCCACCGTGCTGGTCACCGGCGGCACCGGCGGGATCGGTGCCCGGCTGGCCCGGCAGCTGGCCGGGGCCGGTGTCGCGCACCTGCTGCTGGTCAGCCGGCGCGGACCGGACGCGCCCGGCGCGGACCCGCTGCGTGCCGAGCTCACCGCGCTCGGCGCCGGGGTCACCCTCGTCGCGGCCGACGTCGCCGACCGCGACGCGATGGCCCAGGTCCTGGCCGGGGCACCGGCGGACGCGCCGCTGCGCGCGGTGTTCCACACCGCGGGCGTCGTCGACGACGGCGTCCTGGACGGGCTCACCCCCGAGCGGCTCGGGACCGTGCTGCGGGCCAAGGCGGGCGCCGTCGCGGTGCTCGACGAGCTCACCGCGGACCACGACCTGGCCGCGTTCGTCCTGTTCTCCTCGGTCGCCGGCACCATCGGCGCCGCAGGGCAGGGCAACTACGCCGCCGCGAACGCCGTGCTCGACGCCGCCGCCGTGGTGCGGCGTGCCGCAGGGCGCCCGGCCACCTCGGTGGCATGGGGCCCGTGGGACGAGACCGGCATGGTCGCCGACGGGGACGGTGTCGCGCGTCGCGTCGCCCGCGGGGGCCTGCACCCGATGGCACCCGAGCGGGCGCTGGGCGCGCTGTGGACCGCGCTGGCCCACGGCGACACCACTGTCGTCGTCGCCGATGTCGACTGGAGCCGGTTCGCCCCGGTGCTCTCGGCGTCCCGCCCGGCCCCCCTGGTCGCCGACCTGCCGCAGGTGCGGGCGCTGGCGCCCACCGCGGTCGAGGCCGGTCCGGCGGCACCGGACCTGGTGCGCACGCTCGCCGCGCGGCCGGACGCGGAACGGGCCGGTGTGGTCGCCGAGCTGGTCACCGCCACGGTGGCCGGTGTACTCGGCCACGGTGACCCGTCCGCGATCACCGCGGACCGGGCGTTCACCGACCTGGGCATGGACTCGCTGACCACGGTCGAGCTGCGCAACGCCCTCGGCGCCGCGACCGGCCTGACCCTGCCCACGACCGTCGTGTTCGACCACCCGACCCCCGGTGCGCTCGCCGCGCACCTGCTCTCCGAGCTGCGTCTCGGCGAGCCCGCGGCGGCGGTCCCGGCCCACCGGGCCGCCTCTGCCGGGACGGGCCACGACCCGGACGACCCGGTCGTGATCGTCGGCATCGGCTGCCGCTACCCCGGCGGGGTCACCTCGCCGGAGGAGCTGTGGGACCTCGTCGACGCTGGTCGTGACGCCATCACCGGCTTCCCGGCCGACCGCGGCTGGGACCTGGAGTCCCTGGCCGCGGGCGGCTCGGACACCGGCCACGGCGGGTTCTTGCACGACGTCGCCGACTTCGACGCCGGCTTCTTCGGCATCTCCCCGCGTGAGGCGCTCGCGATGGACCCGCAGCAGCGACTGCTGCTGGAGACCGCGTGGGAGGCGTGCGAGCGGGCCGGGATCGACCCGCGCAGCCTGCGCGGCGCCGACGCCGGCGTGTTCGTCGGCACCAACGGGCAGGACTACCCGCAGATGCTGCGCCGCGCCCGCGCCGACGTCGCCGGGCACGTCGCCACCGGCAACACCGCGAGCGTCCTGTCCGGGCGGCTGTCCTACGTCCTCGGGCTCGAGGGGCCCGCGGTCACCGTCGACACCGCCTGCTCGGCATCGCTGGTCGCGCTGCAGTGGGGCGCGGCGGCACTGCGCTCCGGCGAGTGCTCGCTGGTGTTCGCGGGCGGGGTCTCGGTGATGGCCGGGCCGGACTCGTTCCGCGAGTTCTCCACCCAGTCCGGGCTCGCCCCGGACGGCCGGTGCAAGGCCTTCGGTGACGGCGCCGACGGGACCGCCTGGTCCGAGGGCGCCGGCGTGCTGGTCCTGGAACGCCTGTCCGACGCCCGCCGCCACGGCCACCCGGTGTGGGCGGTCGTCCGCGGCGGAGCGATCAACCAGGACGGCGCGTCGAACGGGCTGACCGCGCCGAGCGGGCCCGCCCAGCAACGGGTGATCCGCACCGCGCTGGCCGACGCCAGGCTCGGCCCGGCCGACGTCGACGCCGTCGAGGCACACGGCACGGGCACCACGCTGGGCGACCCGATCGAGGCCGGTGCCCTGATCGCCACGTACGGGGCCGACCGCAGCGAGCCGCTGCGCCTCGGCGCGCTCAAGTCCAACATCGGGCACAGCCAGGCCGCCGCCGGTGTCGGCGGCGTGATCAAGATGGTGATGGCGATGCGGCACGCCACGCTGCCGCGCACCCTGCACGCCGAGACCCCGTCGTCGCACGTGGACTGGGCCGCGGGCGCGGTCTCGCTGCTCGCCGAGGCGGCGCCGTGGCCGGAGCGCGGCCGCCCGCGCCGGGCCGGCGTCTCGGCGTTCGGCGTCAGCGGTACCAACGCGCACGTCATCGTCGAGCAGGCCCCGGCCGAGGCCGAGGCTCCCGCTGCGGAACCGGTCGGGCACGTGCCGTGGGTCGTCTCCGGCGCCGGCCGGGCCGCACTCGACGACCAGATCGCCCGCCTGGACGGGCACCCCGGCTCCACCGTGGACGTCGGATGGTCGCTCGCGACCGGCCGCACCGCGTTCCGGTACCGGGCCGTCCTGCTGGCCGACGGCAGCACCACCACCGAGGTGGCCCGCGGCACCGCCGTGACCGGTGGCCGGCTGGCCGCGCTGTTCACCGGGCAGGGCTCGCAGCGCCCGGGCATGGGGCGGGACCTGTACGCCCGCTTCCCGGTCTTCGCCGACGCGTTCGACGCCGTCTGCGCGCACCTGGACACCGAGCTGGACCGCCCGCTGCGCGACGTCGTCTGGGGGGAGGAGCCCGGCGAGCTGACCCACACCGGCTACGCCCAGCCCGCGCTGTTCGCGATCGAGGTGGCGCTGCACCGGCTGCTCGAGTCCTGGGGCGTCGTCCCGGACGTGCTGGCCGGGCACTCGGTCGGCGAGATCGCGGCCGCGCACGTGGCCGGGGTGTTCTCGCTGGCCGACGCGTGCACGCTGGTCGCCGCGCGCGGCCGGCTGATGCAGGCGCTGCCCACCGGCGGCGCGATGGTGGCGCTGGGTGCCTCCGAGGACGAGGTGACCCCGCACCTGACCGGCGGTGTCGCGATCGCCGCGGTGAACGGCCCGACCTCGGTCGTGGTCTCCGGCACCGAGGCCGAGGTCGAGGCCGTGGTCGCGCGGTTCGCCGACCGCCGGACCACGCGCCTGCGGGTGAGCCATGCCTTCCACTCGCCGCTGATGGACCCGATGCTCGACGACTTCCGCCGGGTCGTGCAGGGTCTGGAACTCGCGGAGCCCACCCGGCCGGTGATCACCGCCCTGGCCGGCACGACCGGCGCGGACATGGCCGGGCCCGACTACTGGGTCCGCCACGTCCGGGAGCCGGTGCGCTTCGCCGACGCCGTCGCCGGGCTCGTCGCGGCCGGCGCCACGGGCTACCTGGAGATCGGCCCGGACGGCCCGCTGTCCGCGATGGCCGCGCCGATGATCGACGACCCGGACGTGGTCTGCGTGCCGGCACTGCGCCGTGACCGCGACGAGGTCGCCACCCTGACCACCGCGGTGGCCCGGCTGCACGTCACCGGGGTGCCGGTGGACTGGGCGCGCTGGTTCGACGGCACCGGCGCCCGCCGCGTCGACCTGCCGACCTACGCGTTCCAGCGGTCCCGCTTCTGGCCCGAGCCCGCACCCGCAGACGCCGCCGGCACGGACCCGGTGGACGCCGCGTTCTGGGACGCCGTGGAACGCGGGGACCTGGAGTCGCTGGCCGGCACGCTGCACGTCGGCGACGACACCCTCTCCGCGATGGTGCCGGCGCTCTCGGCGTGGCGCCGGGACCGTCGCGAGCGCACCGCCGCCGACGGGCTCCTCTACGCCACGACCTGGCGGCAGATCACCGACCGCGAGATCACCGACCGGGCGACGCCGGAGCAGGCACCGCGGGTGCTGCTGCTCGTCCCGTCCGGCACCGGCTCCCATGATCACCTGGAGCACCTGGACGCGATCCGGGTCGAGGTCGGCCCGGACGGCGACCTGACCGGAGCGGAGACCGACGTCGACGTCGTGCTCTCGCTGCTCGACACCGCCCCGGCGGAGCTGCTCGCGGCCCTGGACCGGGCCGGGGTGGACGCACCGCTGTGGTGCGCCACCCGCGGAGCCGTCGCGGTCGACCACACCGAGTCGCCCACCGACCTGGACGCGGCCGCCCGCTGGGGTGCCGCCCGGACCACCGCCCGCACCGCTCCCGAGCGCTGGGGCGGGATGGTCGACCTCGACCTCGACCCCGACCTCGACGCCGCGGGTGCCGCGGCGCTCGCCGAGGTTCTGACCGGCCGCCACGGCGACGAGATCGCGGTCCGTGGCGGGCGTGTCCTGGCCCGCCGGCTGGTCCGCGCGGACGGCGCGACCCGGCCCTGGACGCCGAACGGGACGGTGCTGGTCACCGGCCCCGCCGACGGTCTGGGCGGGCGGATCGCCCGCCGGGTCGCCGCCCGCGGCGCGGAACGCGTGCTGCTGCTCGACCCGGCCGGCCCGGACACCCCCGCGGCCGTGACGTTGCACGAGGAGATCGGAGTGACCGTCGTCGCCACCCGCGCCGCCGACTACTCCGCCGACCGCGCCCCCGCCTTCGACGGCGACACCCCGACGGCCGTCGTGCACGCCGAACCCGCTGGCCGCAGCGCCGTCGACGGGGCGCTCGCCCTGGACGCGGCACTGCCCGACGTGGACGCGTTCGTCCTGTGCACCACGATCGCCGCGACCTGGGGCGTGCGCGGGCAGGACGCCGACGCCGAGACCGGCGCCGCCTACACCGCCATCGCCGAGCGCCGCGCCGCACGCGGCGCGTCCGGCACGGCCCTGGCCTTCGCGGCCTGGAGCGGCCTGGTCGAGAACTCGATGGCCGCGCACCTGCGGCTCAACGGCCTGCCCACCCTCGACCCGGACCGGGCACTGTCCGCGCTCGGCGCGGCGGTGGCCGCGGGCACGTCGGTCACCGTGGCCGACGTCGACTGGGCGACGTTCGCGCCGTCGTTCGCCCCCGGGCGGATCGCGGCCCTACTCGACGAGCTGCCCGAGGCCCGGCGCGCGATCACCGACACCAGCACCGCCCCCGCGGGCGACGCCGAGCTGTCCGCCCGCCTGGCCGGCCTGACCGCCGAGCAGGGCGCCGAGGTGGTGCTCGACCTGGTCCGGGCCGAGGCGGCCCACGTACTGGGCCACGACGGCCCGGCGGCCGTCGAACCGGACCTGCCGTTCACCGACCTCGGGTTCGACTCGCTCACCGCGGTCGACCTGCGCAACCGGCTCACCGCGGCGACCGGGCTGACGCTGCCGGCGACCCTGGTGTTCGACCACCCGACCCCGGACGCGCTGGCGGAGCAGCTGCGCAGCGAGCTGACCGGGCAGCGCAGCGCGGTCGCCGACACCTCGGTGACCGTGGCCGACGCCGACGATCCGGTCGTGATCGTCGGGATGAGCTGCCGCTACCCCGGCGGGGTCCGTTCCCCGGAGGACCTGTGGCGGCTGCTGACCGAGGAGACCGACGCCGTCGGCGGGCTGCCCGTCGACCGCGGCTGGGACCTCGACCGGCTCGCCGCCGGGCGGGGCGTGTCCCGCGCAGGCGGGTTCCTGCACGACGTCGCCGACTTCGACCCCGGCTTCTTCGGCATCTCACCACGCGAGGCGATGGTGATGGACCCGCAGCAGCGGATCGTCCTCGAAGCCGCACAGGAGGCGTTCGAACGGGCCGGGATCGACCCGTCCACGCTGCGCGGCAGCGACACCGGCGTGTTCGTCGGCGGCGGCACCGGTGACTACCGGCCGCCGTCGGGCCAGGAGGGGCACTCGGCCACCGCACAGTCGGCCAGCCTGATCTCCGGCCGGCTATCCTACACCTTCGGGCTGCAGGGCCCGGCCGTCACCGTGGACACGGCCTGCTCGTCGTCGCTGGTGGCGCTGCACCTGGCCGCGCAGGCGGTGCGGGCGGGGGAGTGCTCGATCGCCCTCGCCGGCGGTGTCACGGTGATGTCCACCCCCGTCGGGCTCGTCGAGTTCGGCGAGATGGGCGCGCTGTCCCCGGACGGGCGGTGCAAGGCGTTCTCCGACTCCGCCGACGGCACCGGCTGGTCCGAGGGTGTCGGCCTGCTCGTCGTCGAGCGCCTGTCGCAGGCCCGCCTGCGCGGCCACGAGGTACTCGCGGTGCTGCGCGGCTCGGCCACCAACCAGGACGGGGCGTCGAACGGGCTCACCGCGCCGAACGGCGGCGCCCAGCAGCGCGTCATCCGCCGCGGGCTCGCCGTGGCGGGGCTCTCCCCGGCCGAGGTCGACGCCGTGGAGGCACACGGCACCGGCACCACGCTCGGTGACCCGATCGAGGCCCAGGCCCTGCTCGCGACCTACGGGCAGGACCGGACCGAGCCGCTGCTGCTCGGGTCGGTGAAGTCCAACATCGGCCACACCCAGTCCGCCTCCGGTGTCGCCGGCGTGATCAAGATGGTGCTGGCGATGCAGCACGGAACCCTCCCGGCGACCCTGCACGTGGACCGGCCGTCCTCGCACGTCGACTGGTCGGCCGGCTCGGTGTCGCTGCTGACCCGGGCGCGGCCGTGGCCGGAGACCGGCCGACCGCGCCGGGCCGCGGTGTCCTCCTTCGGCGCCAGCGGCACCAACGCCCACGCGATCCTGGAGCAGGCACCGGCCGTCGAGGCACCGGCGGCACCGCGGACCTCCCGGACGGTCGTGCCGGTACCGGTGTCCGGCCGCAGCGCGGCGGCACTGCGCGCACAGGCACAGCGGCTGCGCGAGCACGTCGCCCGCACCGGCGACGGCGTCGCCGACATCGCGTTCTCCGCGGCCACCACCCGGGCCGCCTTCGAGCACCGCGGCGCGGTCGTCGCCGCGACCCACGACGAGCTGCTCGACGGGCTGGCCGCACTCGCCGAGGGCCGTCGCGGACCGGGCGTCGTCGACGACCGGGCCGTGCGGCGGGGCAGGACCGCGTTCCTGTTCGCCGGGCAGGGCTCGCAGCGCCTCGGGATGGGCCGGCAGCTCCACGAGCGCCTCCCGGCGTTCGCGGCCGCGTTCGACGAGGTCTGCGACCGGCTCGCCGGCCACACGGACGTGGACGTGCGTGCGGTCGTCCACGGCACCGACGCCGACGCGCTCGACCGCACCGGCAATGCTCAGCCAGCGTTGTTCGCACTCGAGGTGGCGCTCTACCGGCTGCTCGAGTCGTGGGGCGTGACGCCGGCGTTCGTGGCCGGGCACTCGGTCGGTGAGATCGCCGCCGCGCACGTCGCGGGCGTGCTGTCGCTCGACGACGCGTGCGCCCTGGTCGCGGCGCGCGGCCGGCTGATGCAGGCGCTGCCGACCGGCGGCGCGATGGTCGCGGTCTCGGCCACCGAGGAGGAGGTCACGCCGCTGCTCACCGCGGGGGTGGCGATCGCCGCGGTGAACGGGCCCACCTCGATCGTCGTGTCCGGGGACGCGGACCAGGTCGAGGCCGTGGTCGCGCCGCTGCGCGAGCAGGGCAGGCGTACCCGGCGGCTGCCGGTCAGCCACGCGTTCCACTCGCCGCTGATGGACCCGATCACCGAGGACTTCCGGGCGGTCTGCGCCTCGCTGACCTTCCACGCGCCGTCGATCCCGGTGGTGTCCACGCTGACCGGCCGGATCGCCGAGGACGGGGAGCTGGGCGACCCGGAGTACTGGGTGCGGCACGCCCGCCACGCGGTGCGCTTCGCCGACGCGGTGACCACCCTGGCCGGGCGCGGCGTGACCGTGTTCGGCGAGCTCGGCCCGGACAGCACGCTGGCCGCCCTGGCCCGGGAATCGCTCCCCGGGGGCGACACCGTGACCGTCGCCGGGCTGCTGCGGCGCGACCGCGACGAGGAGACCACCCTGGTCTCCGGGCTGGCGACGCTGGCCGCGGGCGGGGCGGGCGGGGCGGGCGTGGACTGGCCCGCGTTCTTCGCCGGTACCGGGGCCCGCCGGGTCGCGCTCCCGACCTACGCCTTCCAGCACGCCCGCTTCTGGCCGAAGCCCGTCGCCCCGGCCGCACCCGCCGGCGCGGCCGGTGACGACTCGGCCTTCTGGGACGTCGTCGAGCGCGGCGATCTCGCCGGGTTGGCCGGCACGCTGGGCGTCGAACACGGGGAGCTGTCCGCGGTGCTGCCCGCGCTGGGGGAATGGCGCCGCCGGCACCGCGAACGTTCGGTCACCGACGGGTGGCGTCAGCGCATCACCTGGACCCCGCTGACCGGCCTGCCGCAGGCCCGGCCGTCCGGGACCTGGCTGGCCGTGCTGCCCGCCGGTCTGGCCGGCGACGCCTGGGTGCGCGCCACGCTGGACGCGCTCGGCACCGGCGTCGTCCCGCTCGAGGTCGGGGCCGGTACGTCGCGCGCCGAGCTGGCGGCGCAGCTGAGCCCGCACGTCGGCGCCGTGTCCGGCGTGCTGAGCCTGCTGGCACTGGCCGACCCGGAGCCGGACGCCGTGGTACCGGCCGGCACCACGGCCACCGCCACGCTGGTGCAGGCGCTCGGCGACGCCGGGCTGCCCGCACCACTGTGGGCGGTCACCCGCGGGGCCGTCTCGGTCGCCGCGACCGAGGCACCGGCGCGACCGGAGCAGGCCGGGGTGTGGGGCCTGGGCCGGGTGGCCGCGCTCGAGCACCCGGACCGCTGGGGTGGTCTGGTCGACCTCCCGGAGGCAGCGGGTGACATCGACGACGCCGTCGCCGCGCGGCTGGCCGCGATCCTGGCCGGCCACGAGCACGAGGACCAGGTCGCGATCCGGGCGTCGGCGGCGTTCGGCCGCCGGCTCGTCGCGGCCGGGGACAGCGACGACGACACGGCCTGGGAGCCGACCGGCACCGTGCTGATCACCGGCGGCACCGGTGCACTCGGTGCGCAGGTCGCGCGGCACCTGGCCACGACCCGCAGCGACGACGGACGGGCCCCGCACCTGCTGCTCGCCGGGCGCCGCGGGCCGGACGCACCGGGTGCGGACGATCTGGTCGCGGAGCTCACCGGGCTGGGCGCACAGGTCACGGTCGCGGCGTGCGACGTCGCCGACCGCACGCAGCTCACCGCGCTGCTCGACGGTGTCGGTGACGAGCGGCCGCTCACCGCCGTCGTGCACACCGCGGGCGTGCTCGACGACGGCGTCCTCGACGGCCTCACCCCCGAACGGTTCGCCGCGGTGTTCCGGTCGAAGGTCACCTCGGCGCTGCTGCTCGACGAGCTGACCGGCGACCTGGACGCGTTCGTCCTGTTCGCCTCGGCCTCGGCCGCGGTCGGCAACGCCGGGCAGGCCAACTACGCCGCGGCCAACGCCGTGCTGGACGCGCTGGCCGAGCGTCGCCGCGCCAACGGCCGGGCCGCGACGTCGATCTCCTGGGGGGCCTGGGGCGGTGCCGGGATGGCGGCCGGTGCCGACGCCGAGGAGGTGTCGCGGCGCACCGGCGTCACACCGATGGACCCGGACCGCGCGGTGGCGACGCTGCGCCGGCTGGCCGGGGGACATCAGGCCACCGCGGTAGTGTCCGACGTCGACCTGGCGCGGTTCGTGCGAACGTTCACCGCGGCCCGCCCGAGCCCGCTGCTGCGCGAGCTGCCCGGCTACGCCGATCTGGCGGCCACGACACCGGAGCCCGCGGGCACCGACAGTGGCCCGTCGCTGCGGGAGAAGCTGGCCGGACTGTCCCCGGCGCGGCGCCGGCGGACGCTGCTGGAGCTCGTGTGCGGCCGTACCGCCGACATCCTCGGCTACGGCGGTGCCGACGAGATCGGGCCGGACCGCGCGTTCCGCGATCTGGGCTTCGACTCCCTCGCCTCGGTGGAGCTGCGCAACCAGCTCGGCGCGGCGACCGGGCTGAGCCTGTCGGCGACGCTGGTCTTCGACCACGCGACGCCCGGTGAGCTCGCCGACCACATCGGCACCGAGCTCGGAAGCGGGTCCGGCAGCGGACCCGACAGCGGATCGGACCCGGGGCCGGACGCGCAGGAGGCCGAGGAGGCCGGGATCCGGGCACTGCTGGCGAGCGTGCCGCTGGAGCTGTTGCGTGAGTCCGGGTTGCTGGACCCGGTGCTCGCACTCGCCGGCAGCCCCACCCACGGCCACGCGGGCGGCAACGGGCACGCAGCCGCCGACGGCCACACGGCCGGCAACGGCAACGGCAACGGGCACGCGGGTGGCAACGGGCACGCGGGTGGCAACGGGCACGCGGGTGGCAACGGGCACGCCGCCGCTCACGGCCCGGACGGCGACGACGGCGCGATCGACGACATGGCGATCGACGACCTCGTCCGCGCTGCCCTGGACAACGAGCACGACGAGGACCGGAGCGCACGATGACCACGTCCCAGGACAAGCTGGCCGATGCCCTGCGCGCCTCCATGAAGGAGGGCGAGCGTCTGCGCCGGGAGAACCGGCGCCTCGCCGGGGCCGCCTCCGAACCGATCGCGGTGATCGGCATGGGCTGCCGCTACCCGGGCGGGGTGAACTCCCCGGAGGACCTCGCCGACCTCGTCGAGTCCGGGCGGGACGCGGTCACCGGGTTCCCCACCGACCGCGGCTGGGACCTGTCGGCACTGCAGGACGGCGGCGTCGACGAGCGCGGCACCAGCGTCAGCCAACAGGGCGGCTTCCTGGACGGCGTCGCCGACTTCGACCCGGGCTTCTTCGGCATCTCGCCCCGCGAGGCCCGCACGATGGACCCGCAGCAGCGGCTGCTGCTGGAGGTGTCGTGGGAGGCGATCGAACGGGCCGGGATCGACCCGACGTCGCTGCGCGGCACCCCGACCGGCGTCTACACCGGCACGAACGGCCAGGACTACGCCTACCTGGTGGTCCGCTCCCTGGCCGACGCGGACGGCGACGTCGGCACCGGTATCGCCGCCAGCGCCACCTCCGGACGGCTGTCCTACACCTTCGGGCTGGAGGGCCCGGCCGTCACCGTGGACACGGCGTGCTCGTCGTCGCTGGTGGCGCTGCACCTGGCCGCGCACGCGCTGCGGGCGGGGGAGTGCTCGCTGGCGCTGGCCGGCGGCGTGAACGTGATGTCCACGCCCGGCTCGCTGCTGGAGTTCAGCCGTCAGGGCGGCCTCGCCGCGGACGGGCGCTGCAAGGCGTTCTCCGACGACGCCGACGGCACCGGCTGGGCCGAGGGCGTCGGAGTGCTGGTGCTGGAGCGGTTGTCCGAGGCCCGCCGGCGCGGGCACCCGGTGCTGGCGGTGGTCCGCGGCAGCGCCGTCAACTCCGACGGAGCGTCGAACGGGTTCACCGCCCCCAGCGGCCGTGCCCAGCAGCGGGTGATCCGCGCGGCACTGGCCGCCGCCGGGCTGAGGGCGGCCGACGTCGATGTGGTGGAGGCGCACGGCACCGGGACGCCGCTCGGCGACCCGATCGAGGCCCGCGCGTTGCTGGCCACCTACGGCGACCGGGACCCCGCGCAGCCGCTGCGGCTGGGCTCGGTGAAGTCCAACATCGGCCACACCCAGGCCGCCGCGGGCGTCGCCGGCGTGATCAAGATGGTGCAGGCGATGCGGCGGGGGACCGTGCCGGCGACCCTGCACGCGGACACGCCCTCCTCCCACGTGGACTGGAACTCCGGCGCCGTCCGCCTGCTCACCGACGCCGAACCGTGGCCCGAGACCGGACGGGCGCGCCGCGCGGCGGTCTCCTCGTTCGGTGTGAGCGGCACGAACAGCCACGTCGTCCTGGAACAGGCACCGGCCCTCGACCCGGCCCTCGACCCGGCCGGCGACCCGGCGGTCGACCCGGCCGACGGCCCGGCGCGCACCGTGCCGTGGCTGCTGTCCGCACCGACCGCGTCCGGGCTGCGGGCCCAGGCCGGGCGCCTGCACCGCGCCCTGGACGGCGCAGCGGCCGCGGCGTCGGACGTCGGGTACTCGCTCGCCACCTCACGCACCCGGTCCCCGCACCGGCTCGCCGTCGTCGGCGACGACACGTCCGCGCTGGCCGGGGCCCTGTCCGGCTGGCTCGACGGCGCACCGGCCGCGGCGCAGGGCACCGCCCGCCGCGACGCCCAGCTCGGCGTCCTGTTCGCCGGTCAGGGCTCGCAGCGGCTCGGGATGGGGCGTGAGCTGCACGCGCGGTTCCCGGTGTTCGCGCGAGCCTTCGACGAGGTGTGTGCGCACCTGGATCCCGCGGTGGGGGAGGTGATGTGGGCCGACGATGCCGGTGCGTTGAACGACACCGGTGTGGCGCAGCCGGCGTTGTTCGCGCTGGAGGTGGCGTTGTTCCGGCTGGTCGAGTCGTGGGGTGTGGTCCCGGATCACCTGGTCGGGCACTCGATCGGGGAGATCGCGGCCGCGCACGTGGCGGGGGTGTTCTCGCTGGCCGATGCGGCGACCCTGGTGTCGGCGCGTGCCCGGTTGATGGGTGCGCTGCCGGCCGGTGGCGTGATGGTGGCGGTCGCGGCCACCGAGGAGGAGGTCACGCCGCTGCTGACGGGGGGAGTATCGATCGCCGCGGTGAACGGGCCGTCGTCGGTGGTGGTCTCGGGTGCGGAGTCCGAGGTGGACGCGCTGGTGGGCCGGTTCGCGGACCGGCGGACCAAGCGGTTGGCGACCTCGCATGCGTTCCATTCGCCGTTGATGGCGCCGATGATGGAGGAGTTCCGGGCGGTGGTGGTGGGCCTGGAGTTCGCCGCGCCGCAGATCCCGATCATCTCCACCGTTGCCGGGCGCACCGGCGACGACGTCACCGATCCCGCCTACTGGGTGGAGCACGTCCGCGCCACGGTGCGCTTCGCCGACGCCCTCACCACCCTCACCGAGGAGGGCGTGCACACCCTGATCGAGATCGGCCCGGACACCACGCTCTCCTCGCTGGCCGCCGGGGCGGGAGCCGACATCGCCGTCCCGGCACTGCACCCCGACCAGGGCGAGGAGACCTCGGTCGTCACCGCGCTCGCCCGCCTGGACACCGCAGGCGCCACCGTCGACTGGGCACGGTTCTTCACTGGCGCCACCCGCGTCGACCTGCCCACCTACGCGTTCGAGCACGAGCGGTTCTGGGCCCGTGGCGGCAGCGCGGCGACCGACGCGGCCGGTCTCGGGCTGACCCCGGCCGGACACCCGCTGCTCGGGGCCACCGTGCCGGTCGCCGGCACCGGCGACGTCGTGCTCACCGCGGCCCTGTCCACCGCGACCCACCCGTGGCTGGCCGACCACGTCGTCGGCGGGGCCGTGGCCTTCCCCGGCACCGGCTTCCTGGAGCTCGCGATCCGGGCCGCCGACGAGGTCGGCTGCGAGCGCGTCGAGGAGCTCACCCTGGCCGCGCCCCTCGTCCTGCACGGCGCGGCCGCGACCCACCTGCAGCTGCGCGTCGGCGCCCCCGCCGACGACGGGCGTCGCGACATCGGGATCCACTCCCGGGCCGGGGGCACCGACGAGTGGGTGCGGCACGCCACCGGAACGCTCGCCGGCGGCGCGCCCGCGGGCGGCGCCGCGCACCCGGACCTGTCCGGGACCTGGCCGCCCGAGGGCGCCACCGCGGTCGACATCGACCACCTCTACGCCACGGACACCGGCGTGCAGCACGGCCCGGTGTTCCGTGGGCTGCGCGCGGCCTGGCGCCGCGGCGAGGACGTGTTCGCCGACGTCGCGCTCCCGGACGAGGTCGACGACGCCGGCGCGTTCGGGCTGCACCCCGCGCTGTTCGACGCCGCGCTGCACGCCATCCGCTCCGCCCACGACGACGAGGACACCGCGCTGCTGCCGTCCTCCTGGTCCGGGGTGACACTGGCGGCCTCCGGCGCGTCCGCGCTGCGTGTGCGGATCGGGCGCCGCGACGGCGACGAGGTCACCCTGGACGCCGCCGACCCCGACGGCGGTCCGGTGATCTCGGTGGAGTCACTGGCCCTGCGCCACGCCGACCCCGCGACGGCGACGGCGCGCCGAAACGACCTGTCCGGGCTGTTCCGCCTCGACTGGGTCACCGGCGCGGCCGTCCCCGGCCGCGCCCCGACGCGGGTGACGGTGCTCGGCCCGGACCCGCTCGACCTGGTCCCGGCACTGACCGGCGCGGGCCACCACGTCGCACACCGCGACGACTCGGCCGACGCCGGGCCGGCCGACGCCGCGGAGACCGCGGACACGGGTCCGGTCCTCGTGCCCCTCGCCGGGGGCCCCGCCGGATCGGGCGACACCCGCGCGCTGGTCGCCGCCGCGCTCCGGCGGTTGCAGGACCTCGTCTCCGGGGACGGCGCCGGACGGGTCGTCCTGGTCACCCGGGGCGCGGTCGCGACCGACCCCGGCGACGACGTCACCGACCCCGCCGCCGCGGCCGTCTGGGGGCTCGCGCGCTCCGCACAGGCCGAACACCCGGACCGGGTGCTGCTCGTCGACCTGGACTCCGCTCCGGAGTCCGCCGCGCGCCTGCCCGAGATCGTCGCCGCACTGGACCCGGAGGAGCCGCAGGTCGCCGTCCGCGCCGGCGTGCCCCGACCGGCCCGGATCGCGCCGCTCACCACGAGCACCGCACTGGTACCGCCGGCCGGCACCCCGTGGCGGCTCGACGCCACCGGCGGCGGCAACGCCGACGGCCTCGCACTGGTGCCCTGCTCGGAGGTGACCGAGCCGCTGACCGGACGCGACGTCCGCGTCCGGGTGCACGCGGCCGGCCTCGGCCCCCGGGACGTCCGCACCGCGCTGGGGGCGCACCGTGGCGACGCGCGGCGGCTCGGGTCCGAGGCGGCCGGTGTCGTCACCGACGTCGGACTGCTGGTCACCGACCTGCGCCCGGGTGACCGGGTCGCCGGGATGCTGTCCGGCGGGTTCGGCCCGGTCGGCGTCGTCGACGAGCGGCTCCTCGCCCGGATCCCGGACCGGTGGTCGTTCGAGGAGGCGGCCGCGGTGCCCTCGGCGTTCCTCACCGCCTACTACGCACTCGTCGACCTGGCCGGGGTGCAGGCGGGCCAGAAGGTGCTGGTGCACAACGGTGCCGGTGCGGTCGGGATGGCCGCCATCGAGCTGGCCCACCACCTCGGGGCCGAGGTGTACGCCACCGCGGGCCCCGGCACGCAGGACATCCTGCGCGGGCTCGGTGTCGCCGACGACCACATTGCCTCCCCGCGTGACACCACGTTCGCCGAGAGCCTCGCCGGTGCCGGGATCGACGTCGTCCTCCACGCGCCGACCGACGGGTTCGCCGACGCCTCCCGCGGACTGCCGGTGCCGGGCGGGCAGGTCCTGGACCTCGGCCCGACCGACGACCCCGTCGGGCAGCCCGGCACCACCGACGCCGCGTCCGCCCTCGACACCGTCGACCCGGACCGGATCCACACGATGCTCGAGACCGTGCTCGGACTGCTCGCCGACGGCACACTCGACCCGCTGCCCCGCGTCGCGTGGGACGTGCGCCGGGCGCCGGAGGCGTTCCGGTTCGTCACCCGCGCCGGGCACGCCGGCGCGGTGGTGCTGCGCGTCCCGCGCGAGCAGGACCCCGAGGGCACCGTGCTGATCACCGGTGGTCTGGGCGGGCTCGGCGCCGAGCTCGCCCGCCACCTGTCCGTGCGGGGTGCGTCCCGCCTGCTGCTGGCCGGCCGCCGCGGCCCGGACACCCCCGGCGCACTCGAGCTGGTGGCCGAGCTCGCCGCCCACGGCACCGACGCCCGGGTGGTGGCCTGCGACCTCGCCGAACCCGGTGCCGCAGCGGACCTCGTCGCGGGCGTCGACCCCGACCACCCGCTGACCGCCGTCGTGCACGCCGCGGGCGTCCTCGACGACGGCGTCCTGGAGGCGATGACCCCGAAGCGCCTGGACACCGTCCTGGCCCCGAAGGTCGACGCCGCCTGGGAGCTGCACCGGGCCACCGAGCACCTCGACCTGGCGGCGTTCGTCCTCTACTCCTCCACCGCCGGGGTGATCGGCAGCCCCGGGCAGTCCAACTACGCGGCGGCGAACGCCGGCCTGGACGCGCTCGCCGCGC
Source organism: Pseudonocardia sp. HH130630-07 (assembly GCF_001698125.1). Taxonomy (NCBI): domain Bacteria; kingdom Bacillati; phylum Actinomycetota; class Actinomycetes; order Pseudonocardiales; family Pseudonocardiaceae; genus Pseudonocardia; species Pseudonocardia sp. HH130630-07. The sequence continues at coordinate 168,146 of NZ_CP013855.1, read as the reverse complement.
ACCGACGCGCCACCGGCCTGCCCGCGGTGTCGCTGGCCTGGGGTCCCTGGGAACAGGGTGCCGGCATGACGGCGACGCTCGGCGAGCGTCAGACCCGCCGGTTGGGCGCGGCCGGGATGCCACCGCTGCCGGTCGAGCGGGGACTCGCCCTGTTCGACGCCGCGCTCGGCTCCGACGAGGCGTTGATCCTGCCGCTCGGCACACCGCCCTCGGGCGGTGGCGCGCCGTCCGGGCCGGTGCCCCCGGTCCTGCGCAACCTGGTCCGGGGCGGGCGGCGCAGCGCCGCCGCCGGGTCGGCGGCCTCGGCCCCCGACCTCGCCGCGCGACTGGCCGACCTCCCCGAGACCGACCGCCGCGCCGCGCTGACCGACCTGGTCCGGACCGCGGCGGCCGCCGTGCTCGGGCACGCCTCGCCGGACGCCGTCGACGCCGACCGGGAGTTCCGCCTGCTCGGGGTCGACTCGCTGACCGCCGTCGAGCTGCGCAACCGGGTCGGCGCGGCCACCGGGCTGCGCCTGCCGACGACCCTGGTGTTCGACCACCCGACCCCGGTCGCGGTCGCCGAGCACCTGGCGGAGTTGCTGCCGACCGGCCCCGGGTCGCCCGACGGCGGGGGATCGGTGCTCGACCGGCTCGCGAACTTCGAGGCGGCCATGGGCGCCGCCGCCCCGGACGCCGACGAGCGCGCCGACGTCACCGCGCGCCTGCGCCGGATGCTGGCCCGCTGGGAGACCGCGCCCGCCGACGGTGTGGGTGACCGGCTGAGCGGGGCCAGCACCACGGACCTGTTCTCCTTCATCGACAACGAGCTCGGCCGCTCGGCAGGCGCCTGAGAGCGTGTCGTGAAACCTCGTGAGTCAGGTCCCGAGGTCTTCTGACATCCGGCGGGCGGCTTCCTTCTCGATCTCGCTGCGGGGTTCGGGGAGCTGCTCGCCGGCCGACCGCGCCGACATCAACCGCTGACCAGCACACTTACCGCCCACTGCCTGTTGGTCGACGACGAGTCATGAGCCGGGTGACTCCGGTGGGACCACCAACGCCGCCGCGCCGGACGATCACCGGTTTCACAACACGTTCTGAGCCGCGCTCCGGCCCGCCCCCGCCACCCGGCGGCGCCGCGGCCCGGCCGCCCGGCCATGATCGCCACGTCTGAGCCGATCGGTGCCGGAAACGGCACCGATCCCTGCACTGGTGGTGATCATGGGGTGCCTCGGCCCCCCTGAGCCGCCGGCTCGGACCGGGGGACACGGAACGGGCCGCGTCCTGGTGGACGCGGCCCGTTCCCGTCGGAGTGTCGTCGGTCAGGGCTTGCGCCAGTACACGCCCATCCGGTCGATGTCGATGATCTCCGCGTCGATCCCGTGCTGCGCGCGGTAGTCGGTGACGGCGTCGGCACAGCCCGGTACGCAGTAGTCGTCGATGATGACGAACCCGCCGGAGGACAGCCGCGGGTAGAGGTTCACCAGGGCGTCCATCGTCGAGTCGTACCAGTCGCCGTCGAGGCGCAGCAGCGACAGCCGCTCGATCGGCGCGGTCGGCAGGGTGTCGGAGAACCACCCCGGCAGGAACCGGACCTGGTCGTCGAGCAGCCCGTAACGGTCGAAGTTCTCCTGCACCTGCGCCAGGTCGACGGCCAACATCCGTTCGTTGACCGTCGCGACGTCGTGACCCATCGCCGCGACCGGGTCGGGGTCGCGATCCCCGGCGGGGGGCAGGCCGGCGAACGAGTCGGCCACCCACACGGTGCGGTCGGTACAACCGTGGGCGACGAGGAAGGCCCGCATGAAGATGCACACCCCGCCGCGCCAGACGCCGGTCTCGATGACGTCGCCGGGGACGTCGTCGGCGAGGATCCGCTCGAGGCACTCGTGGACGTTGTCCAGCCGCCGCCGCCCGACCATCGTGTGGGCCACCGTCGGCCAGTCCCGACCCCCGTCGCGGGCGTCGGCGTCGAACTCGAGCAGCCGCTCACCGAGACCTTCGACCGGAATGGGCATCTCGGTGGAGTCGGGATCGTCGATCTGCCGGATGTGGGCGTAGGCCCCGTCCGGATAGATGACGTTGGTCAGAACCTTCTTCATCAGATCCAGATAGCGGTCGGTGCCGGTGACCCGTCCGTCGGCCACGTCGACCACGTCGACCTGTGGGGAGATCGTCATTTCCTGCTCCTTCGCAGCAGTTCGGTGGGATGGCGCACAGTCACCGAAACTGTAGGACGACCGGATCTGGTGAATTCCCTGAACAACGCGGTCCGGGCCGGGTCAGGTGCCGGCCGGCTCGCGGTAGGCAGTGAGCAGGCCCAGCTCGACGGCCTCGGACAGCGTCGGCGCGGCCGCGTCCTTGTCCGAGCGGATCGGGTCCTCGGTGAGATTCCAGGGAATCGCCAGATCGGGGTCGAGCGCCTGAATGTCGATCATTGTTCCGGGCACGTACTCGGTGTCGCACAGATAGTTCATGCACGTGTCGTCGGTGAGTGCCAGGAATGCGTGCCCCAGGCCGTCCCCGAGGTAGACCCCGACACCGGAACCGGCCTCCTGCAGGGTGGTGTCCACGGCCCCGAACGTCGGCGAGCCCACCCGCAGGTCCACCACCACGTCCAGCGCGGCGCCCCGGACGCAGGTCACCAGCTTCGCCTGGCCGGGCGGCAGGGTGGTGCCGTGGATGCCGCGCAACGTGTTGCGGTGGGACACGGAGAAGTTGGTCTGCGCGACCCGGAACGGCCTGCCGAGCGCGGCCTCGACGTCCGAGATCCGCCACGCCTCGTAGAACAGGCCCCGCCGGTCGGGGATCTGGGTCGGGGTGATCCGGAACGCGCCCGGCACCGCCGTCTCGGTGATCTCCATCGTGCCGCTCCGCTCCGCTCGCTCGTCGTGTGACGGGCCCAACGCTAGGGCGGGGATCCGCACGGCCGGGGGCTTCCGGGGCAGGTCAGGGGATTGCCCTAGACATCGTCGCGCCGGCGGCACGGGTCGGCTGCTTCCGGGGTTCTTCCCAGTCCGGCGTTGGTAGACCTCGTCCGATCTCTCCCGACCCCGAGGAGCACGCAGTGAAAGGCATCGTCCTGGCCGGCGGATCCGGCAGCCGGCTCCACCCACTGACGCTGGCCGTGTCCAAGCAGCTGATGCCGGTCTACAACAAGCCGATGATCTACTACCCCCTGTCGGTGCTGATGCTGGCCGGCATCCGGGACATCCTGATCATCACCACCCCACGTGACGCCCCGGCCTTCCAGGCCCTGCTCGGCGACGGCTCGCACCTCGGACTCTCGCTGACCTACGGCGAGCAGCCGGAGCCGAACGGCCTGGCCGAGGCGTTCCTGATCGGTGCCGACCACATCGGCGACGACCCGGTCGCGCTGATCCTGGGCGACAACATCTTCCACGGCCCGGGCTTCGCACCGCTGCTGCAGCGCACGGTCGACGAGGTGAAGGGCGCCGTGCTGTTCGGGTACCCGGTCGCCGACCCGCACCGGTACGGGATCGGCGAGATCGACGCCGACGGCGTGCTGGTCTCGATCGAGGAGAAGCCGGCGTCGCCGCGCTCGAACCAGGCGGTCACCGGGCTCTACCTCTACGACAACGACGTCGTCGAGATCGCCCGTTCGGTCCGGCCGTCGGCGCGGGGGGAGCTGGAGATCACCGACGTCAACCGGGTCTACCTCGAGCGGGGACGGGCCCGGATGATCAACCTGGGGCGGGGGTTCGCCTGGCTGGACACCGGCACCTACCCGTCGCTGCTCGACGCCGGTCAGTTCGTGCGCACGCTGGAGGAACGGCAGGGCACCCACATCGCCTGCCTGGAGGAGATCGCCCTGCGGATGGGGTTCATCGACGTCGAACAGTGTCGCGTCCTCGGCGAGCGGCTGGAGCGGTCCGGCTACGGGCGGTACGTCCTGGAGACCGTCGAGGCGGTGCGGTCGTGAGGCGGGTCCTGGTCACCGGCGGCGCCGGGTTCATCGGCTCGAACTTCGTCCGCATGGCCCTGACCGGTGCGTTGCCCGGCCTCGAGCCGGACGAGCTGGTGGTGCTGGACAAGCTGACCTACGCCGGGAACCGGGCGAACCTGGCGCCGGTCTCCGACGACGACCGGCTCCGGCTGGTCATCGGCGACGTCTGCGACCCGGAGCTGGTCGCGCGCGAGACGGCGGGCACCGACCTGGTCGTGCACTTCGCCGCCGAGTCGCACGTGGACCGCTCCATCGCGGGCTCCGCGGACTTCGTCACCACCAACGTGGTCGGGACCCAGGTCCTGCTGCAGGCGGCGGTGGCCGCGCGGGTCGAGCGTGTCGTGCACGTGTCCACCGACGAGGTGTACGGGTCGGTGGGCGAAGGTGCCGCCGCCGAGGACCACCCGCTGCTGCCGAACTCGCCGTACGCGGCGTCGAAGGCGTCGTCGGACCTGCTCGCGCGCGCGTTCCACCGCACGCACGGCCTGTCCGTGTCCACGACGCGCTGCTCGAACAACTACGGGCCCTACCAGTTCCCGGAGAAGGTCATCCCGCTGTTCGTCACGAACCTGATCGAGGGCCGGACCGTGCCGCTCTACGGCGACGGGCTCCACGTCCGCGACTGGCTGCACGTCGACGACCACTGCCGCGGGATCGCGCTGGTCGCGAACGGGGGCCGGGACGGCGAGGTGTACAACATCGGCGGCGGCACCGAGCTGAGCAACCGCGACCTGACCGACCGGCTGCTGGCGGCCACCGGCAGGGACTCCTCCGCCGTCCGGCGGGTGACCGACCGCCTGGGCCACGACCGTCGCTACTGCGTCGACATCACCCGCATCTCCGACGAGCTCGGCTACCGGCCCCAGGTCGGTTTCGACGACGGCCTCGCCGCCACCGTCGACTGGTACCGCACCCGCCGCGACTGGTGGGAACCGCTGCGGACGGGTGTGTCCGGAGCGGCCTGAGCCCCGCCCTCCGGCCCCGCCCGCTGCACACCGACCGACCGCTCCCGACCGACGAAGGATCTCCCGTGCGTGTGCTCTTCGCCATCTCCTCGTGGACCGGCCACTACTTCCCGATGGTCCCGCTGGCCTGGGCGATGCGGGCCGCCGGACACGACGTCCGCGTGCTCTGCCGTCCCTCCGACCAGGCCGACGTGACCGCGGCAGGACTGATCCCGGTGCCCGCGCTGGACGGCCTCGACCTGCTGCGCGGCGCGCGGCTGCTCAACGTGATGAGCCTGCTGCAGGGGACGTGGCCCTACCCAGAGCCGCCGCCCCACCCCGACACCGGGGAGGCGATGGATCCGGCCGGGTTCGACATCGCGGCGTGGCACGCGGAGAACATGCCCGCCATGGTGGCGTCGTCGCGGGCCGGTACCGACGCCGCCGTCGCGTTCGGCCGGTCCTGGGCCCCGGACCTGGTCGTGCACGACCAGCTGAGCCTGGAGGGCCCGCTGGTCTCCGCGGTGACGGGCGCGCCGTCAGTGCTGCACCTGTGGGGGCCTGCCGGCACCGCCGACGCGTTCGCCCCGGTCGGTGGCGAGCAGGCGGGTCTGCCGCAGGACCTCTCCGACGCCTTCACCCGGTACGGCGCCGGGACGCTCAGCCACGACCTCGCCGACCACGTACTCGACCCCTGCCCGCCCCCGCTGCGGACCGCCGTGGCCGGGCGCGACGCCGGCATCCGTTACGTCCCCTACAACGGCCCCGGGGCTGCCCCGCTCGACCTGCCCGAGCCGGACGGGCGACGGCCGCGGGTCTGCGTGATCTGGGGCCGGTCGGTGACCAGGACGTTCGGACCGGTCGTGAACCGGCTGCCACAGGCCGTCCGGGCCGCCGCCGACCTCGGTGCCGAGGTGCTGCTGCTGGCCCGGCCGGAGGACGCCCGCGACGCCGGCCCGCTCCCCGACGGCGTGCGTCCGTTCCACGAGGTCCCGCTGAGCCTGGTGCTGCCGGGCTGCGAAGCGGTCGTGCACTACGCCGGTGCTGGTTCGGTGATGACCGCGCTGACCGCGGGCGTGCCGCAGCTGTCGGTGCCCTGCGGGTTCGACCAGCCGATGGTCGCCGAGCGCCTGAGCGCGACCGGGGCCGGTCTGCACGTGCACAACCTCGACGCGGATGCCGCGACTCTGGGCGGCGCCCTGGAGAAGCTGATCGGACAGCCGTCCTACGCCGACGCGGCCCGCGACCTCGCCCGGCGGTGCGCCGCCATGCCCAGCCCGGCCGAGGTCGTCGCGGACCTGGAGGCGCTGGCCGCCCGTTAGCGCGGCGGCCCGGACGTCACGGCGCGGCACGGCACGAACGACACGGGGGCGGGCGACCACGGTCACCCGCCCCCGTGTCGTCAGGCGACGGTGGAGCGCGTCGGCCCCGGGAGCCGGACCGCGACCCGGCGGATCTCCTGCAGCAGACGGGCGGTCTCCCGGGCCGCGGCGGTCCAGGCCCGCTCGTCACGGTGGTCCGGCCCCGCGGTCGCGGCGTGGGCGAACGACCGCAGCGACTCCCGGAACTGGTCGCACGGTTCGACCACGACCGTGTCGGTGGTGTGCTGCTCCTCGATCCGCAGCAGCGACCGGTGGTCCGGGGGCGGGGTGAAGAAGCGGTCGATCTCCAGCGACGCGGTGGAGGTCCAGAGCCGGTACCGGTTGCGGTAGCGGTGCCGGAACCCGAAGTCGAGATCGGCGACGACCCCGTCGGCGGAGTGCAGCAGGACGTGGCCGGACACGTCGACGCCGAACCGGTCGTCGACCTGGCTCGTCGCCGCGACGACCGTGAGGGGGCCCTCGAGCAGCTGCTGGGCCGCCCGTACCGGGTACACGCCGACGTCGAGCAGTGCCCCACCGCCCAGCTCGGGGGAGTGCCGGATGTCGTCGGCGGGCAGCTCCGGGATGCCGAACGTCGCGGCGAAGGTCCGCAACGAGCCGAGCCGGCCGGCCCGCAGCAGGTCCGCCACCACCGTGTGCTGGGGATGGTGCAGGAACGCGAAGTTCTCGCGCAGCACCAGGTCGCGTGCCTCGGCGAGCTCGGCCAGCTCCTCGGTGTCGGGGAGGTTGTCGGTCAGCGGCTTCTCGCAGAGCACGTGTTTGCCCGCCCGCAGCGCCGCGGCCGTCCACCGGTGGTGCAGCGCGGCGGGGGTCGAGACGTACACGGCGTCCACGTCCGGGGCGTCGATCAACTCCTGGTAGCCGGTGGGCCGTCCGCCGTGCCGCTCGGCGAACTCGGCCGCGCGCTGCCGGGTCCGGCTGGCCACGGCGACCAGCTCGATCTCACCGAGCGAGGTCGCCGCGGGCAGCGCCTTGCGGTCGGCGATCTCCGAGCAGCCCAGCGCACCGAGCCGCAGCGGCCGCGTCACGCGAGGCCCCGCAGGCAGGCGATCAGGCTGCGCGCCTGGACGTTGACGTAGTTGTTGTGCAGGAGCAGGCCGTTGAGCTGGGCGACGGTGAGCCAGCGGTGGTCGGGGGTCGTGCGGTCGTCGAGCACGGGGTCCACCTCGATGATCTGGTAGCGGTTGCGGGCGTGGTGGAAGCGCCCACCCTCCTCGGACAGCCCCGCGTCGAACAGGACGCGCTCGCCGCGTCCCACCTCCTCCACGACGTCGAGGAACGCGGGCGGGGCGAGCCCCAGACCCCGGTAGGTCTCGGGGGCGAACTGGACGGTCGGGGCCAGCTCGACCGCCTCCAGGTACCCGGGCTCGACCCGGGCGTGCATCAGGGCGTGCAGGACCCCGCCGAACCGGGCCACCAGCAGCGCGACCCGCCCGACGCCGTGCGGTTCCAGCAGGGGCTGGGTCCAGCTGCCCACCTCACGGCTGGTCGCGGTGACGGCGACGGCGATGACGCTGAAGAAGCTCTCCGGATCGTGCCGGATGCGGTCGGGGGTGCGCCGCCAGTGCGCCACGTCGTGCAGCGGGATCAGCTCGGTGCGGATCTCGTGCCCGGACTGCCGGTCGGTGATCCAGCTCAGCACCTCGGCGTCGGTGTGCAGCCCGCCGCTGGACGCGACGCAGGACCGGGCCAGCGCGTCGGCGAGCCCACCGGACCCGGTGCCGGCCATCCCCTCGAACCCGGTGGGCATCCCGGCCAGGACGGTGCGGGTGTCCATGTTGACGATGTTGTCCACGGCGCACAGCTCGTGCACCTGGCCGAGCGGGATCCAGCGGAAGTCCTCGTGCGCCTCGAACGGCTCCTCGACCTCGACGACCATGTTCCGGTTGCGCTTGCGGTAGAACCAGGAGCCCTGTTCGGACTGCAGCACGTCGGAGAGCACGCGCCCGGCTCCCGGGTTGCGGAAGTACTCGAGGTAGGGCACCGCGTTGCCGGCGTGGACGCCGGTGTAGTTGCTCCGCGTCGCCTGCACCGTCGGGCTGAGCTGGACACCGTTGACATTGCCGGGCTCGGTCTTGGCCTGCAGCAGGCAGTGCAGCACGCCGTCGATCTCGGCCATCAGGATGCCGAGGATCCCGATCTCGGGCTGGTTGATGATCGGCTGGGACCAGGACCGGACCGGGCCGTGGTCGGTGTGCACCTGCAGGCCCTCGACGCTGAAGAAGCGCCCCGTGTCGTGTCGCAGGTTGCCGGTGGCCGGGTCGAACGCCCAGCTCCGGAGCTCGTCGAAGGGGATCCGTCGGACGTCGTGCCGGTGCGCGGCGTTGCGCTCGGCGATCCACTCCCGTGCCCGCGCGGCACCGGCGGCGTCCCACAGCGCCGAACGGGCCAACCTCCGGGGCAGCGTCCGGTCGGCGGTCCGGAGTGCGGGAGGTGCCGGGCTCACGGTGTCCCTCCGGCCGGGACCGCGCGGTGGCCCTGCTCGCTCGGGTTCGGTTCCATTCCGGTCACACCTCTCACAGTCGGGCACGTGCACGTGCCCGGAGGCGGGCGGCACGCGGGACGCGATATCGGGTCAGTTATCGCACGCGGCGCACCGGTGAATCACCAGTCGTTGCCCCCGCCCGCATCGGCGGTCCCCCGGCTTCTGGGGAATCGACCAGTGGACCCGCACCTAATGTCCGTCGCGCCCCGACCGACGTCTCGAAGGTGATGGGATATGACGCAGACACCGGCGACGCTCGTCGACGACCAGGTGGCGATCGTGGGCATGGCCTGCCGCGCACCCGGTGGTGTGCGCAGCCCGCAGGACCTCCGCGAGCTGACCCTGTCCCGGGGCGAGGCGTTCTCCGCGTTCCCCACCGACCGGGGGTGGGACCTCGCCGCGCTGTCCGGTGACCGGCCCGTCGCGAACGGGCGCGGCGGCTTCCTCGACGACGCCGCGGGTTTCGACGCCAGGTTCTTCGGGATCTCCCCGCGCGAGGCGGTGGCCATGGACCCGCAGCAGCGTCAGCTGCTGGAGGTGTCGTGGGAGGCCCTGGAGCGGGCGGCGATCGACCCGCGCACGCTGCGCGGGACCGACGCCGGCGTGTTCGTCGGTCTGCACGGTCAGGACTACGCGGTCGCCGCCCACGGCTCGCGCGACGACCTCGTCGGCCACGCCATGACCGGGATGTCGGGCGCCGTCGCCTCCGGCCGGCTGGCCTACGTGCTGGGCTGCGGCGGACCCGCGGTCACGCTGGACACCGCGTCCTCGTCGTCGCTGGTCGCGCTGCATTACGCGGTGCGGTCGCTGCGCTCCGGCGAGTGCTCGCTGGCGCTGGCCGGCGGTGCCTGCGTGATGTCGACCGAGTCCGGGTTCCTTGGCTACGGACGCCAGGGCGGCCTCTCGCCGTCGGGGCGCCCGGCCCCCTTCTCCGACGACGCCGACGGCACGGTCTGGGGCGAGGGCGTCGGGCTCCTGGTCCTGGAGCGGCTCGCCGACGCCCGCCGCCACGGCCACCCGGTCCTGGCGGTGGTCCGGGGTACCGCGGTCAACCAGGACGGCGCATCGGACGGGCTGACCGTGCCCAGCGGGGCCGCCCAGGAACGGGTCGTCGCCAGCGCACTCGACGACGCGGGGCTGCGGCCCGCGGACGTGGACGTGGTGGAGGCCCACGGAACCGGCACCCGGGTCGGCGACCCGGTGGAGGTCACCGCGCTGCGGGCGGCCTACGGAGCGGGACGCGAGCGTCCGCTGCTGCTCGGCTCGGTGAAGTCGCACGTGGGCCACCTGCAGGCCGCGGCCGGGGTGATCTCGGTGATCGCGTCGGTGCTGGCGATCCGTACCGGGGTGCTGCCGGGCCTGCGCCGGCTGGGGACACCCACCACCCGGGCCGACTGGTCCGGGGAGGTGCTCGAGCCGCTCGCCCGCACCACCGACTGGCCGGACACTGGACGGCCGCGCCGGGCGGGGGTCTCGTCGTTCGGGGTCTCCGGGACGAACGCCCACGTCGTGCTGGAGCAGGGCGACGGGTCCGGGCCGGTGGACGGGGCGCAGGCTCCCGACGACGACCGGCTGGTGCTGTGGGCGGTGTCGGCGCGCACGGCGACCGCGCTGCAGACCGCCGTCGAGGAGCTGCGGGGCGCGGCGGCCGGGCGTTCCCGGCGCGACGTCGGCCACACGCTGGCGGTCGGGCGCGCCACGTTCGACCATCGCGCGGTGCTGCTGGCCGGTCCGCAGGGGACGGTGGAGGTCGCCCGCGGACGCGTGGGCGACGGGGAGACGGCGCTGCTGTTCGGTGGCCGGGCCGCACCGGCCGGGGCCGGCCGGGAGCTGGCGGAGCGGTTCCCGGTCGTCGCCACCGCCCTCGACGACGTCCACGCGCATCTGCACTCCGACGGCGGCGGCGGCGAGACCGCGACGTTCGCGTTGCAGGTGGCGCTGTACCGGCTGTGGGAGTCCTGGGGGGTCACACCCCGCCGGGTGGCCGGGGCGGCGGTGGGGGAGGTCGCCGCGGCACACGTGGCCGGGGTCCTGTCCCTCGCCGACGCGACCGCCCTGCTGGAGGCCCGGTCCCTGCTCGGCGAGCGCCCGGCCGACCGGGCGGCCGGGCCGGATCCGGAGCTGGACCGGTTCCGCGCGACGGTCGCGGGACTGCGGTTCGCACCGCCCCGGATCCCGGTCGTGTGCGGCGCGGCCGGACGTGCCGCCACGGCGGACGAGCTGGCCGACCCCGACCGCTGGGTTCCCCGTCCGGGCCCGGTGGCCGACCCGGTGGCCGCGGCGCAGGTGCTGCACGCCGACGGGGTGGAGACGTTCCTGGAGATCGGGCCGGACGCGACCGCGTCGGCGGCGGTGCGCACCGCGCTCGGCGAGCGGGTTACGACGGTGCCCACGCTGCGCGGCGGCGGCGACGAGGTCACCTCGGTGCTGACCGCGCTGGGCCGGCTGCACGTCGCCGGGACCCCCGTCGATCTCGCGGCGGCGGTCGGGGACGGTCGCCGGGTCGAGCTGCCCGGCTACCCGTTCGAGCATCGGACCTACTGGCCGGCTCCCGGCGACGGCGGCCGGACCGGTGCCACCGGGCATCCCCTGCTCGGCGCCCGCGACGACCTCGCGGGCGCGGGCGGGCTGCTGTTCAGCGGCCGGGTCCCGGCGCGGGCCCACCCGTGGATCGCGGACCACCGGCCGGGCGGCGGTGGCGCCACGCTGCCGGTCCCCGCGCTGGTCGAGCTCGTGCTGCGTGCCGCTGACGAGGTGGGGTGCGACCGGATCGACGACCTGCGCGCGGGCGACCCGTTGCCGGTCGAGGAGCACCGGACCGTCGAGCTGCAGACCTGGCTCGGAGCGGCGAACGCCGGCCGGCGCGTGGTCACGGTGCACAGCCGGACCGCCGGCACGGGGCAGCCCGGTGCCGAGGGGTCCGGCTGGGAGCTGCGTGCCCGGGCGACGGTGTCCCGGGGGGCCCCCGCCGCGGGCGGGGACGGTTCCGACCTGCCCGACGGGGCCGTGCCGCTGACCCCGGCTGCGCTGGGCGAGCGTCTCGACGGGGCCGGGTTCGGCCCGGACCTGGCCGGGCTCGTCGGTGCGGGCTGGGAGCTCGACGACGACACCTGGGTCGAGGTGACGCTGCCGCCGGACGTCGACCGGGCCGGTTTCGGGCTGCACCCTGCTCTGCTCACCGCCGCGCTGGGCGCCGTCGGTCGCCGGGGGGACGGCTCGGAGGTCCCGGCCCGGTGGCGGGACGTGGCGCTGCACGCCGAGGGTGCGAGCGCTGTGCGGGTGCGGATCACCCGCACCGACGGGTCGACGCTGCGGCTCGAGGCCGTCGACGTGGCCGGTGCCCCGGTGCTGACGGTGGGCGCGATCGAGCTGGGCCGCGGCCGGACGGTCCCGGTCCCGTCCGCCGTGCCCGACGCGCCGGACCGGCCCGCCCGCCCGGTGCGCCGGGCCGCGGCGCTGCCGGGCGCCTCCGGCGCCGGCGCTACCGGCGTCGACGTGGTGGCCCTCACCGGGCCGCACCGCAGGCGCGGGCTCCGCATGCTGGTCCGGGCCGAGGCCGCCGACGTGCTGGGGCTGTCCGGTCCGGACGAGGTCCTCGGCCGGGCCCGGTTCAAGGAGCAGGGCTTCGAGTCGTTGACCGGCGCCGAGCTGGTGAACCGGATGGCGGCCCGCACCGGGCTGGCCCTCCAACCCGGCCTGGTGTTCGACCACCCGACCCCGGACCTGCTGGCCGGCCACCTGGCCGACGAGCTGGACGCCCGCGACGACGGTCCGGCCCCCGATGCCGCACCCGGCCCTGCTCCCGGCCCCGGACCGGAGCCCGGGTCCCCGGACGACCCGCTCGACAGCGAGATCGCCGACGCCTCGCTGGACCGGCTGATGGACATTATCGATGCCGAGATCGGCGTGGCCTGAACCGCGCTCGGCGAACCGACCGCGCAGAGCACTTCTTCGCCCCGTACGTGAGGACGGACCATGACCGACGCAGAGCAGAACGCCGGCACCCAGCAGCACGACGGGGCCGCGACGGCCCCCCAGGACAAGGTGGTCGACTACCTGCGCAAGGTCACCACCGACCTGCGGCGCACCCGTCGTCGCCTCGACGAGATCGAGACCCGCGAGAACGAGCCGATGGCCGTCGTGGGCATGGCGTGCCGCTACCCGGGCGGGGTCCGCAGCCCGGAGCAGCTCTGGGACCTGGTCGCCTCCGGCACCGACGCGATCACCGGGTTCCCGACCGACCGGGGTTGGGACCGGCAGGCGCTCGCCGGCGGCGGAGCGGGCAGCAGTGCCACCGCCGAGGGCGGCTTCCTCGACGGCGTCGGCGACTTCGACGCGGAGTTCTTCGGCATCTCCCCGCGGGAGGCCCTGGCGATGGACCCGCAGCAGCGGCTGCTGCTGGAGGTGTCCTGGGAGGCGCTGGAGCGGGCGGGGATCGCCCCGACGTCGCTGCGTGACAGCGCGACCGGGGTGTTCGTCGGCTCCTACCACTGGGGGCACTCCCAGGGCCCGGCCGACCCGGAGGTCGACCTCGGCGGGCACACCCTCACCGGCACCGCGGCCAGCGTGGCGTCGGGCCGGATCTCCTACACCCTCGGGCTCCGCGGCCCGGCCCTGACCGTGGACACCGCGTGCTCGTCGTCGCTGGTCGCGCTGCACCTCGCGGCGCGGTCGCTGCGTGCGGGCGAGTCGTCGCTGGCGCTGGTCGGCGGCGTGACCGTGATGTCGGACCCGTCGCTGTTCGTGGAGTTCAGCCGCCAGGGCGGGCTGTCACCGGACGGGCGCTGCCGGGCGTTCGGTGAGGGGGCCGACGGCACCGGGTGGGCCGAGGGGGCCGGCGTCCTCGTGCTGGAGCGCCTCTCCGACGCCCGCCGGCACGGGCACGAGGTGCTCGCGGTCGTGCGCGGCTCGGCGGTCAACCAGGACGGCGCCTCGAACGGGCTCACCGCCCCGAACGGGCCGTCGCAGCGCGCGTTGATCGGTGCCGCACTGTCCGCCGCGGGGCTGCGCCCGGGCGACGTCGACGTCGTGGAGGCCCACGGCACCGGGACCTCGCTCGGTGACCCGATCGAGGCGCAGGCCCTGCTCGCCACGTACGGGCGCGACCGGGAGCAGCCGTTGTGGCTCGGCTCGCTCAAGTCCAACATCGGGCACACGCAGGCCGCCGCCGGCGTCGGCGGAGTGATCAAGATGGTGATGGCGCTGCAGCGCGGCATGCTGCCCGCGACGCTGCACGCCGAGACCCCGTCGTCACGCGTGGACTGGTCGGCGGGCGCGGTGCGGCTGCTCACCGAACCGGTCGCGTGGGAGCCCGGGGAGCGTCCCCGCCGGGCCGGTGTGTCGTCGTTCGGGGTCTCCGGCACGAACGCGCACGCGATCATCGAGGAGCCTCCCGCCACGGACCAGGAGGACACCTCCGACCGGCCGGACGCGCCGACCACGTGCGCGTGGTCGTTCTCCGCCCGCGGCCCCGAGTCGCTCGGCGCGCAGGCCGCCGGGCTGGCGGCGCGGCTCACCGACTCCGACCCCTACGACGTGGCCTACTCCCTGGCCCGCACGCGTGCCTCGCTCGAGGACCGTGCGGTCGTCATCGGTTCCGACCGGGAGGAGCTGCTCGCCGGGGCGCGCGCGGTCGCCGCGGGCGAGCCGTCCGCGGCGGTGGTGACCGGACGGGCCGACCTCGACGGCGGTACGGTCTTCGTGTTCCCCGGTCAGGGTGCCCAGTGGGCGGGCATGGGAGCCGAGCTGCTCGACACCTCTCCCGTGTTCGCCGAGGCGTTCGACGCCGCGGCGGCCGCCCTGCGGCCCCACGTCGGGTTCTCCCCGCACGACGTCGTCCGCCAGGTGCCCGGCGCACCCGGGCTGGACGCCGTCGACGTCGTCCAGCCGCTGAGCTTCGCCGTCATGGTCGCGCTGGCCGCGGTGTGGCGGCACCACGGTGTGCACCCGGACGCCGTGCTCGGCCACTCGCAGGGCGAGATCGCCGCCGCCGTGGTGGCCGGGGCACTGAGCCTGGACGACGGCGCGCGGGTCGTCGCCCTGCGGGCCAGGGCGATCGGCGAGCACCTGGCCGGAGCCGGGGGGATGCTCTCGGTCCCGCTGAGCCGCGACGAGGTCGTCACCCGGATCGGCTCCCGGAGCACGCTGTCGGTCGCCGCGGAGAACGGGCCGCGCGCGGTCGTGGTGTCCGGATCGGCGGAGACGGTGCAGGGCCTGCACGCCGAGCTCGTCGCCGACGGTGTCCGGGCGCGCATGATCGCCGTCGACTACGCGTCGCACTCGGCGCACGTGGAGGCGATCGAGCAGCGTCTGCTCGACGACCTCGCCGGGCTCACGCCCGGCCCGGCCGCCGTGCCGATGCTGTCCACCGTCACCGGCGAGTGGCTCGACGGCGGTGAGCTCGACGCCGGCTACTGGTACCGTAACCTGCGCCGCACCGTCGGGTTCGGGCCGGCGGTCGAGACGCTCGTCGAGCAGGGCCACCGGGCGTTCATCGAGGTCGGACCGCACCCGGTGCTGTCCGGCGCGGTGGCCGACTCCGCGCGCGAGCGCGGGACCGACGTGCTGGTCACTGGCACACTGCGCCGGGGCCGGGGCGGCCCCGCCCAGCTGCTCACCTCGTTCGCCGAGGCCCACGTCCGCGGGATCGACGTGGACTGGGCGTCGTTGTTCCCCGGTGGGCGCCGGGTCGCGCTGCCCACCTACCCGTTCCGGCGCAGGCGCTTCTGGGCCGGTCCGGCCACACCCGAGAGCGCGGCGGCCGACCCGGCCGGCGTGGACCCGCAGGAGCAGGCGTTCTGGGCGGCCGTGGAGGACGGCGACGTCGCGGCGCTGACCTCGAGCCTGCACGCCGACGCCGACTCCCTGGCGGCCGTGCTTCCGGCGCTGTCGGACTGGCGGCGGACGAACCGGGAGCGGGCGACCCTCGACTCGTGGAGCTACCGGGTCGAGTGGCGACCGGTGCCCGTGGCCGGCACACCCACCCTGTCCGGGGACTGGCTGGTGGTCACCACCGACGACGACACCGACACCGGGGACGACGTCGTCGCCGCCCTCACCGCGGCCGGTGCCGCCGTGCACCCGGTCGTCCTGGACGGGGCGTGCGACGGCCGTGCCGCCGCCGCCGAGCTGCTCGCCGCAGCCACCGGCGTCGCCTCGGCCGCCGGGGTCGTCTCGCTGCTGGCCGCCGACGAGCGGGCGGACCCGGACCACCCCGGCTCCACCGTGGGCCTGTCCCGCACGCTCGCCCTGGTCCAGGCGTTGGGCGATCTCGGGGTGCATGCGCCGCTGTGGTTCCTCACCCGCGACGCCGCGCGGACCGGTCCGTCCGACCGTCTCACCCACCCGATCCAGGCGCTGGTCCACGGCCTGGCCTGGACCGCGGCGCTGGAGCACCCGGACCGGATCGGCGGCACGGTGGATCTGCCGCCGGGCGCCCTCGACGCGAGCACTGGGCCGCGCCTGGCCGTCGCGCTGTCCGGTGCGCCGGGCGAGGACCAGCTCGCCGTCCGGCCGGCGGGGCTGTTCGCCCGCCGGATCGTGCGGACCGTGCCCGGTGCGGTGTCCACCGGGGGCCCGGAGCGGGAGTGGGCACCCCACGGGACGACCCTGGTCACCGGGGCCGGCGGCGCCCTCGCCCCGGACCTGGCCCGGTGGCTGTCCCGCCAGGGGGCCGAGGACCTGGTGCTCGTCGGCCGCCGCGGACCGGACGCCCCCGGAACCGCCGAGCTGGTCGAGGAGCTGGCCCGGCTCGGGACCGCGGTGCGCGTGGAGGCCTGCGACGTCGGCGACCGGGACGCCGTGGCCGCGTTGCTGGCCGGGC
This sequence comes from Pseudonocardia sp. HH130630-07, assembly GCF_001698125.1. Lineage (NCBI taxonomy): Bacteria > Bacillati > Actinomycetota > Actinomycetes > Pseudonocardiales > Pseudonocardiaceae > Pseudonocardia > Pseudonocardia sp. HH130630-07. The sequence goes on along the minus strand of NZ_CP013855.1, from coordinate 151,567 downwards.
TGGCCGAGGCGGGTCACGTCGTCCGGCACGTCGTGCACGCCGTCGCGGTGATGGAGCTGGAGAGCGTCGACGCCACCGACGCGGGCGAGGTCGCGAACGTGCTGCGCGGCAAGGTCGACGGTGCCCGCCACCTGGACGAGCTCCTCGACGGCGGGTCGCTGGACACGTTCGTGCTCTACACCTCCACCGCCGGGATGTGGGGCAGCGGGCGGCACGCCGCCTACGCCGCCGGCAACGCCTACCTGTCCGCGTTGGCCGAGCACCGCCGCGCCCGCGGCCTGCCGGCCACCGCGGTGCACTGGGGCAAGTGGCCGGACGCGGTGGGTTCGACGGAGGAGGCCACCGACCCGCACCGGGTCCGGCGCACGGGCCTGGAGCTGATCGACCCCGAGACCGCCATGGCGGGTCTGCGCCGGGTGCTCGACCACGACGAGGACGTCATCAGCCTGATGGCGGTGAACTGGCCCCGCTACCACGACGTGTTCACCTCCGGGCGTCCGACGACCCTGTTCGACGAGATCCCGGAGGTCCGGCTGCGGAACACCGCCGCGGACGCCGGCGCACCCGCGGTGTCCGAGCACGGGGACGGGCGACTGCTCGGCCGGTTGCGGCCGCTGCCGGCGGCCGAGCAGGAGCGGCTCCTGCTGGAGATGGTCCGCGCCGAGGTCGCCGCCGTGCTCGGGCACGGATCCGGTGCCGAGGTGCCCGAGCTGCGGGCGTTCCGCGACATCGGCTTCGACTCGGTGACCGCGGTCGACCTGCGCAATCGGGTGGCCGCGGCGACCGGCGCGAACCCGCCCGCGACGATGGTGTTCGACCACCCGACCCCGATCGCGCTGGCCCGCCACCTGCGCACGGAGCTCCTCGGCGGGGAGAGCACCGCCCCCGCCGCTCCCGCGTCCGGTGCCGCCGCGTCCGACGACCCGATCGCGGTCGTCGCGATGAGCTGCCGGCTGCCGGGTGGGGTCGCGTCCCCGGAGGACCTGTGGCGCCTGGTCGCCGACGGGCTCGACGTGATCTCCGACTTCCCGGACGACCGCGGCTGGGACGCCGACGCGCTGCGTGATCCCGACCCGGACGCGCCCGGGCGGACGTACTCCACGGTCGGCGGCTTCCTGCACGACGCCACCGAGTTCGACGCGGGGTTCTTCGGCATCTCCCCGCGGGAGGCGCTGTCGATGGACCCGCAGCAGCGGCTGCTGCTGGAGACGACGTGGGAGGTCTTCGAACGGGCCGGGATCGACCCGGCGGCGCTGCGTGGCTCCGCCACCGGGGCGTTCGTCGGTGCCGGCGCGCAGCCCTACCCGCACGCCGTCGGCGACGCGGGTGAGACGCACATGATGACCGGCACCGCGGCCAGCGTGCTGTCCGGGCGGATCTCCTACCTGTTCGGGCTGGAGGGCCCCTCGGTCACGGTGGACACGGCGTGCTCGTCGTCGCTGGTGGCCCTGCACCTGGCGTGCCGGTCGCTGCGCAGCGGGGAGAGCTCGCTGGCACTGGCCGCCGGGGCCACCGTGATGCCCACCCCGGAACCGTTCGTCGGGTTCAGCCGCCAGCGGGCGCTCGCCACCGACGGCCGGTGCAAGGCGTTCGCCGACGGCGCGGACGGGATGAGCCTGGCCGAGGGGGTCGGTGTGGTGCTGCTCGAGCGCCTGTCCGACGCCCGGCGCCACGGCCACCGGGTACTGGCGCTGGTGCGCGGCTCGGCGATCAACTCCGACGGCGCGTCGAACGGGCTGACCGCGCCGAACGGCCCGTCCCAGCAGCGGGTGATCCGCGCCGCGCTGGCGGATGCCGGGATCACCCCGGACGGCGTGGACGCCGTCGAGGCCCACGGCACCGGGACCGCGCTCGGCGACCCGATCGAGGCGCAGGCGATCCTGGGGACCTACGGCCGCGACCGCGACCCCGACCGGCCGCTGCTGCTCGGGTCGCTGAAGTCCAACATCGGCCACACCCAGGCTGCCGCCGGTATCGCCGGGGTGATCAAGACCGTGCTGGCGTTCGGGCACGACGAGCTGCCGCGGACGCTGCACGCGGGAACCCCGTCGTCACGGGTCGACTGGTCGACGGGCGCGGTACGGCTGCTCGACGAGCCGTCCCCGTGGCCGCAGGCCGAGCGCCCCCGCCGCGCCGCGGTGTCCGCGTTCGGGATCAGCGGCACCAACGCCCACGCGGTGCTGGAGCAGGCGCCGCCGGAGCCGGCCGCCGCCGGACCGGAGGCCACCGTCGTGGCGCCGGGCGGCGACGCCCCGGTATACGACACGCCCACGATCTGGCCGCTGTCCGCGCGTTCGGCGGAGGCGTTGTGCGCCCAGGCCGCGCGGCTGCGCGAGTCCTTCGACAGGCACCGGCCCGACGGCCCCGGCCGCGCCGGGCACACCGAGGACACGGCGCGGCGCCCGGACGACGTCGGCTGGTCGCTGGCCCGGCTGCGGGCCGGCTTCGAGCACCGCGCGGTCGTGCTCGGCCAGGACCTCGACACACTGCTCGCCGGGCTGGAGTCGGTGGCCGCCGGGGAGACCGCCCCCGGGGTGCAGCGGGGCACCGCGGCCGAGGGCGACCGCCGTCCGGTGTTCGTCTTCCCCGGCCAGGGCTCCCAGTGGCAGGGGATGGGGCGCGAGCTGCTGGCGTCCTCGCCGGTGTTCCAGTCCACGATCGCCGACTGCGAGCGGGCGCTGTCCCCGCACGTGGACTGGTCGCTCACCGAGGTACTGGCCGGTGACGCCGACCCGGAGCTGTCCGCCCGGGTCGACGTCGTGCAGCCCGCGCTGTTCGCGACGATGGTCGCCCTGGCGGCGCTGTGGCGGGCCTACGGGGTCGAGCCGGCCGCGGTCGTCGGACACTCGCAGGGCGAGATCGCCGCCGCCCACGTCGCCGGTGCGCTCAACCTGGACGACGCGGCGATGATCGTCGCGCTGCGCAGCCGCGCGTTGCTGACGATCTCCGGCGCCGGTGGCATGACCTCGGTCGCGGCCGGGCCGGACCGGGTCGCCGAGCTGATCGCCCCCTGGTCGGACGCGATCACCGTCGCCGCGGTGAACGGGCCGTCCTCGACGGTCGTCTCGGGGGACGCCGCCGCCCTGGACGAGCTGGCCGCGCACTGCGCGGCCGAGGGGGTCCGGTCGCGGCGGGTGGACGTCGACTACGCCTCGCACGGCACCCACGTGGAAGCCGTGCGCGACGAGCTGGCCGCCGTGCTGGCCGGGGTGCGCCCGGTGTCGTCGCCGATCCCATTCTACTCCACGGTCGACGGTGCCGTGGTCGACACGGCCGGGCTGGACGCCGGCTACTGGTACACCAACCTGCGCGAACCGGTGCGGATGGAGGCGGCGACCCGGGCGCTGCTCGACGACGGCAGGAGGGTCCTGCTGGAGATCTCCCCGCGCCCGGTGCTGGGCACGGCGATCGAGGAGACGGTGGAGGCGCACGGAGCCGACACCGCCGTCGCACTGGGCACCCTGCGCCGCGACGACGGCGGCCCGGACCGGGTCCTGACCGCGGTCGCCGAGGCACACGCCCACGGTGTGGCGGTCGACTTCGCCGCGGTCTTCGCCGGGCGCGACGCCCGGCCGGTGGACCTGCCGACCTACGCGTTCCGCCGCCGCCGGTACTGGCCCGAGGAGATCGCACCGGCCGCACCGGCACCGACGGACGGTGCGGGCGGGCGGTTCTGGGAGCTCGTCGCCTCCGGTGACGGGGAGTCGCTGGCCGCCGAGCTGGGCGTCGGGTCGAACGGCACCCGGTCCTCGCTGGACGCGGTGCTGCCGGCCCTGTCGGCCTGGTGGGACCGGGCCGCCCGGCGCGACACCGCCGACGGCTGGCGCTACCGGATCGGCTGGACCCGGATCCGCCCGCAGGGCGCCGGGCGCCCGGCCGGGCGGGTGCTCCTCGTCCGCCCGCCCGGGATGCCGGACCTGGAACCGGTACGCGAGGCGTTCGGCCCGGGAGCGACGACGGTCGAGCTGGACCCGATCGTCGCGGCCGACCGGGCCCGCGCGGCCGCGGCGCTCGCCGACGCCGCGGTGGGCGCCGACCTGGTCGTGTCCCTGCTGGCCGCGGGCACCCCGTCCGACGATGGCGAGGTCCCGGCGGCGCTGGCGGCGACGTTGGGCCTGGTCCAGGCGCTCGGTGGCATCGGGGCGGCGGCGCCGCTGTGGTGCGTCACCCGCGGCGCCGTGCGCACCGGGCCCGGCGACACCACGGTCGTGGACCCGGGCGCCGGCTCGGTGTGGGGCCTCGGCCGGGTCGTGGCCCTGGAACACCCCGCGCGCTGGGGCGGGCTGATCGACCTGCCCGCCGAGCCCGACCGGCGCAGCGCCGAGGCGCTGGCCGCGTTCCTGGCCGCTCCGGCGGGGGAGGACCAGGTCGCGGTCCGCTCCTCCGGGATCTCCGCGCGCCGTCTGCTGCACGCCACCCCGGCCGCCGACCGGCCGTGGACCACGTCCGGGGCCGCGCTGGTCACCGGCGGCACGGGCGGGGTGGGCGCGCTCGTGGCCCGCTGGCTGGTCGACCGGGGTGCCCGGCACCTGGTGCTGACCAGCCGGCGCGGGCCGGACGCGCCGGGCGCGGCGGAGCTCGTCGCCGACCTGCGTGAGCGCGGGGCTACGGTCACTGTCGTGGCCTGTGACGCGGCCGACCGGGCGGCGCTCGCCCAGGTCCTGGACGGGATCGACACGCCCGGCGGGCTGCGCTCGGTGTTCCACGCCGCCGGGGTCTCCGACGGCGACGCCCCGGTCGCGGACCTGACCGGCGAGCAGCTGCGCGCGCTGCTGCACCCGAAGGCGCCCGCCGCCGAGCACCTGGACGAGCTCGTCGGGGACCGGGAGCTGGACGCGTTCGTCCTGTTCTCCTCCGGCGCGTCGGCCTGGGGCAGCGGCGGCCAGCCCGGCTACGCGGCGGCCAACGCCTGGCTCGACGCGCTGGCCGAGCGGCGGCAGGCACAGGGCCGGGTCGCGACGTCGGTGGCGTGGGGCGCGTGGGCACAGGCGGGGATGGCGACCGACCCCGTCGCGCACGCACGCCTGGAACGCCAGGGGGTCACGGCGATGGATCCCGACCTCGCCCTGCAGGCGCTCGACACGACGCTGGCCCACGCCCCGGCGGTGGCCGCGATCACCGCGATGGACTGGACGCGTTTCGCCGACGGGTTCACCTCGGTCCGGCCGAGCCCGCTGCTCGCGGAGCTGGCCGAGGCGCAGGAGGTGGTGGACACCGTCCCGGACGCCGCAGCCGACGGCGTGGCGCCGCTGCTCGGCCGGCTCGCGGGACTCCCGCCCGCCGAGCGCGACCGGGCGATGCTGGAGGCGGTGCGCACCGAGGCCGCCGCCACCCTGGGCCACGACGATCCGGCGGCGGTCCCGGCCGGGCGGGCGTTCCGCGACGTCGGGTTCGACTCGGTGACCGCGGTGGAGCTGCGCAACCGGCTCCGCGGCGCGACCGGGCTGCGACTGCCCGCCTCGCTGGTCTTCGACTTCCCGAACCCGCGCGACCTGGCCCGACATCTGGGCACGCTCGCGTTCGGCGGCGACGCCGCCCCGGACGGCCCGCCCGACCCGGACGCTCCCACCCGCGAGCTGCTCGCGTCGATCCCGCTGGCCCGGCTGCGCCGGGCCGGGCTGCTCGACGAGCTGCTGCGCCTGGCGGGAGCCCCGGAGGACGACCCGCACGAGCAGCCGGACGAGCACGGCACCTCACTGGACGACATGGACGGCGAAAGCCTCCTGCGCCTGGTGTCCGAGGCCTCGAACTGACCCGTGGGCAACTGACCCGTGGGCCACGAACCGAACCTGGAGAACCGATGACCACCGACAGCAACCAGTACGTCGAGGCGCTGCGGTCGTCGCTCAAGGAGAACGAGCGGCTGCGCCGGCAGAACGAGGCCCTGACGGCCGCCGCCGCGGAGCCGATCGCCGTGCTCGGGATCGGCTGTCGCTTCCCCGGCGGGGTCGCGTCCCCGGAGGATCTCTGGGAGCTGCTCGACCGGGGCGGCGACGCCGTGTCCGGGTTCCCCACCGACCGTGGCTGGGACCTCGAGACCCTCGCCGCCGGCAGTGCGGGAGGCGACGGCGGCGAGGGGCGCAGCCTGGCCACCGAGGGCGGCTTCCTGGACGACGCCTCCGGTTTCGACGCCGGGTTCTTCGGGATCTCCCCGCGGGAGGCCGTCGCGATGGACCCGCAGCAGCGGCTGCTGCTGGAGGTCACGTGGGAGGCCCTCGAACGGGCCGGGATCGACCCGTCGAGGCTGCGGGGCAGCGACGCCGGGGTGTTCATCGGCACCACCGGGCAGGACTACGGCGAGGTGCTCGCCGGGTCCGCCGACGACGCGGAGGTCTACGCCACCACCGGGCACGCGGCGAGCGTGATCTCCGGGCGGCTGTCCTACACCCTCGGCATCGAGGGCCCGGCCGTCACGGTGGACACGGGGTGCTCGTCCTCGCTGGTCGCGATGCACCAGGCGATGCAGGCGCTGCGGGCACGGGAGTGCTCGCTGGCCCTGACCGGTGGTGCGGCGATCATGGCGACCCCGCTGGCGTTCACCGCGTTCACCGCCCAGAACGGCCTGGCCGCGAACGGGCGGTGCAAGCCCTTCGCCGACGCCGCCGACGGCACCGGCTGGGGTGAGGGCGCCGGTGTGCTGGTGCTCGCGCGCTTGTTCGACGCGCGCCGGCTCGGGCGCCCGGTCCTGGCCGTGCTGCGCGGGTCGGCGATCAACCAGGACGGTGCCTCGAACGGGCTCACCGCGCCGAACGGACCCTCCCAGCAACGGGTGATCCGGGCCGCGCTGCGCAACGCCGACCTCGAACCGGCGGACGTGGACGTGGTCGAGGGACACGGCACCGGCACCACGCTGGGCGACCCGATCGAGGCCCAGGCGCTCATCGCCACCTACGGCCGGAACCGCCGGAAGCCGCTGTGGCTCGGGTCGCTGAAGTCGAACATCGGACACACCCAGGCCGCGGCCGGGGTCGCCGGTGTGATCAAGATGGTGCTGGCGATGCGGCACGGCACCGTCCCGGCCACGCTGCACGTGGACGCGCCGTCGTCCAACGTGGACTGGGACGGCGGCGGCGTGGAGCTGCCGGTGACCGCGCAGCCGTGGCCGGAGACCGGCCGGGTGCGGCGCGCGGCGGTGTCGTCGTTCGGGATCAGCGGCACCAACGCGCACGTGATCCTGGAACAGGCCCCGGCCGAGGCACCGTCCGGGGCGCAGACCCCGGCCCGCGACGCCGAACCGGCGTGGCCGGTGCCGTGGCCGGTCGGTGCCCGGGACGACGACGCCCTGTCCGACCGGGTGCGGGCCCTGTGCGACCCGGCCCGACCGGCCGGTTCCGCCGTGGACGTCGGCTGGTCGCTGGCCACCGGCCGCGCCGCGTTCGAGCACCGTGCGGTGCTGCTGCCCGGCCCGACCGGCCACGCCGAGGTCGCGCGCGGTGTCACCGACGAGGGGCTGCTCGCGACGGTGTTCGCGGGACAGGGATCGCAGCGACTCGGGATGGGCCGGACGCTCCACGAGCGCTTCCCGGTGTTCGCGCAGGCCTTCGACGAGGTGTGTGCGCACCTGGACCCCTCGGTGCGCGAGGTGATGTGGGGGACCGACGCCGGTGCCCTGAACGACACGGGAACCGCGCAGCCGGCGCTGTTCGCGGTGCAGGTCGCGTCGTTCCGCCTGCTGGAGCCGTGGGGGGTGGCACCGGACTACCTGGTCGGGCACTCGATCGGGGAGATCGCGGCGGCGCACGTCGCCGGTGTGCTGTCGGTGGCGGACGCGGCGCAGCTGGTGTCGGCCCGGGCCCGGCTGATGAGCCTGCTGCCCGCCGGCGGGGTGATGGTCGCGGTCGAGGCGACCGAGGACGAGGTCACCCCGCACCTGACGCCCGGGGTGTCGCTGGCCGCGGTGAACGGGCCGTCGTCGGTGGTCGTCTCGGGTGCGGAGCCCGAGGTCGACGCCGTGGTGGGCCGGTTCGCCGACCGCCGGACGAAGCGGCTCGCGACCTCGCACGCGTTCCACTCGCCGTTGATGGCGCCGATGGTCGAGGAGTTCCGCGCCGTCGTGGCGGGGCTGACGTTCGCCGCGCCGCAGATCCCGATCATCTCCACCGTCGTCGGGCGCACCGGTGACGACGTCACCGACCCCGGCTACTGGGTGGAGCACGTGTCCGCGACCGTCCGGTTCGCCGACGCCGTCGCCGAGCTCGGTCGCCGCGACGTCGGCACCACCCTGGAGCTGGGCGCGGACGGGACCCTGTCCGCACTCGTGGGCCAGGTGCTGCCGACCGCGACCGCGGTCCCGCTGCTGCACCGCGACCACGACGAGGACCGCTCCGCGATCACCGCGCTGGCCCGTGTCTGGACCACCGGCGCGGACGTGGACTGGACCGCGCTGCTGCCCGGCGGGCGTCGGGTCGACCTCCCGACCTACCCGTTCCAGCGGCGCCGCTACTGGCCCGCACCCGCCCGTGCGGCCGACGCGGGCGCGGCCGGCCTGGACGCCGTCGAGCACCCGCTGCTCCGCTCCGCGGTCACACTCGCCGACGACGCCGGCGTCGTGCTCGCCGGACGGCTCTCGCTCGCCACCCAGCCGTGGCTGGCCGACCACGAGGTCGCCGGGCGGGCACTGCTGCCGGGCACCGCGTTCGTCGAGCTCGCGGTGCGGGCCGGCGACGAGGTGGGCTGCGAGCGCGTCGAGGAGCTGACCCTGGCCGCCCCGCTGATGGTGCCCCCGACCGGCGCGGTGCAGATCCAGGTGCACGTCAGGGCGGCCGAGGGGACCTCGGCAGGGCCCGCCCGGCGCCCGTTCACGGTGTCCTCGCGCGCCGCGGGCGCGGTCGAGCTGCCGTGGACCCGGCACGCCGCGGGCACCCTGACTGGCGGCGACCCGGGCGCCGGGGAGACCGCGCCGTTCGACGCCGAGGCCTGGCCGCCGCCCGGGGCCGAGCCGGTCGACCTGGACGGCTGCTACGAGCGCCTCACCGACCTGGGCTTCCGCTACGGGCCCACGTTCCGCGGGCTGCGCGCGGCGTGGCTGCGCGACGGCGAGGTCTACGCCGAGGTCACCCTGCCCGGCGACGACCCGGACACGGCCCGGTTCGGGCTGCACCCGGCCGTGCTCGACGCCGCCCAGCACGCCGCCGTCTACGCCGACCTGGGGCCGCTGAGCGAGGGCGGGCTCCCGTTCACCTACGAGGGCGTGACGCTGCACGCCGCCGGGGCCACCACCGTGCGCGTCCGGCTGACCCGCCAGAGCGACGACTCGGTGTCGATCGCCATCGCCGACACCGCGGGCGGCGCGGTCGCCACCGTCGGCTCCCTGGTCTCGCGGCGGACCGGCGCCGGGTCCCCGGCCGGGGCCGCCGGTGCGGGCCGGGACCCGCTCTTCGCCATCGACTGGCACCCGCAGGCGCCCACCGCGGCGACCCCGGAGCCCACGGCCGTCGCCGTCGCCGGGCCGCTGCCGGCCGGGTTCGACGGCGCCCACGTCGCCGTGCACCCCGACCTCGACACGCTGCTCCACGACCCGGCCGGGCCGTCCGGCACGGTGCTGTTCCCGGTCGTGCCCTCCGGGGCGGACCTGCCCTCCGCGGTCCGCGAGGCCACCGCGACCGTGCTCACCGCCCTGCAGCGCTGGCTCGCTGACGAGCGCGGCGACGGGGCACGTCTGGTCGTCGTCACCTGCGGCGGCGCCGCCGTCGCCGACGGGGACGACGTGGACCCGGCCGGCGCCGCGGTGCGCGGCCTGGTCCGCTCCGCACAGGCCGAGAACCCCGGCCGGTTCGGCCTGCTCGACCTGGAGCGCGACGCCGACGCCCCGACCACCGCGGCAGCCGCCGCACTGGCCGGCCTGCACGGCGGCGAGCCGGACCTCGCCGTGCGCGGCGGGAGCGTCCTCGTCCCGCGCCTCGTCCGGGCCCTGCCCGGCACGGCGGACCCGGGCGCACCCGGCTGGCGCCCGGACGGCACGGTGCTGATCACCGGGGGCACCGGCGGCCTCGGCGCGCTCACCGCCCGACACCTGGCCGCCGAGCGCGGCGTGACCCGGCTGCTGCTACTCAGCCGGCGCGGACCGGACGCGCCCGGCGCGGCCGAGCTGGTCGCCGAGCTGGGGACGCTGGGCGCCGAGGCCACCGCGGTCACCGTGGACGTCGGCGACCGCGACGCCCTGGCCCGCGTGCTGGACGCCGTGCCGCGCGAGCACCCGGTGCGCGCCGTGGTGCACACCGCGGGCGTCGTCGACGACGGGGTGATCGGATCCCTGACCCCGGACCGGCTGGACACCGTGCTGCGACCGAAGCTGGACGCGGCGTGGCACCTGCACGAGCTGACCGGCGACCTCGACGCGTTCGTGCTGTTCTCCTCCGTGGCGGCCGTCGTCGGCAGCCCCGGGCAGGGCAACTACGCCGCGGGCAACGCCGCGCTCGACGCCCTCGCCGCGCACCGGCGCGCCGCGGGCCTGCCCGCGTTGTCGCTGGCCTGGGGTCCGTGGACGCGCACGGTCGGGATGACCGCCGCGCTGTCCGACGCCGACGCCGCCCGCGTCGCCCGGTCCGGCATGCCCGAGATCGACGTCGACGCCGGACTGGCGCTGCTCGACACCGCGCTGGACCAGCCGCGCCCGGCCGTCGCGCCGGTCCACCTGGACCTGGTCGCACTGCGCGCGGGCGGCGACGTGCCGCACGTGCTGCGGGCACTGGTCCGGCTCCCGCGCCGCCGCGCCGCCGCCCGCGGCGAGGTCGCCGACGGACTCGCCCGCAGGCTCGGCACGCTCGGCGCACCGGAACGCGACGAGGCGTTGTTCGACCTGGTCCGCGAGGAGGTCGCCCGGGTACTCGGGCACACCGACGCGGGGGAGGTCCCGGCGACCCGGCCGTTCACCGAGCTCGGCATCGACTCGCTCAGCGCGGTCGAGCTGCGCAACCGGCTCTCCGGGGTCACCGGCCTGCGGCTCTCGGCGACGCTGGTGTTCGACCACCCGACGCCGCGGGCCCTGGCCGGGCACCTGCGCGACGAGCTGTTCGGCGGCGGGACCGAGGCCCCGGTCCCGGTCCCGATGCTCCCCGCCACCGCCGAGGACCCGGTCGTCATCGTGGGGATGGCGTGCCGCTACCCGGGAGGGGTGTCCTCGCCGGAGGACCTGTGGCGCCTGGTCACCGACGGCGGGGACGCGATCACCGGGTTCCCGACCGACCGCGGCTGGGACCTCGCGAACCTCTACGACCCGGACCCCGACCGCCCGGAGCACACCCACGCGGTGGGCGGCGGGTTCCTGCACGGCGCCGGCGGGTTCGACGCCGAGTTCTTCGGGATGAGCCCGCGCGAGGCGCTGGGCACCGACGCCCAGCAGCGGCTGCTGCTGGAGTGCTCGTGGGAGGCGTTCGAGCGGGCCGGGATCGACCCGTCGTCGTTGCGCGGCAGCGCGACCGGCGTGTTCGCCGGCGTCATGTACAATGACTACTCCATGCTGCTGCCCGGCGGGGAGAACGAGGCGTTCCGCGGCAACGGCAGCGCGCCCAGCGTCGCGTCGGGCCGGGTGTCCTACAGCCTGGGCCTGGAAGGGCCTGCGGTCACCGTGGACACCGCGTGCTCGTCGTCGCTGGTGGCGATGCACTGGGCGGCGCAGGCGCTGCGGTCCGGTGAGTGCTCGCTGGCCCTGGCCGGCGGCGTCACGGTGATGTCCACACCCAGCACGTTCGTCGACTTCTCCCGCCAGCGCGGCCTGTCCCCGGACGGGCGGTGCCGGGCGTTCTCCGACGACGCCGACGGTGTCGGCTGGTCCGAGGGTGTCGGCATGGTCGTCCTGGAACGCCTGTCGGACGCGCGGCGCAACGGGCACGAGGTGTTGGCGGTGCTGCGTGGCAGTGCGGTGAACCAGGACGGCGCCTCGAACGGGTTGACCGCGCCGAACGGCCCGTCGCAGCAGCGGGTGATCATGGCTGCGCTGGCCTCGGCCGGCCTGCGCAGCTCGGACGTCGACGTCGTCGAGGCGCACGGCACCGGCACCACCCTGGGCGACCCGATCGAGGCCCAGGCCCTGCTGGCCGCCTACGGGCAGGACCGGGAGACCCCGCTCTACCTGGGCTCGGTGAAGTCGAACATCGGCCACACCCAGGCTGCGGCCGGGGTGGCCGGTGTGATCAAGATGGTGGAGGCGATGCGGCACGGGGTGTTGCCGGTGACGTTGCACGCGTCGACGCCGTCGTCGCACGTGGACTGGGACGCGGGTGAGGTGGAGCTGCTCACCGAGCCGCTGCCGTGGGACATCGACGGGCGTGCGCGTCGTGCGGGTGTGTCGTCGTTCGGGATCAGCGGCACCAACGCCCACCTGATCCTCGAGGCACCCGACCCGGCCCCGGTGACCGAGGCCGCGGACCAGGAGACCGGCGTCGTGGCGTGGCCGCTGTCCGGACACACCCCGCACGCGCTCCGCGCCCAGGCCGCACGCCTGGCCGACGCCGCCCTGCGCGAGCGGCCCGTCGACATCGGGCTCTCGCTGGCCACCACACGGGCGACGTTCGCCCACCGTGCCGTGGTCCTGGCACACGACCACTCCGACGCCGAGCAGGCGTTGCGTGCGCTCGCCGACGGGACCGCCGACGAGCGCGTCGTCACCGGGCGGGCCGGGACCGGCACCGGCGTCACGTTCCTGTTCGCCGGCCAGGGCGCCCAACGCCTCGGCATGGGTCGTGAGCTGTACGACCGGTTCCGGGTCTTCGCCGACGCCTTCGACGCGGCCTGCGCCCACCTCGACCCGGCCGTGCGGGAGGTGATGTGGGCCGACGACGCCGAGGCCCTGCGCGACACCGCGATCGCCCAGCCGGCGTTGTTCGCGCTGGAGGTGGCGTTGTCCCGGCTGCTGGAGTCCTGGGGCCTGACCCCGGAGCGGGTGGTCGGGCACTCGATCGGGGAGATCGCCGCGGCGCACGTGGCCGGGGTGCTGTCCCTGCCCGACGCCGGGACACTGGTCTCGGCGCGTGCCCGGCTGATGGGTGCGCTGCCGGCCGGTGGTGCGATGGTGGCGGTCGCGGCCACCGAGGAGGAGGTGACGCCGCTGCTGACCGCCGGGGTGTCGATCGCGGCGGTGAACGGCCCGTCGTCGGTCGTGGTGTCGGGTGTGGAGTCCGAGGTCGACGCCGTGGTGGCGCGGTTCGCCGACCGGCGCACGAAGCGGCTGGCGACCTCGCACGCGTTCCACTCGCCGTCGATGGCACCGATGCTCGACGAGTTCCGCACCGTGGTGGAGGGACTGAGCTTCGCCGCGCCGCGGATCCCGGTGGTCTCCACGGTCGCCGGGCGCACCGGCGCGGAGATGGCCGAGCCGGGCTACTGGGTGGACCACGTGGCGGCCACGGTCCGGTTCGCCGACGCCCTCACGGGCCTCGGCGACACCGTCACGGTCGAGATCGGACCGGACGCGACGCTGACCGCACTCGCCGCCGGCGTCGCGCCGGCCGGGGCCACGGCCGTCCCGGCACTGCACCCCGAGCGCGACGAGACCGGCACAGTCCGGGCCGCGGTGGCCCGCTGCTGGAGCGCGGGCGCCGACGTCGACTGGGCCGCGGTGCTGACCGGCGGTCGCCGTGTCGACCTGCCCACCTACGCGTTCCAGCACGAGTACTTCTGGCCCGAGCCCGTCCCGCGGGCCGCCGACGCCGGCACCGTCGGGCTGCGCCCCGCCGGACACGGGCTGCTCGACGGCGTCATCGAGACCACCGACGGCGTGCTGCTCACCGGACGCATCTCCCGGACCACCCACCCGTGGCTCGTCGACCACGCCGTCTCCGGCACCGTGCTGCTGCCTGGCAGCGCACTGCTCGACCTGGCCGCGCGGGCCGGGGAGGAGACCGGGTACGACCGGGTCGAGGAGCTGATGCTCACCGCGCCGCTGGCGCTGCCCGAACAGGGCGGCATCGCGCTGCGGGTCACCGTCGGCGCCGCCACACCGGACGGCCCGCGCACCGTCGTGGTGCACTCCCGCCCGGACGCGGCGCACACCTGGACGTCACCGACCTGGACCGAGCACGCCTCCGGGCTGCTCGGCAAGCACACCCCGCCGCTCTCCCCGTTCGCGCAGCAGTGGCCGCCGGCCGGGGCGGTCCCGGTCGACGTCGACGGGTGCTACCAGCGCTTCGCCGACGACGGCTTCGACTACGGCCCGGTGTTCCGCGGCCTGCGCGCGGCGTGGCGGCGCGGCGACGAGCTGTTCGTCGAGGCCGCGCTGCCCGACGGGACCGACCCGGAGCCGTTCGGCCTACACCCGGCGCTGCTGGACGCGGTGCTGCACCCGATCGCCGAGATCCAGCCCGACGACGAGCGCGGCGCCGTCCCGTTCGCCTGGCGCGGTGTCACCCGGTACGCCGACGGCGCCACGTCGGCCAGGGCACGGTTGCGCCGCGTCGGGCCCGGGGCCGTCTCGATCGACCTCGCCGACGCCGCGGGAGCACCGCTGGCCGCGGTCCACCAGCTCGAGCTGCGTGCACTGACCGCGTCGCGTACCGCGGCACCGGACCGTGACGCGTTGTTCCGGCCGGGCTGGGAGCGGGTCCCGGCGACTGTGCCGTCCGGGCTGACCGTCCACGCCGAGACCGTGGACGGCGGTCCGGTCGGGCCCGACCTGGCCGCGCTGCTCGAACGCTCCGGCGTCCGGGTCGCCGGCACCGCCGGCACCGCCGGCACCGCCGACACCGCCGAGGTCCTGCTGCTCGACGCCAGGTCCGGCGGGACCGCCGCGACGCCCGACGGCGCCGCGCACGCCCGTACCACGGCCGTCCTGGCCAGGCTGCAGACCGAGGCGTCCGGGACCCGCCGGACCGTCGTACTCACCCGCGGCGCCACCGACGGCGCCGACCCGGCGGCCGCCGCCGTCGCCGGTCTCGTCCGCTCGGCCGCGACCGAGCACCCCGGGCGGTTCACCGCGCTCGACACCGCGCTCGACACCGGGGCCGACGCCCTGGACGCGGCGGCGTTCGCCGCGGCACTCGGCCGCACCGACGAACCCCAGCTCGCCGTGCACGACACGGAGCTGCGGGTCCTGCGCCTGACCCGCCTGGAGCCGCCGGCCGACCCCGCGTCGGCGGAACGTCCCGCCGTGCCGTGGCGCCCGGACATGACGGTCCTGGTCACCGGCGGCACCGGCGGCCTCGGCGCGCAGGTCGCCCGGCACCTGGTCACCACGCACGGTGTCGGGTCGCTGCTGCTGGCCGGGCGGCGTGGCCCGTCCGCGCCCGGGGCCGCGGAGCTGACCGCCGAGCTCACAGCGGCCGGGGCCCAGGTCGAGGTCGTGGCCTGCGACGCCGCCGACCGCGACGCACTGGCCGCGCTGTTGGCCCGGCGTCCGGTCGACGCCGTCGTGCACGCGGCGGGCGTCGTCGACGACGGCGTGCTGGAAGGCCTCACCCCCGACCGGCTCGCGGCCGTGCTGCGGCCCAAGGTGGACGCCGCCCAGAACCTGCACGAGCTGGCCGGGGACGTCGAGGCGTTCGTGCTGTTCTCCTCGCTGGCCGGGACGCTCGGCTCGGCGGGGCAGGCCAACTACGCCGCCGCGAACGCGTTCCTGGACGGCCTCGCCGTCCACCGGCACGCCGCGGGACTGCCCGCGACGTCGCTGACGTGGGGGCCGTGGAGCGGCGCCGGCGGGATGGTGGGCGACCTCGACGACGCCGCCCGCGAGCGCATGGCGCGGGCCGGGATGCCGCCGGTCGAGCCGGGCCGCGCGCTGGCGCTGTTCGACTCCGCCGTCGCCACCGGGGAACCGGTTGTCGCGCCGGTCCCGCTGGACCCCGCCGCCCTGCGGGCACGGGGCGGCGACGTGCCGGCCGCGCTGCGCGGCATCGTCGGCGCGGTGCGCCGTGCCGCGGCCACCGCGGTCATCCCGTCCGGGCTGCGCGAGCAGCTGGCCGCACGGCCCGTCGCCGAGCGCCGGGCCCGGATCGGCGGACTGGTCCGGGACGAGATCGCCCACGTCCTGGGGCACGCCGAGGGGTCCCGGATCGATCCGGATCGCGCGTTCCTCGACCTCGGGTTCGACTCGCTGACCGCGGTCGAGCTGCGCAACCGGCTCGCCGCGTCCACCGGCCTCGGGCTCCCCGCGACGCTGGTGTTCGACCACCCGACCGCCGCCGCGCTCGCCGTGCACGTGCACGACGAGCTGTTCGGTGCCGACACGGCGCCGGAGCCGGTGACGGCCACGGCGACCGGACCGGCGGACGGCGACGACCCGGTCGTCGTCGTCGGGATGGCCTGCCGCTACCCGGGCGGGGTGTCCTCGCCCGAGGACCTGTGGCGCCTGGTCACCGACGGCGGGGACGCGATCTCGGAGTTCCCGACCGACCGCGGCTGGGACCTCGCGAACCTCTACGACCCCGACCCCGACCACCCCGGCACCTCCACCACCCGCCACGGCGGGTTCCTGCACGGGGCGGGCCGGTTCGACGCCGAGTTCTTCGGGATGAGCCCCCGCGAGGCGCTGACCACCGACGCCCAGCAGCGGCTCCTGCTGGAGTGCTCGTGGGAGGCGTTCGAGCGGGCCGGGATCGACCCGGTGTCGTTGCGCGGCAGCGCGACCGGCGTGTTCGCCGGCGTCATGTACCACGACTACGGCGACCTGCTCCACGCCCCGGAGCACGAGGGGTACCAGGGCCACGGCAGTGCCGGCAGCATCGCGTCCGGCCGGGTCTCCTACACCTTCGGCCTGGAGGGCCCCGCCGTCACGGTGGACACCGCGTGCTCGTCGTCGCTGGTCGGGATGCACCTGGCCGCGCAGGCGTTGCGTTCCGGTGAGTGCTCGCTGGCCCTGGCCGGCGGCGTCACGGTGATGGCCACGCCGGCCACGTTCGTCGAGTTCTCCCGGCAGCGCGGGCTGTCCCCGGACGGGCGGAGCAAGGCGTTCTCCGACGACGCCGACGGTGTCGGCTGGTCCGAGGGTGTCGGCATGGTCGTCCTGGAGCGGCTCTCCGACGCCCGCCGCAACGGGCACGAGGTCCTCGCGGTGCTGCGCGGCAGTGCCGTCAACCAGGACGGTGCCTCCAACGGGCTCACCGCGCCGAACGGGCCCTCGCAGCAGCGGGTCATCCGTACCGCACTGGCCGCGGGCGGGTTGACCGCCGCCGACGTCGACGTCGTCGAGGCACACGGCACCGGGACCCGCCTCGGCGACCCGATCGAGGCCCAGGCCCTGCTGGCCACCTACGGGCAGGACCGGGAGACCCCGCTCTACCTGGGGTCGGTGAAGTCGAACCTCGGCCACACCCAGGCCGCGGCCGGAGTCGCCGGCGTGATCAAGATGATCCTGGCGATGCGGCACGGCGTGCTCCCGGCGACCCTGCACGCGTCGACGCCGTCGTCGCACGTGGACTGGAGCGCCGGGGCCGTGGAGCTGCTCACCGCGAACCGTGTCTGGAACGCGGACCGTCCCCGCCGGGCCGGGGTGTCCTCGTTCGGGATCAGTGGCACGAACGCCCACGTCGTCCTGGAGGCGCCGGAACCGGCCGAGGCCGTCGCGCGCCCGGACACGGCGGGGCCGCTGCCCTGGGTGCTGTCCGCCCGTACCGGCCCCGCGCTGGCCGCGCAGGCCGCGCGGCTCGCCGGGTCGCTCGAACACCGGACCGACGTCGACGCCCTCGACGTCGGGTGGTCGCTGGCCACCGGGCGCGCCCGGTTCGGCCACCGCGCCGTCGTCCTCGCCGAGGACACCGCGGCAGCCCGCCGTGCACTCGCCGCGTTCGCCGCGGGCGAGCAGCACCCGGCCGTCGTCGAGGGAACCGTGGCCGCCGGCGGGACGGCGTTCCTGTTCGCCGGTCAGGGCTCGCAGCGGCTCGGGATGGGGCGTGAGCTGCACGCGCGGTTCCCGGTGTTCGCGCGAGCCTTCGACGAGGTGTGTGCGCACCTGGATCCCGCGGTGGGGGAGGTGATGTGGGCCGACGATGCCGGTGCGTTGAACGACACCGGTGTGGCGCAGCCGGCGTTGTTCGCGCTGGAGGTGGCGTTGTTCCGGCTGGTCGAGTCGTGGGGTGTGGTCCCGGATCACCTGGTCGGGCACTCGATCGGGGAGATCGCGGCCGCGCACGTGGCGGGGGTGTTCTCGCTGGCCGATGCGGCGACCCTGGTGTCGGCGCGTGCCCGGTTGATGGGTGCGCTGCCGGCCGGTGGCGTGATGGTGGCGGTCGCGGCCACCGAGGAGGAGGTCACGCCGCTGCTGACGGGGGGAGTATCGATCGCCGCGGTGAACGGGCCGTCGTCGGTGGTGGTCTCGGGTGCGGAGTCCGAGGTGGACGCGCTGGTGGGCCGGTTCGCGGACCGGCGGACCAAGCGGTTGGCGACCTCGCATGCGTTCCATTCGCCGTTGATGGCGCCGATGATGGAGGAGTTCCGGGCGGTGGTGGTGGGCCTGGAGTTCGCCGCGCCGCAGATCCCGGTCGTGTCCACGGTGGCCGGGCGGACCGGTGCGGAGATGACCGACCCGTCGTACTGGGTGGAGCACGTGTCGGCGACCGTCCGGTTCGCCGACGCCGTCACCGCCCTGAACGAGGACGGCACCCTCGTCGAGATCGGGCCCGACGCCACCCTGTCCGGGATGGCCGGGCAGCTGACCGACGCCCGCACCGTGCCCACGCTGCGGACCTCCGGACCCGACGGCGACCGGGACGAGGTCACCGCCCTGTTCGCCGCGCTCGCCCGGCTCGGGACCGCCGGCGCCGACATCCGCTGGGAGACCGCCCTCGACGGCGGCCGGACCGTCGACCTGCCCACCTACCCCTTCCAGCACGACACCTACTGGCCGGCACCGGCACCCGCGGACCGCGGCGACGCCGGATCCCTCGGCCTGTCCGGGCCGGGGCACCCGCTGCTCGGCGCGGTCGTCGCCCGCGCCGACACCGACGGCGTCCTGCTCACCGGCCGGCTGTCGACCGTGACGCAGCCGTGGCTGGCCGACCACGTCGTCGGCGGCCGGGTACTGCTGCCCGGCACCGCCCTGCTGGAGATGGCGGTGCGGGCCGGGGACGAGGCCGGCTGCGACGTCGTGCGCGAGCTCACCCTCGCCGCGCCGCTGGAGATCCCGCAGGGCGGCGTCACCGTGCAGGTCTGGCTCGACGCCCCGGACGACGCGGGCGACCGCGCCGTCTCGATCCACTCCCGGGCGGGCGAGACCGCCCCGTGGACGGTGCACGCGACCGGCCTCCTGGGCACCGGCGGGACCGCCGCCCCGGAGACCCTGACCGTCTGGCCGCCGCAGGGCGCGGAGCCCTTCGACGTCACCGACCGCTACGACCGCCTCGCCGAGACCGGACTCGCCTACGGGCCTGCGTTCCGCGGGCTGCGCGCGGCGTGGCGCCGCGGCGGCGACGTGTTCGCCGAGATCGTGCTGGGCGAGAGCGCCGGGCCCGCCGACGGGTTCGGCCTGCACCCCGCGCTCCTCGACGCCGCCCTGCACGCGGCGGGCACCGTAGGCGGGACGGCGTCGGTGCCGTTCGGCTGGGGCGATGTCACGCTGCACGCGACCGGCGCGACCGCGCTGCGCGTCCGCCTGCGCACCGACGCCCCGGACACCCTGTCGGTACTGGTCGCCGACGGCGCCGGGGACCCGGTCGCCACCGTCGGCGCACTCACCCTGCGTCCGCTCCCCGAGGGAGCCCCCGGTCGCGCCGAGCGTGACCTGTACCGGCCGGTCTGGATCCCTGCCACCGACACCCCCGACACCGGGGAGACAACGATCGGTGTGCTCGCCGAGGACACCGCCGTCCTCGACGTGCCGGGCGGCACCCGCCACGCCGACCTCGCCGAGGCCCTCGACGCGGCACCCGACGTGCTGCTCGTCCCGGTCGCCACCGGCGACGGCGACCTCGCCGCCCGCACCCACGACGCGACCTCGCGGGTCCTGGACCTGCTGACCCGCTGGACCGCCGACGAGCGCAGCGCCGGCTCCCGGCTGGTCGTCCTCACCCGTGGTGCGGTCGCCGCGCAGGACGGCGACGGTGTCGTCGACCCGGCCGCGGCCGCCGTGTCCGGCCTGGTCCGGGCCGCGCAGGCCGAGCACCCGGGCCGTATCGGGCTGCTCGACCTCGACTTCGACGCCGACCCGGCGTCGGCGGCAGCGATCCCGGTCGCGCTGGCCGGGGACGAGCCGCAGCGGGCGATCCGCGCCGGCCGCGTCCTCGACCCGCGCCTGCAGCGCCACGACGTCACCGCCACCGACGGCACCGACGTCACCGCCACCGATGGCACCGACGCCACCGGCGGCACCGCCGGGGGGACCGGATGGCGCCGCGACGGGACGGTCCTGATCACCGGTGGCACCGGCGGGCTCGGTGCGCTCACCGCCCGGCACCTGGCCGCCCGCCACGACGTGAGGCACCTGCTGCTGCTCAGCCGCCGCGGCCCGGAGGCGCCCGGCGCTGCCGATCTGACCGCCGAGCTGGAGGAGCTCGGCGCCCGGGTCACCGTGGTCGCCGCCGACGCGGCCGACCGCGCGGCACTGACGCGCGTGCTCGACGCGATTCCCGCCGAGCACCCGCTGACCGCGGTCGTGCACACCGCGGGCGTGCTCGACGACGGAGTCCTCGCCTCGCTGACCCCGCAGCGCCTGCACACCGTGCTGCGCCCGAAGGTCGACGCGGCGTGGAACCTGCATGAGCTCGCCGCTGACATCGAGGGGTTCGTGCTGTTCTCCTCGGTCGCCGGGACGCTCGGCGCCGCCGGGCAGGCCAACTACGCGGCCGCCAACGCGTTCCTGGACGCGCTGGCCACCGTCCGCCGGGCGGCCGGCAGGCCCGCGTTGTCACTGGCCTGGGGCCCGTGGGAGCCGGTGGGCGGCATGACCGGCACCCTCACCGACGCCGACCGCGCCCGGATGTCCCGCAGCGGCCTGCCCCCGATGCCCGTCGCGCGCGGCCTCGAGCTGCTCGACGCCGCCCTGGGAGAGGCCGCTCCGGGAGAGGCAGCTCTGGGAGAGGCCGCCCCGGTAGAGACAGCACCGGTGCTGCTGCCGGTGCCCTTCGACCTCGACGCACTGCGCGGACGACCGGAGATCCCCGCGATGCTCCGGGGTCTGGTGCGCGCGCCGTCGGCCCGCCGCTCGGCCGCGGCCGGCTCCTCCGGCGCGTCCGGCACGCTCGGTGACCGGCTCGCGGCGCTGGGCGAGGCCGACCGGCACGACCACGTGCTGGGCCTGGTCCGGGACGAGGTCGCCGCGGTGCTGGGACACGCCTCCGCGGCGTCGGTGGACCCCGCGCGGGCGTTCACCGACCTCGGGTTCGACTCGCTGACCGCGGTCGAGCTGCGCAACCGGCTGACGACCGTCACCGGGTTGCGGCTGCCGTCCACACTGGTGTTCGACCACCCGTCGGCCGGCGCGCTCGCCACGCATCTGCTCGGCGAGCTGGTCGGGCACGTCGCGGCGACGCCGGTCGGGTCCCCGACCGCGGTGGACCGCGACGACCCGGTCGTCATCGTCGGGATGGCCTGCCGCTACCCGGGCGGGGTGTCCTCGCCCGAGGACCTGTGGCGTCTGGTCACCGACGGCGGCGACGCGATCTCCGGGTTCCCGACCGACCGCGGCTGGGACCTGGAGGGGCTCTACGACCCGGACCCGGACCACCGCGGCACCACCTACGCCCGCGGCGGAGGGTTCCTCGACGGCGCCGCCGACTTCGACCCGGGCTTCTTCGGGATGAGCCCGCGCGAGGCGCTGACCACCGACGCCCAGCAGCGGCTCCTGCTGGAGTCGTCGTGGGAGGCGTTCGAGCGGGCCGGCATCGACCCGGTGTCGTTGCGCGGCAGCGCGACCGGCGTGTTCGCCGGCGTCATGTACCACGACTACACCGAGCTGCTCGACGACCCGGAGCACGAGGGCTACCACCACGGCAGCGCCGGCAGTGTCGCCTCGGGCCGGGTGTCCTACAGCCTGGGCCTGGAAGGGCCTGCGGTCACCGTGGACACCGCGTGCTCGTCGTCGCTGGTGGCGATGCACTGGGCGGCGCAGGCGCTGCGGTCCGGTGAGTGCTCGCTGGCCCTGGCCGGCGGCGTGTCGGTGATGGCGACCCCGGGCGCGATCCTGGAGTTCTCCCGCCAGCGCGGCCTGTCCCCGGACGGGCGGTGCCGGGCGTTCTCCGACGACGCCGACGGTGTCGGCTGGTCCGAGGGTGTCGGCATGGTCGTCCTGGAACGCCTGTCGGACGCGCGGCGCAACGGGCACGAGGTGTTGGCGGTGCTGCGTGGCAGTGCGGTGAACCAGGACGGCGCCTCGAACGGGTTGACCGCGCCGAACGGCCCGTCGCAGCAGCGGGTGATCATGGCTGCGCTGGCCTCGGCCGGCCTGCGCAGCTCGGACGTCGACGTCGTCGAGGCGCACGGCACCGGCACCACCCTGGGCGACCCGATCGAGGCCCAGGCCCTGCTGGCCGCCTACGGGCAGGACCGGGAGACCCCGCTCTACCTGGGCTCGGTGAAGTCGAACATCGGCCACACCCAGGCTGCGGCCGGGGTGGCCGGTGTGATCAAGATGGTGGAGGCGATGCGGCACGGGGTGTTGCCGGTGACGTTGCACGCGTCGACGCCGTCGTCGCACGTGGACTGGGACGCGGGTGAGGTGGAGCTGCTCACCGAGCCGCTGCCGTGGGACATCGACGGGCGTGCGCGTCGTGCGGGTGTGTCGTCGTTCGGGATCAGCGGGACCAACGCCCACCTGGTGATCGAGGCCCCCGAGCCGTCGGCCGCGCCGGTCGCACCGGCCGGAGCCGCCCAGGACGACCCGGGCGACCTGGTCCCGTGGGTCCTGTCCGGACGTACTCGGGACGCCCTGCAGGCCCAGGCCGCCGCGCTGCGGACCGCGGCACCGGACGGCCCGCGGGCCGACGTCGGGTTCTCCCTGGCCACCACACGCAGTGCGTTCGAGCACCGGGCGGTCGTACTGGCCACGAGCCGCGACGAGGCGCTCGCGGCGTTGGAAGCGCTGGCGCGCGGGGACCGGGACGAGCGGGTCGTCGACGGGCGCACCGCCGCGGGCGGGACGGCGTTCCTGTTCGCCGGCCAGGGCTCGCAGCGGCTCGGCATGGGCCGGGAGCTGCACGCGCGGTTCCCGGTGTTCGCCGAGGCGTTCGACGCGGCCTGCGCCCAGCTGGACCCCGCCGTGCGCGAGGTGATGTGGGCCGACCACGCCGAGGCCCTGCGCGACACCGCGATCGCCCAGCCGGCGTTGTTCGCGCTGGAGGTGGCGTTGTTCCGGCTCGTGGAGTCCTGGGGTGTGCGGCCGGACCGGTTGGTCGGACATTCGATCGGGGAGATCGCGGCCGCGCACGTGGCGGGGGTGTTCTCGCTGGCCGATGCGGCGACCCTGGTGTCGGCGCGTGCCCGGTTGATGGGTGCGCTGCCGGCCGGTGGCGTGATGGTGGCGGTCGCGGCCACCGAGGAGGAGGTCACGCCGCTGCTGACGGGGGGAGTATCGATCGCCGCGGTGAACGGGCCGTCGTCGGTGGTGGTCTCGGGTGCGGAGTCCGAGGTGGACGCGCTGGTGGGCCGGTTCGCGGACCGGCGGACCAAGCGGTTGGCGACCTCGCATGCGTTCCATTCGCCGTTGATGGCGCCGATGATGGAGGAGTTCCGGGCGGTGGTGGTGGGCCTGGAGTTCGCCGCGCCGCAGATCCCGGTCGTGTCCACGGTGGCCGGGCGGACCGGTGCGGAGATGACCGACCCGTCGTACTGGGTGGAGCACGTGTCGGCGACCGTCCGGTTCGCCGACGCCGTCACCGCCCTGGACGAGGACGGTGTCACCACCCTCGTCGAGATCGGCCCGGACACGACCCTGACCGCGCTCACCGCGCAGGCCCTGACCGGTGAGCAGATCTCGGTGCCCACCCTGCGCGCCGGGGAGGCCGAACCGGCGACCCTGCTGCGGGCCGTGGCCACGGTGCACGTCCGCGGGCGGACCGTCGACTGGGCGGCGCAGCTGCCCGGCGCGCGCCGGGTCGAACTCCCGACGTACGCGTTCCGGCACACCCGGTTCTGGCCGACCGCGTCCGCGGCACGCTCCGGCGACGCCACCTCGCTCGGCCTGGCCCGCCCCGGGCACCCGTTGCTCGGCGCCGTCATGGACCGCGCCGACGCCGACGGCGTCGTGCTCACCGGGCGGCTCTCACCGGCCACCCAGCCGTGGCTGGCCGACCATACCGTCGGCGGCCGGGTGCTGCTGCCCGGCACCGCGCTGCTCGAGATGGTGGTGCGGGCCGGGGACGAGGTCGGCTGCGACCTCGTGCACGACCTGACCCTGGCCGCGCCCGTCGAGATCCCCCACGACCGGGCGGTGCAGCTGCAGGTCGTGGTCGGTGAGCCGGACGGCGACGGACGCCGGACCGTCGACGTGCACTCCCGCGGGGAGGGCGACCGCACCTGGACCCGGCACGCCACCGGCGTCCTGGCCGGTGGCGCGTCCGCCGGGTGGAGCCCGGACGTCTGGCCGCCGGCCGGCGCCGTCCCGCTCGGGCTCGACGGGTGCTACGACCGGTTCGCCGAGGCCGGCTTCGGCTACGGGCCCGCCTTCCGGGGGCTGCGCGCGGCCTGGAGCGACGGTACGACGACCTTCGCCGAGGTGGCCCTGCCCGAGGGCACCGGCGCCGACCGGTTCGGGCTGCACCCGGCCCTGCTCGACGCCGCACTGCACGCCGCGATGCTCGACACCGGTGACGACGACGCCGCCGGCCTGCCGTTCTCCTGGCAGGGCGCCGCGCTGTACGCCTCCGGGGCGTCCGCGTTGCGGGTCCGCCTGGGCCGTGACGCCGGGGGCGGGCTCACCATCGACGCGACCGATCCCGCCGGGGCACCGGTGGTGTCGGTCGGCTCGCTGCAGGTCCGTGCCGTCCCGGCGCAGGCGCACACCGGCGCCGTGCCGCGGGACGCGCTGTTCCGCCCGACCTGGGCGCCGCTGCCCGACGCCCCCGCCCACACCGGGTCGGTGACCGTGCTGGAGGCGGGGCTCGACGAGCTCGGCGCCGGCCTGGACGCCGGGAGCGCCGCGCCGGAGACGGTGCTGCTGCCCGTGCACGGCACCGGGGACGTGCCCACGTCGGCGCACGAGCTCAGCGCCACGGTGCTGGCCGCGGTGCAGACCTGGCTGGCCGACGAGCGTCTGGCCAGGTCCCGGCTGGTGCTGCTCACCCGCGGAGCGGTCGCCACCGGGATCGGGGACACCGACGGCGACGTCACCGACCCGGCCGCCGCGGCGGCCCGTGGCCTTGTGCGGTCGGCCCGCGCCGAGCACCCCGTCCGGTTCGGACTGCTCGACCTCGACCCGGCCACCGACACCGGGGTACCGGACGGCCTGCCGTTCGACACCGAACCGGACCTGGCCGTCCGCTCCGGCACGGTGTACGCCCTGCGCCTCGCGCGGGTCCCGGACACCGCCCGCGACGACGCCGCCACCGGGTGGGACCCGGACGGCACCGTCCTGGTCACCGGTGGCACCGGCGGTCTGGGCCGGGCCGTCGCCCGGCACCTGGTCACCGACCGGGGTGCCCGGCACCTGCTGCTCGCCAGCCGCCGCGGCCCGGCCGCCGACGGCGTCGACGCACTGGTCGAGGAGCTCACCGCGCACGGCGCCCGGGTGGGTGTCGTGGCCTGCGACCTCGCCGACCCGGCGGCCGCCACCGCCCTCGTCGACGGAGTCGACCCGGAGCACCCGCTGGTCGCCGTGGTGCACACCGCCGGTGTGCTCGACGACGGCGTGGTCGATGCCCTGACCCCGCAGCGGGTTGAGCGGGTGCTGCGGCCCAAGGTCGACGCCGCGTGGGCGCTGCACGAGGCCACCCGCGGGACCGACCTGCAGGGCTTCGTCCTGTTCTCCTCGGTGGCCGGCACCGCCGGGTCGGCCGGACAGGCGAACTACGCGGCCGGCAACGCGTTCCTGGACGCGCTCGCCGGGTACCGCCGGGCGAGCGGCCTGGCCGGGCAGTCGCTGGCCTGGGGCGCCTGGGACGGCGACGGCGGCATGGCGGCCGCGCTCGACGACGCCAACCGTGCCCGGATGGCGCGGGCCGGGATGCCGCCGCTGTCCACCGCAGAGGGACTGGCCCTGTTCGACGCCGCCCTCGATGCGGACGACGCGCTGCTCACGCCGGTCCGCCTGGACCTCGCGGTGCTCCGCGAGCGTGCTGAGGTGCCGTCCCTGTTGCGCGGTCTCGTCAGGGCGCCTGCCCGCGGCGCCGCCGCGAGCGCACCGGACGTCGCCGACCTCGCGGGGCGGCTCGCCGGCCTGGACGAGGACGGCCGCAGGCAGGTCCTGCTCGACGTCGTCGCCACGCACGTGGCGGGCACGCTCGGGCACACGGACCTGTCCGGGATCGGCCCGGACGACGAGTTCGGCGAGCTCGGGTTCGACTCGCTGACCGCGGTCGAGTTCCGCAACCGCCTCGGCGCCGCGACCGGGCTGGCCCTGCCCGCAACGCTGGTGTTCGACCACCCGACACCGGGTGCGCTGGCGGGGCATCTCGGCACGCTCGTCACACCCGCCGGGGCGGACGGGGCCGACGCGCTGCTCGACGAGCTGGCGGAGCTGGAGCGCCGGTTCGGTGCCGTCGAGGTCGACGAGGCGGCGCACGAGCGTGTCGGAGCCCGCCTGGAGGCGTTGCGCTCGCGGTGGGCGGGCATCCGCCCGACCACGGACGAGGCGGCCCCGGCCGACTCCGGCACGGCGGAGTTCGACTTCGACACTGCCTCCGACGACGACATGTTCGCTCTGCTGGACAGCCAGCTCGGGACGACCTGACGCGTCGGCTCCGCGCAGCGCGCGCGATCCCGGGGGAGTCGGCGAGTGACCTCGTCGACTCCCCCGGCTACGGGTGCTCGGCGGCGGCCGAGGTGACCTGGTCGCCGGACCCGTCCTTCCTGGTCCGCGCGGCACGCGACCCCCAAGACTAGGCATTTCCGGGCGGTCCGTGCGCTTCAGTCGTGGCCAGGATGCGAGGACGGCCTCGACCGGAGCACCGGCCACGACATGGGCGACCGGGCCGCGGCGCGCCCCACACCGGAGATGGAGAGGTGCACTGCGATGACGGACGAAGAGAAGCTCGTCGACTACCTGAAGTGGGTCACCGCCGATCTGCACGAGGCGCGGCGACGACTGGCCGAGGTCGAGGCCGGCCGGCAGGAGCCGGTCGCCATCGTGGGCATGGCGTGCCGGTTCCCCGGCGGGATCGGATCCCCCGAGGACCTGTGGGAGCTCGTCTCCACCGGGGGTGACGCCATCTCCGGTTTCCCCGCCGACCGCGGCTGGGACATGGACGCGCTCCGCGACGGCCGCAGCGCCACCGACCAGGGCGGGTTCCTGGAGGGCGCGGGCGACTTCGATCCCGGGTTCTTCGACATCTCCCCGCGCGAGGCCGTCGCGATGGACCCCCAGCAGCGCCTGCTGCTGGAGGTCTCCTGGGAGGCGCTCGAGCGGGCCGGGGTCGACCCGCGTGGCCTGCGCGGCAGCCGCACCGGGGTGTTCGTCGGGACCTCCGGGCAGGACTACATCCACCTGGCACTGGCCGCGGACGTCGACATGGAGGGGCACGCCTCGACCGGCCTGGCCGCCAGCGTGATGTCCGGCCGGTTGTCCTTCGCGCTCGGTCTGCAGGGCCCGGCACTGACCGTGGACACCGCCTGCTCGTCGTCGCTGGTGGCGCTGCACCTCGCGGCGCGCTCGCTGCGCGACGGAGAGTGCTCGCTGGCACTGGCCGGGGGCGTGACCGTGATGTCGACCTCGGCGAACTTCAGCTCGTTCAGCCGCCAGGGCGGCCTCGCCCCGGACGGGCGCTGCAAGACCTTCGCCGACGCCGCCGACGGCACCGCGTGGTCCGAGGGCGTGGGGGTGCTGCTGGTGGAGCGGCTCGCCGACGCCGAGCGGCTCGGGCACCCGGTACTGGCCGTGGTCCGCGGCAGCGCGGTGAACCAGGACGGCGCCTCGAACGGCCTGACCGCGCCGAACGGCCCCTCCCAGCAGCGGGTCATCCGGGACGCCCTGGCCGCGGGCGGTCTCGGCCCGGCCGACGTCGACGTCGTCGAGGCCCACGGCACCGGAACCCGCCTCGGCGACCCGATCGAGGCCCAGGCGGTACTGGCCACCTACGGCGCCGAGCGCGAGCGACCCGCGCTGCTGGGCTCGGTGAAGTCGAACCTGGGTCACACCCAGGCCGCGGCCGGCGTCGCCGGGCTGATCAAGATGGTGCAGGCGATCCGACACGGGACCGTGCCCGCGACACTGCACGTCGACCGGCCGTCCTCCCACGTGGACTGGACACAGGGCGCCGTCGAGCTGGCCACCGAGTCGCAGCCCTGGCCGGAGACCGGCCGGGAGCGCCGGGCCGCGGTGTCCTCGTTCGGGATCAGTGGCACCAACGCCCACGTCATCGTCGAACAGGCACCGCAGACCGGCCCCGACCCCGAGGCGGACACCGGCACCCCCGTCCCGGGCCTGGTCCCGTGGGTCGTCTCCGCCCGGACCCCGGACGAGCTGGACGCCCAGATCGAGCGGATCGGCGCGCTCGCCGCCCCCGGCGGCCCCTCGGCGACCGACGTCGGTTTCGCGCTCGCCACCGGCCGGACGCTGTTCGACCACCGGGCGGTGCTCGCGCCGACCGCCGACGACGTACGTGAGCTCGCACGTGGCAGCGCCGCGCACGCAACGGGCAGCGTCGGCGTCCTGTTCTCCGGCCAGGGCTCGCAGCAGCTGGGGATGGGCCGGGAGCTCGCCGCCCGCTTCCCGGTGTTCGCCGAGGCCTTCGACGCGGTCTGCGCCGAGCTCGACCCGCTCCTGGGCCGCCCGTTGCGCGAGGTCGTGTGGGGCGACGACGAGTCGGTGCTGCAGCAGACCGGATGGGCCCAGCCCGCGTTGTTCGCCGTCGAGGTCGCGCTCTACCGGCTGGTCGAGTCGTGGGGCGTGCGGCCGGGGATGCTCGCCGGGCACTCGGTCGGCGAGATCGCGGCCGCGCACGTCGCCGGGGTCCTCTCGCTCCCCGACGCGGCCCGGCTCGTCGCCGCCCGCGGACGGTTGATGCAGGCCCTGCCGGCCGGCGGGGTGATGGTGTCGGTCCGCGCCACCGAGGACGAGGTGACGCCGCTGCTCGAGGGCGTCGTGTCGGTGGCCGCGCTGAACACCCCCGGCGCGGTCGTGCTCTCCGGCGCCGAGGACGCCGTCGACGCGGTGCTGGCCGGCCTGGGCGGGCGGCGCAGCACGCGGCTCTCGGTCAGCCACGCGTTCCACTCCCCGCTGATGGACCCGATGCTCGAGGACTTCCGGGCCGCCCTGTCCCCGATCGTGTTCGGCGAGCCCACCATCCCGGTGATCTCCGACGTCACCGGCGAGCCGGCCACCGACCTCGGCGCCGACTACTGGGTGCGCCACGTCCGGGAGACCGTCCGGTTCGCCGACGGCGTCCGCGCGATGTCCGCCGCGGGCGTGACCACGTTCGTCGAGGTCGGGCCCGGAGGTGTGCTCGCCGCGGCGGCCGCCCAGTCGCTCCCGGCGTCGGCCACGGTGGTCCCGCTGCTGCGCCGTGACCGCAGCGAGGAGGAGTCCGCGGTCGCCGCGCTGGCCGGGATGCACTCCGTCGGCGTCGCCGTCGACTGGCCGGCGCTGTTCGCCGGCACCGGGGCCCGGTGGGTGGATCTGCCGACCTACCCGTTCCGCCACGAGCGCTACTGGCCACGGCCGGCGACGACGGGACACCCGCTGCTCGGCCCGCCCGTCCCGGTCGCCGGTACCGGCGAGACGGTGCTGACCGGGCACCTGTCGGTGCGCTCGCACCCCTGGCTGGCCGACCACGTCGTCGGCGGGCACGTCATCATGCCCGGTGCGGCCACCGTCGAGCTGGTGAACCGGGCCGGCGACGCGGTCGGCCGGCACCGGATCGAGGACCTGACGCTGGTCGCGCCGGTCGTCCTGCCCGACCGTGACGCGGTGACGGTGCAGGTCCGTGTCGGGGAACCGGACGGGCACGACCGCTGCGAGATCACCGTGCACGCCCGCCCGGACGGCGGCGAGTGGATGGTGCACGCGGTCGGTTCCCTGGCGGGCGACCCGGTCGACCTCGGCTTCGACGGCGGCGTGTGGCCGCCGGCGGGCGCGACCGAGGTCTCGCTCGAGGGGTTCTACGAACGCTACGCCGAGACCGGCCTGCAGTACGGGCCCGCCTTCCGGGGTCTTCGGTCGGTCTACACCCGCGGGGACGAGGTGTTCGCCGAGGTCGTCGCGCCGGAGTCGGCCGCGACGGCGAACGGGTACGGGCTGCACCCCGCACTGCTCGACGCCGTCCTGCACGCCAACGTGTTCATCGGCCGGGGCGACGGCGGCGCACTCCCGTTCGCCTGGAACGGAGTGTCGCTGCACCGCAGCGGGGCCTCGGTGCTGCGTGCCCGCCTGCGTCCCGGCACGGGCGACGGCGTCGAGATCGCCGTCACCGACGCCGAGGGCGACCCGGTGCTGTCGGTGGCGTCGCTGGTCGTGCGGGCCGCATCCGGCGCGGGCGCCGGGACCGCCGGTCAGCTGTCCGGCATCCGCTGGGTGCCGGGTACCGCGGCCCAGCCCGCCACCGGGACCCGCTGGGCCGTCGTCGGTGGCGACGAGCTCGACCTCGGCTACGCCCTGCACCGGGCGGGGGAGGCCGTGACGGCCTACGCCGACGCCCTGGGCGGCGCGGTCGGCGAGGACGGCTCGCTGCCGGACGTCTTCCTGGTCCCGCTGGGCACCGCAGGCGCCGGGGAGGACGACGTCGACGTCCCGGCCACCGCGCACACGCTGACCCATCGGGTGCTCGCGCTGCTGCAGGAGTGGCAGTCCACCCCGGCGCTCGCGGCGACCCGGCTGGTGTTCGTCACCTGCGGCGCCGTCTCCGTCGACGCCGAGCCGCTGCGCGACCCGGCCGCCGCGGCGGTGTGGGGCCTGGTGCGCGCCGCCCAGGTGGAGATCCTGGGCGCGAAGCTGCTGCTGGCCGACCTGGACGACGCGTTCGCCTCGGCGTCGGTGCTCCCCGCCCTGCTCGGTGCCGACGAGCAGCAGGTCGCGGTGCGCGACGCCGCGGTGCGGGTGGCCCGTCTGGCCCCCCTCAGCGCCGGGCCGGACCTGGTGCCGCCCGGACCCGTCTGGCGGCTGCACCCCGCCCGGCCCGGCAGCATCAGCGGGCTCGAGCTCGTGGAGTGCCCGGAGGTCACCGAGCCGCTGACCGGCCGCCAGGTGCGGATCGGCGTCCGGGCGGCCGGGATGAACTTCCGCGACGCCCTCACCACGCTGGGCATGTATCCCGGGGAGGCCGGGCTGCTCGGCGGGGAGGCCGCGGGCGAGGTCACCGGGACCGGTCCGGAGGTGACCGGTCTGCGCACCGGCGACCGCGTGACCGGCCTGGTCTTCGGCGGGTTCGGGCCGATCGGCGTCACGGACGAGCGTCTGCTGGTGCGGGTGCCGGAGCCCTGGTCCTGGGCGCAGGCGGCGTCGGTGCCCCTGGTGTTCCTCACCGCCTGGTACGCGCTGGTCGACCTGGCCGGCCTGCGTGCGGGGGAGAAGGTCCTGGTGCACGCCGGCGCCGGCGGGGTGGGCATGGCCGCGATCCAGATCGCCCACCACCTCGGGGCCGAGGTCTACGCCACCGCCAGCGACGCCAAGCAGGACGTGCTCCGCGACCTCGGTGTCGCCGACGACCACATCGCCTCCTCGCGCACGACCGACTTCGCCTCGGCCTGGGCCGGCGCCGGCATCGACGTCGTGCTCAACGCGCTGTCCGGTGAGTTCGTCGACGCCTCGCTCGGGCTGCTCGGCGACGGTGGCCGGTTCGTCGAGATGGGCAAGACCGACGTCCGCGACCCGGACGCCCTGCCCGGTGTCGCCTACCGGGCGTTCGACCTGATGGAAGCCGGCCCGGACCGGATCGCGGCGATGTGGCAGACGCTGCTGGAACTGTTCGAATCCGGGGTACTGGCCCCGTTGCCGGTGCGTACCTGGGACGTGCGCAGCGCCCGGGCCGCGTTCACGCACATGAGTGCCGCCCGCCACGTCGGCAAGCTGGTGCTGACCGTGCCGCCGGCCCGCGACCCCGACGGCACGGTGCTGATCACCGGGGGCACCGGTGGTCTCGGCGCCGAGCTGGCCCGGCACCTGGTCTCCGAGCACGGCGTGCGGCACCTGCTGCTGACCGGGCGCCGCGGCCCGGACGCCCCGGGGGCCCTGGAGCTGCGCGCCGAGCTGACCGCGCACGGCGCCGACGTCACGGTGCTGGCGGCCGACGTCGCCGAGCGCGACGAGGTGGCCGCGCTGCTGTCCACCATCCCCGACGAGCACCCGCTCACCGCCGTCGTGCACGCCGCCGGTGTCCTCGACGACGGCATGCTCGACTCGCTGAACCCCGACCGGATGGACGCGGTCCTGCGGCCCAAGGTCGACGGCGCCTGGCACCTGCACGAGCTCACGGCCGAGGCCGACCTGTCTGCGTTCGTCCTGTTCTCCTCGATCTCCGGGCTGATCGGTGGCCTCGGACAGGGCAACTACTCCGCCGCGAACACGTTCCTGGACGCGCTCGCCGAGCACCGCCGCGGACTGGGACGGGTGGGGACGTCGCTGGTCTGGGGCCCCTGGGACAGCGAGGCCGGCATGGTCGGCGGGCTCACCGACGCCGACCGTGCGCGGATGAGCGGATCCGGGATGCCGCCACTGCCGGTCGAGCGCGGACTCGCCCTGTTCGACGCGGCGCTGACCACGGCCGAGCCGGTCGTGGTGCCGGTACGGCCGGACGTCAGGGGGCCGGCCGTGGCCGGCGCCGTGCCGTCGGTGCTGCGCGGCTCGGGAGCGGCGACGCGCCGGACCACCGAGACCACATTGGACCGGCTCCGCGGCCTCGACGCCGACGCCCGGGAGGAGCTGCTGCGCGAGCTGGTCATCAGCCGTGCGGCTTCCGTGCTCGGGCACACCGACACGACGGCGATTGACCCGCGCCAGGAGTTTCTCTCCCTGGGGTTCGACTCGCTGGTCGCGGTCGAGCTGCGCAACCACCTGGCGGGCGAACTCGACCTGACGCTGCCCGCCTCGGTGGTCTTCGACAACGAGACCCCCGACCGGCTCGCGTCCTGGTTGCACGAGGAGCTCGCCGGGCACCTGGTCGCGGCGGACGCACCGACCGAGGGCGGGCAGCCGGCCGCCGTCGCGGTGGACACCGACTCGGAGGAGACCCTGGTCGGGTTGTTCCTCGCGGCGGTGCGCCGGGACAAGAGCGTCGAGGCGATGCAGATGCTGGACGCGGTCGCCGCACTGCGTCCGACGTTCAGCCGGACCTCGGAGCTCGAGCGGCCCGCCTCCCCGGTGGTGCTCGCCGACGGGCCGACCACACCGAAGCTGATCTTCGTCAGCGCGCCGGGAGCGACCGGCGGCGTGCACCAGTACGCGCGGCTGGCGGCGCACTTCCGTGGCCGCCGCCGGGTGCTCGCGCTGCCGCTGGTCGGGTTCGAGCCCGGTGAGACGCTGCCGGCCACCGGCGAGGCGGCGATCGAGTCGGTCGCCGAGAGCGTGCTCCGGGCCGCGGACGGAGCACCGTTCGTGCTGGTCGGGCACTCCACCGGCGGTTCGCTGGCCTACGAGGCGGCCGGGTTGATGGAGGAGCGGTGGGGGGTGCAGCCGGAGGCGGTGATCATGCTCGACACGATGAGCCTGCGCTACGCCGAGGGGGAGGGCGCCGACTACGAGGGCGTCGGCCGCTACTACCTCGCCGACATCGACTCACCGGCGGTCGCGCTCACCAGCACCCGGCTCACCGCGATGGTGCACTGGTACAACCGCGCGGCCGCGCTGCGCCCGGTGGGCGAGACGACCGCCCCCACCCTGCTGGTCCGCGCGTCGATCCCGCTGCCCGGTGGGAAGGGCCCGCAGGAGGCGCCTCCGCTGGACACCGACGCGGTGCTCACGATCGACGCCGACCACCTGACGATGGCCAAGGAGCACTCCGGTGTGACCGCCGAGGCGATGGAGGAGTGGCTCACCAGCCTGCAGGCGGCCACCCGGTGAACAGCACGGCCCCGATCCCGAACAGGAAGGATCCGTCATGACCACGAACGACATCCCGACGGTCGCCACCGGGCCGAAGCAGCGCCTGCGCCCGAGCCAGGAGATGGCGCGGCTGCAGGAGCAGGCTCCGGTGCACCGGGTGCGCACCCCGGCCGGCGACGAGGCGTGGCTGGTCACCCGGTACGCCGAGCTGAAACAACTGCTGATGGACAAGCGGGTCGGACGTTCGCACAAGGACCCCGCGTCGGCGCCGCGCTACATGGACAACCCGTTCATGGACATGCTGATCATCGAGGGTGACGGCGAGACCGGGATGCGCGAGCACACCGACATGCGCTCCACGCTGAGCCCGATGTTCTCGTTGCGACGCATCAACGCGCTGCGACCGATGGTGGACGCCTCGGCGAACGAGCTGGTCGACGCCATGGAGGCGGCCGGCCCTCCCGCGGACCTGCACCGTGACTTCTCGATGCCGTTCGCGCTCAACGTGCTCTACGGGCTGATCGGGGTCGCCCCGGACAAGCGCGGCCGGATGTTCGAGCTCCTCGGCGCGATGGCGGTGCTGACGGACCCGCAGAGCGCCCGAGATGCCGGGCTGGCGATGTCGGCCTTCCTCAACGACCTCGTCGCCGGGAAGCGGTCCGACCCGGGCGACGACGTGATCAGCCGGTTGATCGAGGCCGGGTTGTCCGACCAGGTGATCGCCACCCGGTGCGCCGGACTCCTGTTCGCCGGCCTGGACAGTGTGGTCAGCCACATCGACGTCGGCGTGGTGCTGCTCGCCGAGTACCCGGAGCAGCGCGCCGCGGCGCAGGCGGACCCCACCGTGCTCAAGCACGCGGTGGAGGAGGTGCTGCGGACCGCCTCGGCGGGCGACTCGAGCCTGCCGCGCTACGCCAACGCCGACATCGAGATCGGTGGCGTGACCATCCGCGAGGGGGACCTGGTGCTCCTCGACTTCACCCTGACCAACTTCGACCCGCGTGAGTTCGACCGTCCCTCCGAGTTCGACGTCGAGCGCCACCCGAACCCGCACATGACGTTCGGGCACGGGATCTGGCACTGCGTCGGCGCCCCGCTGGCCCGGGTCGAGCTGCAGTCGGCGTTCGTGACGCTGTTCGGGCGCCTGCCCGGGCTGCGACCCACCACCCCCCTGCTGGACCTCGACGCCGACTCGGTGTCGCTGTCCGGAGGGTTCAACCACCTGCCCGTCACCTGGTGAGGACACCCTCCAACCACGAGAACGGCCGCCCGCGGACTCCGCGGGCGGCCGTTGTCGTGTGACCGGTGGGTGGTCAGGACACGGTCGCGTCCTCCCGCAGCACCCGGTGCGGGTCCTCGTTGTCGACCCAGCCCAGGTTCGGCGGGCAGATGTCGTAGCCGAGCAGGCGCTGCAGCTCCTCCGGGTACTCCCGGAGGATCTCGCGCGGCACGGCCAGGTACTGGTTCTCCTCCTGGCGGAGGTTCCCCCGGACGTAGGACATCGTCAGGCCGGTGCGCGGGCCGGGGGAGCGGTTCGGTCCACCCCGGTGGTAGAGGCCGCCCACCCAGATCAGGCAGGAGCCCGGCGACATCTCGGTGGCCACCGCCTCCTCGGGCTTCGGGGACCGGTCGGCCTCCCAGCGGTGGCTGCCCGGGTAGACGACCGTGCCACCGTTCTCGGCACTGAACTCGCTCATCGCGAGCATGATCTGGACCCGGTTGGTCGGGCCGGGGCAGGGCAGCAGGTGCGCGACGTCGTCGCGGTGCGCGACCTGCTGGCTCTCCCCGGGCCAGATCTGGATCGCCTGGGTGATGCTGACCTGGATGTTCGGCGTGATCTCGACGCGCTGGGACCCGAACTGCTCGGCCGACGCACGCTGGATCTGGGCCCGCGCGACACCCAGGAACAGCGGGTTCAGCGCGAGCTTCTCCATCTGCCTGGACCGGGCGAACAGCGACGAGAGTCGCTTGGTCTTCTGCCCGGCGAAGGAGTTGGTGCCGTACTCGTTCCCGGCCAGTGCCGGTCGCAGATCCGCCCACAGCGCCTTGAGGGTGTCGCGGTCGATCAGGTTCTCGGCGATCAGACCGCCGTCGCGGTCCAGGATCTCCGACGCCTCATCGACGCTGGCGTCGGCGGGGAGTCGGCTGAGCTGGGGTGACATGGTGATCTCCCGGTCTCGGTGGTGATGGGGTCATGCCGGCTGGGTGGGGGTTGCGGTGGGCGTGAGCAGTCCGAGCAGTTCGTCGGCCGCGGTGCGCCGCCCGCCGGCCTGCCGCAGCAGCCGCTGGTAGTGCGCGGCGCGGTCGCGGAAGGCCGGGTCGCGCAGGACCCGGTCGAGCTTGTCCATGACGTCGGCGACGTCGACGGTCTCCGGCCGGTCCAGGGTCAGGCTCACCCCGAAGTCGCTGCCGCGGACGGCCTGGTCGTCGCAGTCGATCCAGAGCGGGCGGACCACGAGCGGGACGCCGAAGTAGAGGCCCTCGTGGAACCCGTTGCCGCCGGCGTGGGTCAGGAAGACCCGCACCTTCTCGTGCGCCAGGACGTCGAGCTGCGAGGGCACCCAGCTCTCGATCCGCATGGTGTCGGGCCGCATCTCGGCCGGGGGCAGCATCGTCTGCTGGTCGGGGGGCAGCTTCCAGAGCACGTGGTGCCCCTGCTCGCCGAGCCGCCGGCACACCTCGAGCAGGGACCCGACGTGCTCGCGGGTCAGCCGGGTCACCGTGCCGAAGCCCATGTAGACCACCGAGTCGCAGGAGTCCAGCCAGGCACCGAGCCCGCCGTCGTCGGGAGCCTGCGGCAACGGCGGGACCATGGTGCCGACCAGTCGCATCGTGTCCGGGTAGGACATCGGGTACTCCAGCTCGGCGACCGTGTAGCTCAGGATCAGCGCGGCGTGGTCGACCCGGGACAGGAAGCCCTTGGCCTCGGGCGCGATGCCGAGTTCCGCGGTGACCTTCCGGTCGCGTCGCAGGAGCTCACGCATCGTCTTCTGCAGCGACATGCCGACCGTGCGCCACTTGAACGTCTCGTTGGTGATCCGCTGCGCGAGGGTCATGTCGTAGGGCAGGCCGGAGTGCGGGACGGGGAACCGCCGCGGGGTGTAGGAGCGCATGAGCGGCACGTGCGAGGTGAGCAGGTTGCTCGGCATGAACGGGTTGCTGAGCGCGTACCGGATCTTCTTGGTGATGGCGAGCTCGACGCCGTAGGCGCACATGCTCTCGATGACCATCAGCGCCGGACCGATCCGCTCCACGGCGGCCTCGAGCAGCCGGTACTTCTCGATCGAGGCCTCGGGGTGGAAGGTGTGCTCGATCAGCGCCCGGTGCGCCCGGAAGCGGGACCGCTGTGTCACGGCCCGGTAGGTCTCGTCGTCCCAGGTGGCGGCCGTCCACTCGGGAACGCTGTCGCCGAGCGGGACGAACGTGATCGGGGTGCGGCTCCCGGCGGCCTCGACATCGGCGCGCCGGTAGGAGTCGGCGGCGAAGTACAGGTCGGCCACGCCGCGGCGGGAGAGCTCCTCGGCCAGCACCAGCATCGGGTTGAACAGCCCGCTCTCCGGATGGCTGACGAACACGATCGGCTGCCGGGTCGGCTGCATCGAGATCACCTTTCGCTGGATGCCCGGACCGTTGTCCCACGTCCGGACGCGGGGAATCCCCAGACCCGGTCAGGTCGGGTCAGGTGAGGACGGGCTCGCGGAAGCCGCGCACGGCACCGGCGATGCCCACCGCGGCGAGCACCAGGCAGGTGAACAGCGCGATCGTGACCAGGTTTCCGGGGTCGGAACCGATGGCCAGGCTGCGGCTGGCCTCGATGACGTAGGTGAGGGGGTTGACCCCGGCGATCGCCGCGAGCCACGGCGAGAGCGCCTGCAACGGCACGAACCCGCTGGAGAGGAACATCAGCGGCAGCACCGCCAGGACACTGATGCTGTTCATCGTCTCGGCGCTGCGGGTGCTGGCCGCGATGGCCAGGAAGATCCAGCTCAGGGACCAGCAGAGGAACAGCGTCAACGCGCAGGAGACCAGGATCCCGCTGAGCCCGCCCTGCGGGGCGTAGCCCATCAGCGCCAACGCGATGAGCAGCAGGAGCACGATCTGGACCACGTTGCGGACCAGGTCGGCGAGGCTGCGGGCCAGGAGCATCGACACCGGTCGGATCGGCAGCGAGCGCAACCGCGACACGATGCCGTTGTCCAGGTCCTCCACCAGGCCCACCCCGGACTGGGTGGAGGACTGCACGACATGGTTCACCAGCACCGCCGGCATCAGGAAGTCCAGGTAGGACGTCCCGGCGGGCAGCACAGAGGTCTGGATGATGTTGCTGAAGATCTGGGTGAACAGGAAGAGCAGGACGCACGGCTGGATCAGCCCGAACACGACCAGCCCGGGGTCGTGCACCATCGCGTACAGCTGCCGGCGGGTGAGGATGGTGACCTGACGGACGAAGGGGGCGCCGTGCCAGCGCTCGGCGGTCGGCGCGGGACGCAGGGCCGGGGTGCTCATGCCGCGAACTCCGGGGTTCCGTGGGCGAGTGCGAGGTAGACGTCGTCGAGCGTCGGTTCGCCGAACGCGAGCTCGGCGACGTCGATGCCGACCTCGTCGAGCGCCCGGATCACCGTGGCGGTCTCGCGGGACGCGCTGATCGGCACGACGATCGTCCCGTCGTCGCGCACGGCCGGGGCCGTCCCGGCCGAGACCAGCGCCGACCGTGCGGTGCCGGTGGCCGATCCGGGAGCGAGGGTGACGGTGACCGTGCGCTGCCCGACCTGGCTCTTGAGCTCGGCGCTGGTGCCGGAGGCGACCACCCGGCCCGAGGACAGGACGGTGATCCGGTCGGCGAGGGTGTCGGCCTCGTCGAGGTACTGGGTCGTCAGCAGTACCGAGGTGCCCTCGTCGACCAGGCCGGTGACGATGTCCCACATCGCCCGGCGGCTGCTGGGGTCCAGGCCGGTCGTCGGCTCGTCGAGGACGATCACCTCGGGGTTGCCGACCAGGCAGGCGGCCAGGTCGAGCCGGCGGCGCATCCCGCCGGAGTAGGTGCGCGCCTTCCGGGACGCCGCGTGGGTCAGCCCGAACGCCTCGATCAGCTCGTCGGCGCGGGCGCGGGCGCGGGTCTTCGACGCCCCCAGCAGGCGGGCCAGCAGGACCAGGTTGTCGATCGCGGACAGCTTCTCGTCGACCGAGGCGTACTGCCCGGTCAGCCCGATCCGTTTGCGGACCTCACCGGGTTCCCGGCTGACGTCGAAGCCGGCCACCCTGGCGGTTCCGGACGTGGGGGGCACCATCGCGGTCAGGATGTTGACCAGGGTCGTCTTCCCGGCGCCGTTGTGTCCGAGCAGACCCATCACCGTCCCCCGGCCGACGGTCAGGTCCACTCCGGCCAACGCCGGGGTCGAGCCGAACATGCGGCCGATCCCGATCGCCTCGATGATCGGTTCATCGGACCTGGCGCGGGTCATGGGGCACTCCCTGCAGGATGGATCGGGCCGCCGGGGACGGCGGGCGCCGCGGGTGGTCGCCGCCACGATGCGAGGGTGCGGGCGCCCTGTCGAACCGGTCGTAGCACCTCAGAACTGGGGGGACCCGTGGTTCCCCGCGGGCGCGGTGCACGGGGCAGGTCGCGCCGTCGCCGGGCGACCGGGGTGTGCGGCCTCTCCCGGCCCCACTCGTCCGTTCCGCCCGGCATGTCGCGGAACTGGCCTAGACTGATGATCTTCCGGTCCGGGCGCGTGTGCCGACCGGACCGGTCGATCCCGGAGGTTTGTCCATCGATGTCCGACCACAGCCCCGGTCGCAGGCGCCTCGTCGGCCGTGACGTCGAATCGGCCTGGCTGGCCGAGGCACTCGTCGCCGCTGCGGCCGGGGAGCCCGCCGTGCGGCTGCTGGTCGGCCGGGCCGGAATCGGCAAGTCCGCGCTGCTCGACCAGCTGTGCGACACGCGGCCGCCCGGTGCGGACGTGCGCCTGCTGCGGGCCCGCGGCCGCGAACAGACCGCCGACGTGTCCTTCGCCGTGGTCCGGGACCTGTTCGGTCCGCTCGGCCTCGGCTCCGGGGCGGGGAGCCCCGAGCTGCTCGAGGGCGGCGCGCGGTGGAGCATGTCCGCGCTGGCCGAGGACTTCGCCGGCGCCGATCCGGACAACGTCTACCCGGTGCTGCACGGGTTGTACTGGCTCACGGTCAACCTCACGACGCAGGCCCCGTTGCTCGTGGTCGTCGACGACCTGCAGTGGTGTGACGACGGGTCCCTGGCCTTCCTGGCCTTCCTCCTGCGCCGCTGCGCCGGTCTGCCGCTGGCGGTCGTGCTCGCCACCCGCACCGACGAGACGGGAACGCTCCCGGCCCGGCTGGCCGGTATCGGCGGACAGATTGGCGTGGACGTCAAACAGGTGCGCCCGCTGGGCCGCGCGGACATCGCCCGTCTCGCCGTCGCCCGTGGCCCGCTGGACGCGGAGCCGTTGCACGCCGACCTACTCGACGCGCTGGCCGAGGCCTCCGGCGGCAGTCCGTTGCTGGTGGAACGCCTGGTCGCCGAGCTCGGCCCGGTGACCCGGGAGCAGGCGACCGGACGTGTGCACGAGCTGGGGCGCGAGGTGCTCGACCGCCTGGTCGAGCGGCACGTCGTCGCGCCGGACGTCGCGGCCGTGGCCTCGGCGGTCGCCGTCGTCGGCGCCGAGGCCACCGATGTGCTCGCCTCGCTGTCCGGCGTACCGGCCGGCTCCGTGAAGGACGCGGTCGACATCCTGGTCCGGACCGACGTGTTCGCTCCGGGCCGCACGGACTTCCGGCACGACCTGCTGCGCTCGGCGGTGCTCCGCCGGCTGCCCGAGGACCGGCTGACCGAGCTGCGGCGGCGCGGCGCGCGCGTGCTCAGCGACGCCGGACGCCCGGCCGAGTCGGTCGCCGCCGTCCTGCTGGCACTGCCCGAGATCTCCGAGCCCTGGATGGCCGACGTGCTGCTCGAGGCCGCGACCGCGGCCGGGCACCGGGGCGCACAGCCCGCCGTCGCGCGGTACCTGGCCCCGGTGCTCCAGGCCCGGCCGCACGACGTCGGGGTGCGGATGCGGCTGGCCGCAGCACTCGGGCAGACCGCGCCGGACGAGGCGGTCCGGCAGCTGCGCGAGGCCCTCGACCTCGCGCCGGACCTGCCGACCCGGGCCAGGGTGGCCGTGCAGCTGGCGATGACCTCGCTCGCGGTGCAGCAGGCACCGGAGGGGGCCCGGATCCTCCAGGACGTCCTGGACGCCCTGGACACTGCGGCGGACACCGATTCCGGCCCGGAGGCGACCGAGCTGCGCACCCACGTCGAGGCGGCGCTGCTGGTGGCGGGACTGGACGAGAAGAGCACCGTGGCCGAGACGATCGCCCGGCTGCGTCGGATGTCGGTCCCCGCCGGACGGACCCCGGCCGAGCGGCAGAAGCTCGCCATGATGACCGTCGCCAAGGCGATGGAGGGCGACGGGGCCGACGCCGCGGTGGAGATGGCCCGGCGGGTCCTGCTCGTCGACGAGGCCACCCTGGGCGGGTGGGCCGTACTGGCGTCGTCGTTGGTGCTCCGCCTGGCCGACGAGGTCGAGGAGTCCACGGCGGTGCTGGACCGGCTCGTCACCCAGAGCCGCCGGCAGGCCTCGGCCTGGACCTACAGCCTCGCGATCGGGACCCGCTCGGCCAACCAGTTACTCGTCGGCGACCTCGCCGGGGCCGAGGACGACGCCCAGGCCGCCCTCGACGTGGCCGAGCAGGAGGCGTGGCGCGGCAACACCGTGGTGCCCACGATCGCGTTGGCGAGTGTGCGCCACCTGCAGGGCAGCCCGGAGGAAGCGCTGGCCCTGCTGGACGGGTTGAGCCGGCCCCGGCTGGAGGACTTCGCCTGGGAGTACCACCTCTACCTGATGACGCGGGCCGGAGCGAGTGCCGACACGGGCGACGTCGAGGTGGCACTCGCCCTCTACCGCCGCTGCGGGCAGAGCCTGGACGCCGCGGGCATCGCCAACCCGATGCTGGCGCCCTGGTGGGCCCACGCCGCAGTGCTGCTCGCCGACACCGGCCGGGCCGCGGCGGCGCGCGGGATGGTCGAGCTGGGTGAGCAGAGCGCCGCCCGGTGGGGCACCGCCCGCAGCCGCGGGCTGGCCCTGATCGCACGCGGGGTGATCACTCCGGGGCCGGGGGGACCGGAGCTGCTCGACGAGGCGGTCGCGGTGCTGGAGAACTCCCCGGCGCGGATGGAGCTCATCCTGGCCTACCTCCGGCTCGGCCGTGCCGTGCTCGAGCTCGGGTACCCCGAGGCCGCGCGCGAGCACCTGCGTCACGCAGCGACCCTCGCGGCGCGCTGCGGCGCGCTGCGGGCGGCGACCGCGGCGCGGGAGCTGCTCGTCCGGGCGGGCGGCCGGATGCGCAGACCCACCGGCTCGCCGCTGGACCCGTTGACCGGCGCGGAACGTCGGGTGGTGGCCCTGGCCGTCGACGGTGCCCGCAACCGGGAGATCGCGGAGGCCCTGTTCATCACACTGCGGACCGTCGAGGTGCATCTGACCAGCGCGTTCCGCAAGCTCGGGGTCGCCGACCGGGCCGGTCTGGCCCAGATCGTGAGCGGCGCCCGGGTCCGTCGGGGATGAGCGAACCCACGATCCGCGTGCGTGGCGGCGGGACCGCGGCCCTCGGTCGTGCCCTGGACTCGCTCGCGGCGGGGACCTCGACGGTCGTCACCGTCACCGGCGAGCCCGGCACCGGGCGCTCCCGCCTGCTGCACACGGCGGCGGCAGGGGCGCGCGCGAGGGGTGTGCGCGTCCTGACCGCCCGGGCGGTGGTCGCGGAGAGCGAGTACCCACTGGGGGTCGTGCACGGGCTGCTCCGGCCGCTCGACGGGTCGGCGGAGCTGCGGCGCGCCCCGGGCGCACCGGCGGACACCGCGCTCCTGCACCGGTGGTGTCGACTCGTGCTCGACGCCGCGCACCGGCGACCGGTCCTGCTGGTGGTGGACGACCTGCACTGGGCGGACACTGAGTCGCAGCGCTGGCTGCAGATGCTGCTGCGACACCGGCACGGGGCCCCCGTCGGGGTGCTGGTGGCGGCGAACGGGACACACGAGGCAGCGGAGTGGGCGGGGGCCCCGGCCGTCCGCGCCAACGTCACGCTCCGGACCGGGCC
Source organism: Pseudonocardia sp. HH130630-07 (assembly GCF_001698125.1). Taxonomy (NCBI): domain Bacteria; kingdom Bacillati; phylum Actinomycetota; class Actinomycetes; order Pseudonocardiales; family Pseudonocardiaceae; genus Pseudonocardia; species Pseudonocardia sp. HH130630-07. The sequence continues at coordinate 108,438 of NZ_CP013855.1, read as the reverse complement.
GCTGCCGCTCGCGGCCGTCCGCGCCGCCGTCACCGCGGCCTACGGCGCCGCGCCGGACCGCGCGTTCTCGGTCGTGGCCCGGCGTGCGACCGGGGGGAACCCGGCCGTCCTCGCCGCGACGCTGGCTCGGCTCGACCGGTCCGTGACCCCGACCTCCCCGGCCGTACCCGAGCTGCGCCGGTGCGCGGCACTCGCGCGCGCCGAGCAGGTCAGGGCGGTACTGGACGGGATCCCGGCCGACCTGGTCACGGCCCTGCGCGCGGCGGCCGTCTGCGGCCCGGATCTCTGGCCGGTGGTCGACCGGATCGGTGGGCCCGGCCCGTCCACCGGGGCCGATGTGCGGACCAGGCTGGCCGCCACCGGCCTGGTCCGCGGGCCGGGCTGCCTGCTGCTCTGCGACGAGGTGGTCACCGACGTGGTCCTGGCCGGGATCGACCCCGACCGGCGCCGGGGCCTGTTCGCCCGGGCCGCGGCGCTTGCCGTCCGCGCCGGGCTGCCGGACGACGGTGTGGCCCGCGCGCTGCTGGCGGCCCCGACGCTCGGCGAGCCCTGGGGCGCGGAACTGCTGTACCGGGTCGCCTGCGGCCACCGGGGTCGCGGGAACCACGCCGCGGCCGCCGCGTGCGCCGAACGTGCCCTGCTCGAACCGGTCCCGCCGGGGCTGTCCGGGCCGCTGATGGTCGAGCTGGCCACGGCCAGGTCGTGGACCGAGCCGGTGGCGGCCCGCCGGATGCTCGCCCTGGTCGTGCAGGAGGCGGATCCTACGGACGGCCCGCACGGGGCGCAGGCAGCCGACCTGCTGCTGGCCGACGGCGACGTCGGTGCCGCGCGCCGCGCACTCGCGATCACCGTGCGTCGGTGCGCGGGCGACACCACCGCGCACCGGGACCTGCTCTCGCTGTCCCGGCTGACCGACGAGCTGGGCTACGACGACCTGCTGGCGGCACCGTCGTGCGCACCGGAGCCCGCCGGGCCGGGGACGGACCCCCCGCCCGCCGCGTCCACCGCCGCCGCGAGCGGGTCCCTGGCCTGGTCCGAGGCGGTACGGGGCCGGGACCGGGCCGCGGCGACCCGACTCGCCCGCGAGGCACTGGCGGCTCCGGACGCCGGGTGGACACCGGTGATGCCCCGGGTCATGGCCGCCATGACGTTGGAGGTGGCGGGCTGCCCCCACGAGGCGCTGCGCGCGCTGGAACCGGTGCTGCTCGACCTCGCCGGCGACCGGAGCGTGCCGCCCGCGATCCTGGCCATGACGGCGCTGGTCGCCCTGCGCGCCGGTGACCTCGACGGCGCCCGGCGCGACCTGCGTGCTGCCCGGGCCGCGTCGGCGGGACGGGCCCGGCCGGGCGGCGGCGACCCGCTGGTCGCGGCCGTGCAGATCCTGCTGCACCTCGCCGAGGGCGACCTCGCCGAGGCGACCGTCGTGGCGTCGGCGAGGCACGGGGTCGGGGGCGACCGGCCCGGCATCGCGCTCCTGGCCTACGCCCTCGGGCGGGTGCACGCCGCCCGGGGTGGGGCCCGGGCCGGATTCGAACTGTTCATGAGGTGCGGGCGGTTGTTGCTGGACCGGGGCCGGGTCAACCCTGCTCTCGTGCCGTGGCGCTCGGCGGCCGCGGCGGCTCTCGCGGCCTGCGACGAGCACGCGGCCGCGCTGCGGATCGCGCGGGACGAGCACCGGCTGGCCGTCCGATGGGGCGCGCCGGGGCCGATCGCGGTCGCGGGGGCCGCGGTCGCGGCGCTGGGACGGGAGTTGTCGCATGTTGCGGGACCGTGAGCCGGAGCTGCGTGTGCTGCGCGACGCCGTCCTGCGCGCCGCGGACGGCCGGGGCGGTGCGATCCTGCTCGGCGGCGGTCTCGGCACCGGCCGCACCGCCCTGCTGGACGCCGCGGCCGACATCGCCGTCGCCGCCGGGCTGCGGGTCCTGCGGGCCACCGCCGACGTCGTCGAGCAGGACTTCGACCACGGCGTCGCCCGTCAGCTCTTCGACCCGTTGCTGGCCACCGCCGCGCGCGGCGACCGGGAGCGCTGGCTCGCAGGCCGCGACGTTCCGCAGGCGTTGGCGTACGTGCCCGCGGATGCCGACGACCCGACGGTGGCGCACCGGTGGATCCAGGAGCTGCAGGACCTGCTGGAGGCGGTGGCCGCCGGCGGCCCGGTCGCCGTGTGCGTGGACGACCTGCAGTGGGCCGACGGCCCGTCGCAGCGCTGGCTGAATCACCTCGCGGTCCGTGTGACCGGGTTGCCGGTCGTCCTGGTGGCCACGGCACTCGACGGCGACCCCTGCTCGCAGCGGCCGCCGGTCCGCGCGTTCGCCCGCAGCGCCGCCGTGCTGCGGGCCCGCAGGCTCCCGCCCGAGGCGGTCGACGCCGTGATCGCGGAGCGGTTCTGGCCCGCGGCCGCCCCCGAGTTCGTCCTGGCCTGTCACGAGACCTGCGCGGGCAACCCGCTGATCCTCGACACCGTGCTCGGCGAGCTCGTGGCCGCCGGTGTCCGGCCGGACGCCGCGCAGGCCGGGGCGGTGCGTGCGGCGCGGCCGGTGGCACTGCGGGAGCGGCTCGCCCGGTGCGTGCGCGGGCAGGACCCGTCGGCGCGGCGCTACCTGCGCGCGGTTGCGGTGCTGGGTGCGGGGCCGGACCCGGAGGTCCTGCGCCGGCTCGGCGAGCTGGACCGGGCGGACCTGCGCACCGTCCCGGCGTCGCTCGTCGAGCAGGGTCTCCTGACAGGACAGGGGGTCGTCCGGGTCGTGCACCCGCTGGTGGAGGAGGTCGCGACCGAGCCGGCGGAACGGGAGGACCTGCACCACCGGGCCGCCCGGTACCTGCACGAGTTCGGCCATCCCGCCCTGGAGGTCGCGGGCCACCTGCTGGCCGTGACCGCACCGCTGGCCACCTGGGCCATCGAGGTCCTGCGGGCGGCAGCGCAGCAGGCCGCCGCGACGCCGGTTCCCGACGCTCGGCACTCCGGCGTACCGGACCCCGACGCCGTGGACACCGCCATCCGTTGCCTGCGCCGTGCGTTGCTCGACAGCGGGGCGACCAGCCGCGAGCGGGGAGTGCTGCTGGTCGAGCTCGCCTCGGTGGAGCGCTTCGTCGAGCCGTGCACCGCCGTGCGGCACGTCGCGCAGGCCCTCCCGCTCTTCGACTCGGCCCGGGACCGCGCCGCGGCGCTCACCCTGATCGACCCGGCCATGTGCCGCGATGCCCCGGACTCGGTGCAGGAGGCGATCCGCCGCGCGGACACGGGGGACGCCGACGGGACCGTCGCCCTGCGGATCCGGGCCCGTGCCCGGCGGATGGCGGAGGAACGCCCGGAGGGGCTGGCCGAGTCGTGCCACCTGCTGCGCGAGGTGCTCCGCGCTCCGGACGCGATGCTGAGCACCTCGGCGGGGCGGGAGCTGGTCGGGGTGCTGCTCCACGCGGCGACGCTGACCGGGCACGTTCCGGCTCGCGACATCGCGCACCTGGGCGAGCGTCTGTTGCGGATCACACCCGCCCGGCAGCTGCCACCCCCGCCCGGCGTGCCGCCCGGGGACGGACCACGCGGTCTGCTCGTCCTGGCGCTGGTCGCCGCCGACCGTCCGGCCCCCGTCGAGGCGTGGCTGGCCGGTCAGGGGGACCGGGACCCGGCCGTCGCATCGGCCGACGAGCTCGCTCTGGTGCAGCTCGCGCAGGGACGGGTGGCGGCGGCAGCGTTGCCCGGCGTCCTGCGGGCCGCCGGACCCCCCACGGCGTTCCACGCCGCGCTCCTGGCCGCCGCGCTCGACTCGCGGGTCCTGGTGCCGGGACGCGCCGTCACTGATCGGCCACCCGGCGTCGGTCTGCTCGCCCACGTGACGCACCAGATGATGCGCGCGGCCAGGGCCTGCGCACACGAGGAGCCGGATCTCGCGCTGGAGTGCTTCCTCGACGGCGGCCGCCACCTCGACCACCTGGGATGGCGCAACCCGGCGCTGTTCCCGTGGCGGGGCTGGGCGGCGCGGCTGTACGGGCGGCGCGGCGAGTACGACGCCGCGGTCGCCTACGCCGACGAACAGCTCACCCTGGCCGAGGCGTGGGGCGCACCGGCCGCGCTGGGGCGCGCCCTGCGGATCCGAGGCTCCCTGGCCGAGGGCGCCGACGGCACCGCCCAGCTGCGTGCTGCCGTCGACGTCCTCGCCGGTTCGGGCGACCTGCGCGAGCTGGGCCGGTCCGAGATCGCGCTCGGCGGGCGGCTCGCCCGGGCCGGCGATCCGGCCGGGGACGAGCTGGTGCGTCGGGGCCGGCAGCGCACCGCCGAGCTGGGGGCGGACGCCGCCGCGACGGTCGACCCGGCCCCGGCCCCGGCCGCGGGCGGGACCCCACCGGCCGAGCCCGCCACGGAGGCGGCGGCCGGGCCCACCGGGCCGGAGGGCCCTGATCCGCTGACCGAGGCCGAACGCCGGGTGGTCCGCCTGGCCGTCGGGGGCGCGACCAACCAGGCGATCGCCGACGACCTCGGTATCAGCCGGCGGGCCGTCGAGAAGCGCTTGACCAGCGTCTACCGCAAGCTCGGGGTGAGCGGGCGGGCGGCGCTGCCCGGCGCGGGCTGAGCCGGATCAGGCCGCCCCGGCCCAGCTCGCCGGGGATGCGAACCCTCCGTGGCCGGGCCAGGTGACGACCCGGCGCGGCGGGTCCCGCCGTGGCCGCGCCGCGCCGGCCGACGCGAGCACGGCGAGGGTGACCGCGGCGATCTCGGTCTCGTCCGGGTACCCGCCGCTGATCTGGATCCGCGACCCCGGATCGCGGGTGTCGGCCGAGGCGCTCACGTCGGCGGGTTCCCGTGCTTGCGCTGGGGCAGCTCGGTCCGCTTGGCGCGCAGCACGGCGAGGGCCTCGACCAGCGCCGCCCGGGTCTCCGCGGGGTCGATGACGTCGTCGACCAGACCCGCCTCGGCGGCGTAGTAGGGGTGCATCAGCTCCTGGCGGTACTGCTTGATCCGCTGGGACCGGGCTTCCTCGGGGTCCGGTGCGGCGGCGATCTCACGGCGGAAGACCACGTTCGCCGCCGCCTCAGCCCCCATCACGGCGATCTCGTTCGTCGGCCACGCCAGCGAGATGTCGGCGCCGATCGAGCGCGAGTCCATCACGATGTAGGCGCCGCCGTAGGCCTTGCGCAGGATGACCTGCACCCGGGGGACCGTGGCGGCGCAGTAGGCGTAGAGCAGCTTCGCTCCGTGCCGGATGATCCCGCCGTGCTCCTGGTCGCCGCCGGGCAGGAAGCCCGGGACGTCGACCAGGGTGACCAGCGGAATGCTGAACGCGTCGCAGGTCGACACGAACCGGGCCGCCTTCTCGGAGGCATGGATGTCGAGCACGCCCGCCATCGACGACGGCTGGTTGGCGACGATCCCGACCGTGTGCCCGTCCAGCCGGGCCAGCCCGCAGATGATGTTGGTGGCCCATGTCGCGTGTACCTCGAACAGGTCGCCGTCGTCGACGACCTCGGCGATCACGTCGTGCATGTCGTAGGCGCGGGAGGTGTCGGCGGGGACGATGTCGAGCAGCGCGCCGGTCATCCGGTCCCGGGGGTCGTCGGTGGCCACCACCGGCGGGAGCTCCCGGTTGTTGGAGGGCAGCAACGACACCAGGTGCCGCACGTCGGCGAAGCAGGTCTCCTCGTCGTCGTAGGCGAAGGCGGCCGCTCCGGTCTCGGTGGCGTGCACGTGCGCGCCACCGAGCTCCTCGTGGGTGATCGACTCGCCGGTGACGGCGGAGACCACGTCAGGTCCGGTGATGTACATCTGCGAGATGTCGCGGACCATGAACACGTAGTCGGTCAGCGCGGGGGAGTAGGTGGCGCCCCCGGCGCACGGGCCCAGCATCACGCTGATCTGCGGGACGACGCCGGAGGCGCGCACGTTCCGGCGGAAGATTCCCCCGTAACCGGCCAGGGCGGTGACCCCCTCCTGGATCCGGGCCCCGGCCCCGTCGCTGAGGCTGATCAACGGCGCACCGGCCGACTCGGCGAGGTCCATCACCTTGTGGATCTTCGTGGCGTGCGCCTCACCGAGGGAACCACCGAAGATCCGGAAGTCGTGGGCGTAGACGAAGACGGTCCGCCCGTCGATCCGACCCCAGCCGGTGACCACACCGTCGGTGTGCGGGCGCCGGTCCTCCAGACCGAACCCGGTGGCGCGGTGGCGGCGGAACTGCTCGATCTCGCGGAACGACCCCGGGTCGAGGAGGAGGTCGAGTCGTTCGTGCACGGTGAGCTTGCCGCGGGCGTGCTGCTGCTCCGTCGCCTGACGCGACGGCCCCAGCCGGGCCTCCCGCCGTGTCGCGTGCAGCTCGGCCACCCGCGATCGCAGGTCCTGCGTCGCCGCGTCGATGTCGCTGGTCGCAGTCATATCGTTCCCATCGTCTCGGGTCGGTCGCCGGCACTCGGCGCCACGCGATCCGTCGTGCGAATCCGTCCGGTCGCGCCGGCAAGCCGATCCCTGCACGGCCGAACCGGACAGCGGGCTCACTTGACGTGGTCGGGAACCACCTGAGGCGGCCAGGAGCCGAGTTCGAAGAAGCCCATCGAGTAAGCCTTCGAGATCAGGGCTGGGCGATTCTTCACCTTCATCTTCCGGAGCAGCGCCGTCACGTGGTATTCCACTCCGCCGCGGCTGAGGAACAGAGTCGAGGCCAGCTGGACGGTCGAGGCCCCGGAGGCGACACCCTCCAGGATGCGGGCGTCCATGTCGGACAGGATCTTGCGCGGTGCGCCTCTGCCGGCCATCGGTCCGGCGTCGCCCTCGACGGGGCGAAGCACGGCCATCACGCCCTCGACCCGGCCTGCATCCCGAGCGGTTGCGGTCGCCATCAGGTCGCCCCACACCGTCGAGTCCGGACCGAGCAGGGCGACCGAGCGTTCGTAGACGCGGGGCTGCTGCCCGTCGAGCAGGCGCTCGAGCTGATTGCGGAGTCGGGTCCGGATGCTCGGGTGGACGAGTGTGCAGAATGGCGACCCGCAGATACTCGCGGTGTCCGTCTGGTGAAATCGGCGGAACATTTCCTGGTTCGCCGCCACGATGCGCAGGCTGCGGTCCAAGGAGAGCATGCAGGCGCTCGTGGAATCGCTGGAGAGGCGCTCCCCGGTCACTCTCTCGGATGTGCTGACTCGCATGTATTACTCCCCGGAGGTTCATGGAACGCGCATTGCCCGAACGCGACGACGCGTGGCAGGAGCCTGATGTGAAGACGTTTCCGACGTTAGGAAGGGTGAGCGACGGGCGTCAACGACGCCGGGGCGTAAGCGTTTAACACTGTGGCTGCGGGGGGTGTGGAGTTCGGTACGGGGGCGGTTCGGTGTATGACCGCGATCACTACGGTGTGGTGCGGTGCCGAGGGTCCGCGGTACGCGCCGGGTCGCCGGGCGGCCCAACACGGGTCGCGGACGGACCGACGCGTGGCCGTGTGCCGGGCGCCGCGGTGTCCCACGGGGCCCCGCCGCGTGGGGGCGTCGCCGGGCCGGGGTCAGTGCTGGAGCACGCCGGCGTCGGTGAGGTCGGCGATCCAGTCGCACATCTGGTCCCGGATCGACCAGGGGTCGGCCTCCCAGGTCCGTGACAGCGACGCGACGGCGTCACCGAGTCGCCACGACTCCTGACAGAGCGCTATCCACATCGCCGTGCCCATCTCATCGCAGAGCAGGCGGTCCGCACTGTCCGGGCGGGTGATCTCCATCCACCCCGTGTCGAACACCCTGACCGACAGCCCGGGAACTGGTTCCACGGCCACCCCTCCCGACTCTGCGCGGTGGAACCCCTCTGTCCCCCGCCGGCGTCCACCCGTGGTCCGGGCGATGACATGTGCTCACCCGCGGTCGTGCCGCGCGCGCCGACACGAGTCTCCGGGGAACGGAACCCGGACATCACCAGTATCCGATCGATCGCACAATCGTGATCCAGGCTGGTCCGGTTAGGAAACTTTCGATGACGTGCGGTGACATCCAGTGTTTTCCCGAGTCGGGACCTCGTCGAATGGGGCACGATCGTTACGTCCACACCCGACGGATCGGAGGTCGCATGAACGCTGATGCCGCTCCGGTGAGCCCGGTCCGCGGTCGGGCCGTCCTGCCCGATCGGGACGATGACATCGCCGCCGTCGACGGGATGGTCGACCGGTCGTTCGGCGGGACCGGGGGGCTGGTCGTGGTCACCGGGCCGCTGGGTGCCGGGCGCACCGCCCTGCTCGCGGAATGTGCGCGGCGGGCGGCGGAGCGCGACGTGCTGGTCCGACGGGCCCGCGGGGCCGCCGCCGAACGCGGGTACGGGTTCGGGGTCGTACGCCAGCTCCTGGGCTGCGACGCGCCGGACCTGTTCCCCGCGCCGGAGCACCCCGGGGCCGGGCCGGCCAAATCCTCGGACGCCGTGTCCGAGGCTCTGCTGGAGGTGCTGCGCGACCTCACCGCGGTCCGGCCCGGCCTGCTGCTCGTCGACGACGTGACCCGGGCCGACCCAGCTTCGCTGCGGTGGCTCGACCACCTGGGCCGGCGCTCGGCCGCTCTCCGGTTGACCGTCGTGCTCGCCGCCTCCGACGCCGACGTCCCGGTCGGCGACACCGCGATCGGCGAGCTCCTCGCCCGCGCCGACGTCGTCCGCCCGCTGCGCCCGCTCACCGCCGAGGGGATCGCGGACGTGGCCCGGGCCCGGCTGGGGACGAGGACCGACGACGCGGTCGTCACCGCCCTCGGCGAGGTCTCCGAGGGCAACCCGCTGTTCCTTGACGCGATCGTGGAGGAGCTGCGGGCCGCGCCGTCCGACGGGCTCAGGGTGAGCGAACAGCAGGTCCACGCATGTACGCCGGCGCGGCTGCGGGACCGGGTGGCGGCCGCGGTCCGGCTGCTACCCGAGCCGACACGGCGGTACCTCGTCGCGCTGTCCGTCGTCGGGGACGTGGCAGACGACGCCCTGCTCGCCCGCCTGGCAGGGCTGGACCACGCCGACATCGACGCAGCCCGGCGGGTGGCCGGTGCGGCCGGGTTGATCCGGCCCGGCCGGCGCCCGCGGCTGCGGCACCGAGTGGTCGCCGATGCGCTGGCCACGCTCGGCTCGGCCGAGGAACGACGGCAGACCCACCTGCGTGCCGTCACGCTGCTGCACGACGACGGCATACCGCCCGACCGGATCGCGTCGCACCTGCTGACGGTCACCGGCTCCTACCCCCGGTGGGCGATCGGCGCGTTGCGTGAGGCGGCCGTGCTGGCCACCCGCCGCGGGGAACCGTGGACCGCGATCCGCTACCTCCGCCACGCACTGCTGGCCGACGCACCGGAGGCCGACCGGGCCCAGGTGCTGGTGGAGCTGGCCTCCCTGGAACGGTCGGTCGACGCCGGCCTGGGCCTGCGCCGCGTCGTCGCGGCGGTCCCGCTGCTGGCCCCGCTCACGGCGCGGGCGGACGCGTTGTGCCGGGCGATGCCGCTCGCGCTCGAGGGCGCCGCCTCCTCGGTGCTCGCGATGCTGCGGGGCGTGGCCGAGGAGTTGGACCGCGTCAGCGATCCCGGCCATGCCAACCGGGAACTGGCGCTCCGGATCCGGGCCCGTGTGCTGTACGCCGACAGGCACCGCCTGGCCGGCGTGACCGCCGCGGTCGCTCGGCTCGATGAGCTCGAGCGACAGCCGGGGGGACTTCCCCTGGACACGCCCGGGGAACGGGAGCTGGCCTGCGTCCTGATCCACGCTGCCGCGTTGAGCGGCCGGCGGACGGCGGCCGCGGTGGCCGCGGTCGGCCGGACGATCCTGGCCCGCGAGTCGTCGGCACAGCACGTGCACAGCACGATCGGGATCGTGGTCGGCAGCCTGTGCATGGCGGACGCGCCCGAGGAGCTACCGGCCTGGTTGGGGGTCGCCCTGGACCACGCGAGGGCCGAGGGGGCGACGGCGACCGAGGCGATCGTACGGGCCGAGCTCGCCGCCGTGCTCGTCTGCGCGGGCCGGATACCCGAGGCGGAGGAACAGGTCCGGCTGTCGTTAGAACTCTTCGAGGAGACGGACGAGGACGCGCTGCTGCCGGGCCTGATCCTCGCCGCGATCCTGCCCGCCCTGCAGGACCGGGGCCCGGCGGAACACATCCTGGCCCGGTACGGGGCTGCGGCCGAGGTGCCCGACGGGTTCGGGGCGTGCCTGCAGATGCTGCGGGCGAGGGTCGCCCTGGACGCCGGCGACCCGGACGCCGCCCTGGAGTACTGCCTCGACGCAGGCCGGCGCTTCGAACGTGCGGGCTGGGACGGCGCCGCCGTGGCCTGGCGCCCCTGGGTGATCGAGATCCGGCGGGGTCTCGGCCAGCTGTCCGAGACGCGTGCACTAGCCGAGGAGGAGCTGGTACGCACCCGGGCCTGGGGAGCCCCGATCCAGCTCGGCCGGGCGCTGCGGGTGCTGGGTGAGATCTGCGGGCGGGACCGGGCCGAGCCGTTGCTGACCGAAGCGGTCGAGGTCCTGCGGAGCGCGAACGACGACCGGGAGCTCGACCGCGCGCTCCGGTCACTGCACGCCCTGCACGACCGGGTCGGGCATCCACCGCCGGACGCGTCACGCCCGGCGACCGCCCAGGCCGCCGGGCGAGCCGGCCTCACCCCGGCTGTGCTGGTCGATCTGTCACCGGCCGGACGACGGGGCGGGCACTCCGGTGCGCCCCGGGCCCTGACCCGGTCCGAACAACGAATCGCCCTGATGGCTGCGCAGGGGCGCACCAACCAGGAGATCTCGGGCGAGCTCGGGGTCAGCGTGCGGGCGGTGGAGAAGCACCTCACCGGGGTCTACCGGAAGCTGAGGGTGTCCGGCCGGTCGGCGCTGGGGCGGATGTGGAAGGACGGGTCCGATCTCTCCGCCTGAACCGGGCCCCGGCCCCGTGGTCGGGGCGCCGCTGCTGGAGCGGCGGGCCGAGGTCGACGCGCTGCGGGCGGCGGTGGCCCACGCCTGCGCCGGGCGGATGCGGGTCGTCGTCGTCACTGGTCCCGCCGGGTCGGGCAGGACCCGGCTGCTCGACGTCGTCGACGGGCTCGCCACCGCACACGACGCCCTGGTCCTGCGGGCCGGGGGCGGTGCCCGGCATCCCGGCCGGTCGCCCTTCGCGTTGGCACGTGACCTGCTGCGCCGCAGCGCTGCCGGGTCCACGACCGACACGGCGGTCCTGCTGCGCGCCGCCGCCCGCCGGGCGCGCACCGGAGATGCCGCCGGGACGGACGTGGCGGCGATGCTCGGTCTGGTCCGGTCCGTCGCCGGCCTGACCGCGGCGACGTCGGTCGTGCTGCTCGCCGACGACCTGGACCGCGCCGACCCGGAGTCCGTCCGGTGGCTGGCGCACCTGGCGGATCACGGGGAAGGCCTGCCCCTGCTCGTCGTCGGGTCGGTGCACAGCGCACCGAGCGCCGGGCCCACGGCCCGGGCGCTGGAAGAACTGATGTCCGCGCCGGGCGTCGGACACCTCGCCCCCGCCCCGCTCTCACGCGCCGCCGTCCGTTCCTGGCTGCACGCCGCAGCCGTCGTCCCGGCCCATCCCGAGGTGCTCGACGCGTGCATCGGGGCGACCGGCGGGAACCCAGCCCTCGTGGCCCGGGTCGTGCAACGGCTCGCCCACCCGGCGCCGGTCACCGACGCCACGGACCGTATCCACGGGATCGGCGCCGCGCTGGCGGTGGAGGGCGTGTCCGCGGTCCTGCGCGGACTGTCCCCAGACGAGACCGCGCTGGCGCAGGCGGTCGCCGTTCTCGGCGACGACACGACGCCGAGAGCCGTCGCCCTGGTCGCAGAGCTGGACGACGTGGCCGTGGACCGCGCCGCCGCGCGCCTCTCGGCGCTGGGGATCCTCGACCGCGACGGGCGACGGTTCCGCCACGCGGCGGCCCGCACGGCCGTGCTCGAGGCCCTGTCCGGCGAGCGCAGGTGCCGGCTGCGGGCGTGGGCCGGGCGGGTACTGGAGTCCGAGGGCGCCCCGCCGGAACGCGTGGCCGTGCAGTTCCTGGACGCGGGGCCGCCGGGCGACCGGGGCGTGGTCGAGCTGCTGCACGGTGCGGCCTGCCGGGCGCGGCAGCGGGGCGCTCCGGAGCTCGCCGCGTCGTTCCTGGTGCACGCACTGCGCGGGAACGTGCCGGATCGCACGCGTGCGGCCCTTCTCCTCGACCTCGGGATCACCGAGCGGCACATCGCGCCCGGCCGCGCGCACCGCCACCTCACCGGGGCCCTGCCGGTCAGCGGGTCCGCGCGCGAGCGTGCACGGGCGATCACTCTCCTCGTCGCGTTCCGCACCGGGCCCGACGCCGTGGGCCTGGTCGGGCTGCTGCAGCGCGGCCTCCGCGACCTCGCCGCCGCCGCACCGGAGTCAGGTCCGGAACCGCCCGGTGACCGGGACCTGCGCCTACGCCTGGAAGCGTTGCTCCTCTACGCCTCGGCCGAGGACAGCACGCAGATGTCGGCGGTACGGGACTGGGTCGACCGGACCGATCCGCACGTCCTCGGCTGTGGGGCGGGCGCGAGTGCGTTGCGGAGCGCGCACGTGTTCTATTCGACGCTTCTCCTGCGCACCGACGCGGCCGAGTCCGCCGTGCTGGCCCGCGGCGCCCTGGACGGGGCGCTCGACGAGAGTGAGGCACTCCAGCCGATCCGGATGGGTGCCCTCGGCGTCTTGGCGTGGACCGAGGCCGACGACACACTCGCGCTCCTGCACGAACGCGCCCTCGCCGACGCCCGGACGCAGCAGCGGCCCGAGTTGCACGCGTTCCTGCGCGGGGCCCGCTCGATGCTGCACCTGCGGTGCGGGCGGGTTCCGGAAGCACTCGCCGACGCCCGCGCCTCCCTGGACGTGCTCACCGGGGAGGTCAGCGGAGAGTCCCGACTGATGACCCTGCACTGTGCCGCGCTCGCGCTCATCGAGCTCGGAGAGGTGGACGAGGCCGCGGTGCTGGTGCACCCGGCGAACCTGGAGGGGACGTCGGACCGGTCGTGGCGGTGGAGCTGGCTGCTCGACGCCCGCGCGGCCGTGCTGGCGGCGCGGGGACGCCCACGAGAGGCACTGGCGCAGGCGAAGGAGGCAGGACGGCGCCTGCGCAGCGTTGGCATCGTGAACCCGGCCGCGCTGGGCTGGCAGGGGCGGACCGCGTTGCTGCACCACGAGCTGGGCGAGCACGCCGCCGCCCGGGCCGTGGCGTTGGAGCACCTCCAGCTCGCCCGCCGATGGGGGACCCACGGCCACGTCGGTGCCGCACTGCGCGTGCTGGGAGTGGTGCAGGGCGTCCGCGAGGGGCTGAGGACTCTGCAAAACGCTGCGGCCGAACTGGCCCGATCACCGCGGGTGCTCGACTCGGCGCGGTGCCTCGTCGATCTCGGGGTGATGGCCCGGGAGACCGGAGACGAGGCGCAGGCACGAATGCTGCTGCGCGAGGGACTCGACCTCGCCGAGGTGTGCGGGGCGTGGACGCTCAGTACCCGTGCGCGGGCCGAACTGACGGCGGCAGGGGGCCGGGGTAGACGACGGTCCGGTGGTGTGTCGCTCACCCCGGCCGAACTCGAGGTGGCCCGACTTGCGGCTGCGGGCGCAAGCAACCGCGATGTCGCCGCGTCGCTGGGCGTGAGCCGGCGCGCGGTGGAACTCCACCTGACGCGCTGCTACCGCAAGCTCGACATCCCCGGGCGTGCCGAGCTCGCCGGGGCGTTGCGTCGTCGGGTGCTCCCGCAGCCGGGAGAGAGCGGGTGACCCCGGCCGCGAGCCTCCCGGTACCGCGACCACGCAGACCGGGCCTCTGTGCCGGTTCCGTCAGGTGACGCTGAAGAACGGCCGTTCGATCTCGGTGCGGTAGGCGGGAGGATCGCTAGGGCGTGTCTCCCATATGGGTGTCCGGACTGCCGGCAGGATGAGCCGGTGAGTTCGTCGAGGTTCGCGCTGCTCTCGGATGCTCAGTGGCAGTTGATCGGGCCGCTGCTGCCCTCCAACGCCGGGCGGCGTGGGCACCCGTTCGGCGAGGATCGCCGCGTGGTGGAGGGGATCATCTTCCGATACCGAACCGGGATCCCCTGGCGAGATCTGCCGCGGGAGCAGTTCGGGCCCTGGCAAACGGTGTGGAAGCGACACCGCCGCTACGCCGCTGAGAGCCTGTCACGGTTCCCGTGTAAGCCACGGGTGACTGATGTGGTTAAGCTATCACAGAGGAAGTCGTCCAGGGAAGAGGACGACCAGGGTGTTCAGGGCTGTTTTCCAGCCATGTGTTCCGGTTCCGGACTCACCTCCTCTCTTGCTCGGAATGTTCCGCAGGCCGAGGTAGAGTAGCTTCATCGCCGCCTCGTCCGACGGGAAGTGCCCGCGAGTCTTTGTGATTTTCCGGAGTTGGAAGTTGATGGATTCGAAGCTCTCTTGTCAAGCAGCAGCTGCGGAGCTGGTCGGTGTGGTCGCCGTGGAGCGTCTTGCGTCGGTCCACATGTGTCTGATGATGATGTTCGCGAGCTGCCGCTTGTGGCTTCGCCGAGCCTCACGTTTTGTCTTGTTGTCGGTGACCCGTTTCGCCATGTACTCTTTCGCCGGCGGGTGGCATCGGACTTGCGTGACGTGCACGATGTGCAGAATAGAGTTGACAGCTCGATTGCCGCCGAGGTCGAGTCGGTGCCGACGGGCCGGCCCGTGACCTTCACCCGACGAGAGGGCGACGGGCGCGATTCCGCACCAGCGTGCAAACTGGGCCTCGGTCGTGAACCGGCACGGATCGCCGATCTCGACCAGAAGATCCATGGCTGTGACCACGCCGACACCGCGGACCTCTGTGAGGGTGCAGCCAAGGTCGCTGAGGAGGGCGGGAATCTGTCGGTCGAGTTCCTTGATCCGCGCCGTCAGGGTGATGATGTCGTTCAGGCTGGCCGCGAGCCGGTCGAGCTTGAGCCGCTCGGCTGGGCTGAGCAGATCGGGGTTCGCGACGCCGTCGACCAGGGACTGGAGCTGCGGGAGAACGCGGCTGGTCGAGGGCAACGTGGCGCGGATGGCGACGGGGAGCGTGACGAGTACTGCTTCGGACTCGGTGAGCAGCCGAACACGCTGCAGGACAAGAGATTCACGCCAGTCGCGGATCACCGTGAGCGTCTGCCATGTCGGGCTGGGCGCGGTGTGCTTCCCGGCCGGAGGCAGCTCGGGGTCGCTGAGGGCCTCTCGGGCGATGGCCTCCGCGTCCTCGGCGTCGGTCTTGGCCCGACGACGACGCTTACGCCGCTCCGCGGTGCGGTTGGCTTGGACTTCGCGCACGTCGTAACCCGCGGCCGCGAGCGCGAGGACCAGCGGCTGGCCGAGAAATCCCGATCCTTCGATGCCGATCCGGTCGATCGTCAGCTCGACACCGAGCAGGAACGTCAGCAGCTCATCGATACCGCCCTTGGTGATGGAGAAGGACTTGTTGTCGACCACGCCGCCTCGATGATCGAGGACTGCGATGGTAGCCGTATTCTTGTGAGGATCGATCCCCGCGACACCGTGTTCGTGCGTCAACACTTGTTCCCGTCTGCGTGGCCTATCGTGGACAGCGCAGGCCCGCGGTGTCGGCAGATCTGGGTTGAGTCAGGCAGGCTCTCTTCAAGCCAGGCACCGCGGGCCTGCGCTCACGCGGCCAGCCCGACACTTCGAATCGAAGACAGCCTCACGGCGTCAATAGCGTTCAGAGTCAGGGCTGGCCGCCTCGAGCATCGGCCGGGGAAGCAACGCCCTGACCGACTCCTTGATCTAAACACCCAGATGGTGTTGGTGGTGTAGACGATCCGCCGTAGTTCGGGCGGGTAGTCGAGGAACGGAATGAACTCGTTCCACGCACGACGCCAGACGTCGAGCACTCCCGGGTACTGTCGTCCCCACTCGGTGTCAAGATCCTTCAGGGCGAGCTCGGCGGCCTCGACGGTGGGCGCGGTGTAGATCGTCTTCATGGACTTCACGATCTTCTTCCGGTCCTGGTAGGACACGAACCGCATCGCGTTGCGGATCACGTGCACCACGCATGTCTGGACGACGGCGTCGGGGAAGACGCTGGTGATGGCTTCAGGAAGACCACTCAGGCCATCGCAGCAGGCGATCAGGATGTCGCGCAGCCCGCGGTTGCGCAGCTGGGTGAGCACCGCGTGCCAGAACTTCGCGCCCTCGGTCTCGGCGATCCAGCAGCCCAGCGCGTGCTTGCGGCCCTCGACGTCCACGCCGATGACCAGGTGCGCGCTCTTGATCGTGACCGCGGCCTTGTCCCGGATCTTGATTCGGATACCGTCGATATAGACGATCGGGTAGACCTCGTCGACCGGCCGATTCCGCCAGATCTCGATCTCGTCGGTCACCACATCGGTGATGTTCGAGATCAGTTCCCGTGACGCCTCCACCCCGTACACTTCGAGCAGGTGCGCTTCGATGTCGCGGGTCGACATTCCGCGGGCGTAACAGGAGAGCACCAGCTCGTCGATCTGGCCGACCCGACGGGCGCGTTTCGGCACGATCTGCGGCTCGAACTCGCCATTCCGGTCCCGCGGCACGCTGATCGTCACCGGCCCGTTCGTGGTCGACACCTTCTTGGTAGCGCTGCCATTACGCGAATTGCCGGTACCGTGTCCGGCGGGGTCGTCGCGGTCATAGCCGAGGTGGTGGGTCATCTCGGTCTGCAGCGACCGTTCGAGCACGGCCTTGGTCATCTGGTTGAGCAGTCCGTCGACGCCGTCGATCGGGGTACCGGCGGCCTTCGCATCGGCCAACAGCGCGTCGATCGCCGACGGGTCGAGCGCCTCGGCAAGCCGGCGGGCAGCCGCGGTCTCACCGTCGGGATCGGGTTGGTTCTCGCTCACGTGGGTGTCCCTCCCGACCGCCGTGTTGATCACTGCGGTCGATCTTGGTCCACCCGCGGCTTACACGGCTCGCGTGACACGCCTCTCGGCCCGGTCGCTTCCACCACCGGCGTCTGTCCGACCGGCGCCCACGTCGTACCTGCGTGATGGTCGGTTCGCACGCCGGCCTCGTCACCGAAGTACAGCTTGAGCCCCCTCACGCTGGGCTTGGGCCCGGATCGCGGGGAACTCCTCGATTCGCCACCGGCGGACCGCTTCTGGGTCCTGCTGACTGGCCCGGTACAACGGTCGCTGCGGCGACAGCCCGATACGACGCAGCAGTTGCCCGATCCCCTGCGGGGTCATCTCCACCCCGAACCGGGTCTTCATCAACTCACCGACGATCACCCGGGTCCACAACGCGAAGTCGAACTGGAACTGGCGCGGATCACGCCCGACCAGCCAACTCCGCAATTGCGATGTCTGCTGTTCAGTCAGCTTCGATTTCGCCCCCGGCAAGGGCTTCACGGCCAGCGCCTGCACCCCGCCCTCCCGGTACAGACGCCGCCATTGAAAGTACGTGGCACGCTTCAGCCGTAGCGCCGACATGATCGACTCGCGCCCGATCCCGTCATCCACCATCCGCACGAACTGCGAACGAATCTCTGGCAGCTCACGACGCGGGAGTCGACGTTCCTTCACTCATACACTGAGCCCTTTTCAACCTGCCGTTCCGGCAGCTCAGGGGCCTGGTTGTGTGGGTGCAGACGCCGAGCTGGCGAGCCGGTGACCTGTGCAGCTGTGGTCAGAGCAGTTGCGCTGCAACCTTCGCGATCTCCTGACGCAGAAGCTCGCTGGTCAGGTTGAAAAAGGCTCACTGTCCCCACCACTCCTTCGGACTCCTGCGCGTGTGCATGCCCCATCCGACCGCGCCCCGGACCGGAAGAACCCCAGTTTCCGGTCGGACTCGCCGGTCGTCGCCACCCAAACCGGATCGGCGATGGACGCCCACAACGTCCGCCGCTCGTTCCACAGGGTCGCCCGCCGCCCAGGGTCCCGGCAAAGTCACGTGATCTTGTAGGTGTGCAGGGCCCGGCGGGCGTGGTGGCGCAGTGCGGCGGCGATGTTGGTGACTCCGTCGAGGCGTAGTGAACCGCCCCGGGTTCGGTGGAGGCTCTGAACCCACGGGAGAGTGGATCAGCCTTTGCCAACCTGGTGTTGGGGCTGGTCAGAGCCTGTGCGGCGTGGCGTGCCCTCGGATGGGTGAAGCTCCTGGTAGACGGGCGATTGCTGAGATCGAAACCGTCCGACCAGGAGCTTCAAGGTGCTGTCCTACCCGTCCGGGATGACCGTGTCCAGCCGTGCCCTGCACGTACTCTCTGACGCGCTGCGCGCGCACCGCAACCAGCGGGCGACCCGGTGGCGGAAGCTGACGTGCGGCCGCCAGGCCCTGCTCGTGGTCGCCCACCTGCGCAAGGGCGAGACCTACACCGACCTCGCCTGCGGTTTCCGGGTCGGGACCTCGACGGTCTACCGCTACCTGCGCGAGGCGATCGAGCTGCTCGCGGCGATGGCCCCGACCCTGGAGCAGGCGATCGACGTCGCCATCGGGAAAGCGTTCGTCATCCTCGACGGCACCCTGCTGCGCATCGACCGCGTCGGGATGGCCTCGGGCTATGACCGCGGGTTCTACTCCGGCAAGCACAAGTGCCACGGACTCAACGTCCAGGTCATCGCCGACCCCGCCGGCCGGCTGGTGTGGATCTCCCCGCCGCTTCCCGGAGCCCGCCACGACATGGGCGCCGCCCGCGAGCACGGCATCATCGACGCCCTGACCGAACATGACATCCCCGCCGCGGCCGATACCGCCTACCAGGGCGCAGGCCCGACCGTGACGGTCCCCCAGAGGCGTCGGCGCCTTGATCCCGACACCGGCCACTACCGCCCCTTGTCCAGCAACCAGAAGGCGGTCAACGCCGCGCACGCCCGCCGCCGCGGACCCGGTGAGCGGGTCAACGCCGAGCTGAAGAACTGGAAGATCCTCCGCAAGATCCGCTCCAGCCCGAACCGGGCCGGACAACTCATCGCCGCAGTTCAGACCCTCATGATCGTCAACACCTGACCAGGTTGGCAAAGGCTCACTCTACCACAACGTCTATACGCCAGTTTTCTCACTAGTGCCTCGTCAGGCAATGAGCCTTTTTCAACCTGACCAGCGAGCTTCTGCGTCAGGAGATCGCGAAGGTTGCAGCGCAACTGCTCTGACCACAGCTGCACAGGTCACCGGCTCGCCAGCTCGGCGTCTGCACCCACACAACCAGGCCCCTGAGCTGCCGGAACGGCAGGTTGAAAAAGGCTCAATGTTGGGTAGGTAATCCGGCCTGCGGATCTTGGACTCGGGCGCGAAGTGTTTCTTGGGTCGGGCGTGGCGGTTGGCCCAGCGGATGTAGCCGGCGATCGCGGCTTCCTGGGCGGTGTGGGAGGGGTAGTCGCTGCCGTCGAGGGTGAAGTAGCGCAGCGCGGTGAACTCCGACTCGATCCAGTTCAGCCAGGACGCGTTCGTGGGGGTGAGCACCAGCTCGACGTCGTGGTCGTGGCACCAGTGCGCGACATCGGTGCGCAGGTGCGGGGAGAAGTTGTCGCAGACCACGTGCAGACCGCCGGTGGGGAAACGGCGGCGCAGCTGGCGGAGGAAGTCGAGGAACTCGCGGCCGCGTTTGCGGTCACGGAGCCGGTAGAACAGCTGCCCGGAGGCCAGGTCCAGACCGGCGAACATGTGCCGGACCCCGCTGTGACGGCTATAGGTGGCCCGTAGCCGGGCCGGGCGCCGGATCGGGAACCAGCCCCGACCGGGGCGGGGCAGCAGGTTCAGCGGCCCGAACTCATCGACACAGATCACCCGCGCACCCGGTTCGAGGCGACCGTCGGCGGCGCGGTCGTAGAGGTCGAGGATCCGGTTCATCTTCTCCACGAACCGCGGGTCCCGGCTGGCCTTCCAGGTCTTCGTGGCCTGCCAGCGGACCCCGGCGTCACGCAGGACCTGGCGGACGGTCTCGACGCTGATCACGACCCGGTGTGCGGCGGCGAGGTGTTCGACCAGCTTGGCCAGGCTCCAGGTGGTGAACGGCAACCCGACCTGCTGGGGCGGGGTGCGAGCGACCCGGCAGATCAGCTCACGGACGTGGGGACCGAACCTACGGGGTCGGCCCCCGCTCCATTTTGGGTCCAAAGCGGCGAAGCCCTGCTGGTTGAACGCGTGGATCACCTCCCGCGCGTACTGCGGCTTCGCCGCGAACATCATCGCGGCCTCGGTCGCGGTCCGGCCCTGCACCGAGGCCAGCACGATCCCCGCCCGCCGCAACCGGACCCGGTCCCGCGCCGTGCGCGTGATCCTGACCAATCGCTGGGCCTCGTCCGGGGTCAGTCCCCGGACGAACACCTCCGGCTGTCGCGCCACGGCCATCACCTCCGGCGCACAGCCTCCTGCGCCAGACCGGGACGGATCAAGCCGACACGATTACGTCCCCAACGTTCCCGGACGCGGCACTAGGGTGTGTCTCCCAATGCGCGGAGCCAGGTGACGATTGCCTTCAGGACGGCGCCGCCGCGGAAGGTCAGGGCGAGCTTGTCGTAACGGGTGGCCAGCCCGCGCCACTGCTTGACGTGGCAGAACCCGCGCTCGACGACGTTGCGGTTTCGGTAGTCGACCGGATCGAATGCGGGCGGTCGGCCACCGCGTGAGCCCCGTCGTTTGCGGTGTCCCTGCTGGTCAGAGGGCTCCGGAATGACAGCGATGATCCGGCGCTCGCGCAGGTGCCGGCGGATCGCGCGTGAGGAGTAGGCCTTGTCCGCGCGCACGCGTTCAGGCCGGGTCCGGGGTCGTCCCGGGCCCGGTCGGGCGATGCTCAGGCGCGCCATCAGGTGCGGAAACATTGGCGAGTCGCCGCCCTGGCCGGGGCCGAGGAGGACCACCAGCGGGCGGCCGTGCCCGTCAACGAGCTGGTGGATCTTCGTCGACAGCCCTCCGCGGGACCGTCCCAGCGCGTGATCTGCTGGTTCGGCGAGCAGATTCGTGTAGTTCGATCCGGCCCCCTGTGTCGCGCTTGAGGGTCGCGGCGTGCTGGTGGGCACGGATGATCGTGGAGTCCACGCTGACCGCCCACCCGAGCACCTCGGCGGCGTCGGCCTCGACCAGAAGAGCAGCCAGGATGTGGTCCCAGGTGCCGTCGCCGCTGTAGCGGCGGTGCCGCTTCCACAACGTCTGCCACGGCCCGAACTCGGCTGGGACGTCGCGCCAGGGAAGCCCGCACCGATACCGGTAGATGATCCCCTCGATCACCCGGCGGTCATCGCGGAACGGGCGCCCGCGACGACCCTCGGAGGAGGGCAACAGCGGCGCCAGACGGGCCCACTGGGCATCAGTCAGGACAGCGGTACGCGGCACCGATCAAGCATCGCGCACCCCGCTCCGCCTATCTGGGAGACACGCCCTAGCGGCCAATCCGTTGGGCGACCGTGGCGATCTCGTCGCCGGTGTAGGAACTGCCGGAACCCCGAGATCGACGTCCCGGTGGCATCTATCTGTTGGCGGCGACCTTGTGATTCTGGATGATGCCGATCCTCGTCACCACGGCTGGGGCGTGGGTGAGGTAACCCGACGACCGGGTCCCGGAGGTGTCACGCGCCGGATGTCGGTGGGCGCCGATCTCAGCTCGGTTAGGGTCGGTGCCGGAGCCTCCAGGGTCCGGTGTGGTGGGTCCGCACAGGACCCCCGCCTGCGGCCCTTGGACATCGTGCTCTGTTCCGGTCGTAGGCACGTGAAGGAGCCCGATGCCCAACCAGGACCGCGCCGTCTCTGTGTACCCGATCGCCGTCCGGGAGCTCACCGTCTCGCGGATCGTCGATGTCACACCGGCGCTGCGGCGGGTGACGCTGGCCGGTAAGCAACTCGCGGAGTTCACCGACTCCGAGGGACGCGCCTGGCCGGCCTTCGTCAGCACCGGATTCGACGACGACGTCAGGCTCGTTTTCCCCTATCCGGGGGAGCCCGAGCCGGTTCTGCCGATCCTGAAGGACGGCGGCATCAAGCTGCCCGAGGGGCGCCGCCCGGTCTGGCGGGTCTACACCGTCCGCCGGCACGATCCCGTCGCCGGTGAGCTGGACGTGGAGTTCGTGCGGCACGGAGTGGGCATCGCCACCACCTGGGCCTACCGGGCGCAGCCGGGGGATCGGGTCCACGTGGCGGGACCCGCGGCCTCGCTCGCGCTGCCGGGCACCGACGCACGGCTTCTGGTCGCCGGTGACGACACCGCGATACCCGCGATCTCGCGCCTGCTGGACACCGCGCCCGCCGATCTGCGGGCCGAGGTGTTCCTCGAGATCGCGGAGGACGCCCACCGGGTCCCGCTGGTCGAGCGCCCTGGCGTGCGGGTCATCTGGCTGGTGCGCGACGGAGCCGGGCCGGGGACGTCGTCGCAGCTCGTGACCCGCCTGAACGGGATCGTCGAGGCCCCGGACTGGGATGCCGCGAGCACCGCGGCGTGGCTGGCGGGGGAACAGTCCGTCGTCCGGGACCTGCGCCGCGTGCTCGTCGCCGCGGGGGTGGACCGGCGCCGGATCGACTTCACCGGCTACTGGAAGCACGGCGAGGTCGTGACGCTCGAGTCCGACCCGCAGATCACCGATGAGGAACACAACGCCGAGGCGTTCGAGACCTTCAACGAGCAGGCCGAGCTGCTGCCCCCGCTGGCGATCCGGGCGGCCGCCGACCTCGGTCTCGGCGAGCTCATCGCCGGGGGGACCCACGACCCGGGGGCGCTCGCGGAACGGGCTGGCGCGGACCCCCGGTCACTAGTCAAGCTGCTGCGGTACCTGGCGTCGATCGGCATCCTCGACCGCGACGGCCGGGGCGGGTACACACTCACCGACACCGGCTATTACCTGACCGAGGACCACGTCCTCGATGTCCTACGCCGCGATGGTGTCGGCGCCCGGCGTGAACGGGGCTTCTTCGGGCTGGAGCAGGCAGTGCGTACGGGCCAGGAGGTGTTCACGGCGGTCACCGGCGGTGACTACCCGAGCCTGCGCGCGGAGGAGGGCTTCGCGCGCAGCTTGCTGGACAACACCGCGCACTTCGCCGACTACATCGCCGCGCCGGTGGCCGACTCCGCAGCCCTGGACGGAATAGGGCACCTGGTCGTCCACACCGACGCCGCGGTGTCCGCCGCCGCGGCCGTGGTCGCCCGTCGCCCGGGGACCGCGGTCACGATCGTCACGCCGCCCTCGGACGCCGCCTGGGTCCGGTCCGAGCTGCCGCGGGCCATCCCTGATGCCGGGGCCCGCTCCCGGGTGGAGGTCGTCGTGCAGACCATCGCCGAGACGGTTGCCGCCGCGGACGCGATCCTGTTCGGCAAGGTGCTCGTCCAGTACCCGGACGCGGAGGCGGCGCACATCCTGCGCCGCGCGCGGGAGTGTCTCCCCCTGGGTGGGCGGATCCTGCTCCTGGAGGACGTCCTCGACGATCAGGACATCGACGAGCACGAGGCCGAGGACGACTTGCTGGCCCTGGTCCTGCACGGATCCGGGCTGCGCACCGCCGAGGAGCTCGCCGCCGTGATCACCGCCGCCGAGCTGCGGGAGGTCGCCACCGAGACCGTCGGCTGGGGCGGCACCCTCCGCACCCTGGAGCCGCTCGCACCCGGGGTCGCCAGCACGGCGTGAACGCCGGCGCCCGTCCTGTTTGACCGTCGTCCGGTGGCCGCGGCCCTGCCCCGCCCCGTCGTGCCGTGCCATGCCGCGCCAAGGGTCACCGATTGTTTGCGTCATCCGATCGGTGGAACCAGTAGC
Organism: Pseudonocardia sp. HH130630-07; assembly: GCF_001698125.1. Taxonomy (NCBI): domain Bacteria; kingdom Bacillati; phylum Actinomycetota; class Actinomycetes; order Pseudonocardiales; family Pseudonocardiaceae; genus Pseudonocardia; species Pseudonocardia sp. HH130630-07. Next base: position 84,827 of record NZ_CP013855.1, on the reverse strand, counting down.
GAGGTGTCGTGATTAGGTTTGCCTAAGTTGCTATTTGGTGATGCAAAGGGGTGCCGCAGGGGTGACAGGCAACGGAGGACATCCGGGCGACGTACCGCTCGACCTCGTCGGGGCAGGCTTCGGCCCGTCCAATCTCGGGATCGCGATCGCGCTCCTGGAACGCGGCGCCGAGAAGGGCGACCGGCGACCGACGGCTCGTTTCGTGGAGCGCCAACAGCGGTTCGGCTGGCACCGGGGCATGCTCCTGGAGGGAGCCACCCTCCAGGTCTCGCACCTGAAAGACCTGGTGACGCTCCGCAAGCCGTCGAGCCCGTACACCTTCCTGTCCTACCTCCACGAACGCGGCCGGCTCGCCGACTTCATCAATTACGGGTCGAACTTCCCGACCCGGCTCGAGTTCCACGACTACCTGACCTGGGCCGCCGGCGCCGTCGCGCGCGAGGGAGCCGACGGCGGGGGAGTCTCGGTGGACTACGGCGACGAGGTCGTCGAGGTGCTGCCGGTGCGCTCCGACGACGGCACGGTCGACCTGCTCGACGTCGTCGTCCGCGCCGGTGAGCGCACCCAGACGCTGCGGACGCGCAACGTCGTCCTGGCCTGCGGCCTGCGGCCGTTCCTGCCGGCTGGGGTGGAGGCGGGCCCGCGGATCTGGCACAACCGTGATCTGCTGTTCCGGACCCGTGAGCTGGAGGGCACCGCGCCGGTCCGGTTCGCGGTGGTCGGCGCGGGGCAGAGCGCGGCGGAGACCGTCGAACACCTGCACCGGACCTTCCCCACCGCGGAGGTGCACGCGGTCTTCGCGCGGTACGGCTACAGCCCTGCCGACGACACCTCGTTCGCGAACCGGATTTTCGACCCGGCCGCCGTCGACGACTTCTACGCCGCCCCGGTCGAGGTGAAAGACCGGATCCTGGGCTACCACGCGAACACGAACTACTCGGTGGTGGACCCGGAGCTCATCGAGGGTTTGTACCGGACGCACTACCACGAGCGGGTGGCCGGGTCCGAGCGCCTGCGGTTTCGCAACGTGTCGCGGGTGGCCGACGTCGTCGACGCCGGGGACCGGGTGGAGCTCGCGGTCAAGTCGCTCATTGACGGTGCCCGCGAGGTGATCACCGCCGACGCGGTGGTGTACGCGACCGGTTACCGATCCGCTGACCCGCGGACGCTGCTCGGCGGCGGTCTCGCCGACGCGGTCCTGCGGGACCCGACCGGGCAGCTGCGAGTAGGCCGCGACTACCGGTTGGAGATGGGCGAGCTGCCCTGCGGGGGTCGGATCACGGCCGGGCTCCACGTCCAGGGGCCGACCGAGCACACCCACGGCATCACCTCGACGCTGCTGTCCACGATCGCGGTCCGCTCCGGCGAGATCGTCGACTCGATCCTGTCCCGCTCGCCGGGCGGGGCACCGGTCCGCGCCACCGTGTCTGCCGCCCCGCGCTAGGACCCGTTGTCCCGGCTGACATCCGAACTTCCGACGGAGAACATCCATGTCCGACCGCACGAACCCCTTCGACGACCCCGACGGCCGCTTCCTGGTCCTGGTCAACGACGAGGGACAGCACAGCCTCTGGCCCTCGTTCGCCGAGGTGCCCACCGGATGGCGCAGCGTCTTCGGTGCGGACGACCGTGCCTCCTGCCTCGACCACATCGAGCGGAGCTGGACCGACCTGCGTCCCCGCAGCCTGGTCGAACGCTCCGGCTCCTGACCCTTCATCCCCTCCACATCCCGCGCCGGGCGTCGCCCGGCGAGGAAGGACTCGTCATGTCCGGCGTCGCCGAGACCGTCAGCTACCGCACCCTGCTCAGCGGGAAGATCCACCGCGCCACCGTCACTCAGGCGGACCTGCATTACGTCGGTTCGTTGACCGTCGACGAGGACCTCATGGACGCCGCCGGGCTCGTCGAGGGCGAGAAGGTCCAGGTCCTCGACATCGACAACGGCAACCGGCTGGAGACCTACCTCATCACCGGTGAGCGCGGCAGCGGGGTCATCGGCGTGAACGGTGCCGCCGCGCACCTCGTGCACCCGGGCGACCTGACGATCATCGTCGCCTATCAGCAGGTGCCGGAGCCTGCGGTGCCCGACCACGTCGCCCGGGTGGTGCACGTCGACGTCGACAACCGGATCGTCGCGCTCGGCGCCGACCCGGCCGAGCCGGTCCCCGGTGCCGTGGCCCAGACCGCCGGCCGCTGACCGGCCCCTGAGCACTCCGGGATGAAGGGCACAGCCTTGTCCACGGTCACCCGTGACGCGTTGCGCGACCTCGTCGCCGATCTCCTCGGCGACGATCCCGAGGAGATCGGCGACCACGACGACCTGTTCGAGCTCGGGCTGCAGTCGATCGCGCTGATGCGTCTGGTCGGCCGCTGGCGTGGCGAGGGCCGTACGGTCGGGTTCAGTGACCTGGCCTCGGCGCCGACGATCGCAGGCTGGGCCGACCTGCTCGGCGGCGCCGCGGCGACGGCCGACGCGCCGTCGGCATCCGACATCGAGCCCGGCCCGGCGCCCGGCGGCCCGGGCAACGGGGAGCCCGGTGCGGACAGCGGCGAGTTCCCGCTCGCCCTGCTCCAACACGCCTACTGGGCCGGACGGGACCCGGCCCAGCCGCTGGGCGGCGTCGCGCCGCACCTGTACCTGGAGTTCGACGGGCCGGGACTGGACCCGCAGCGGCTGCGCTCGGCCGTCGAACAGTTGGTGCACCGGCACGACATGCTGCGTGCCCGGATCACCGACAACGGGCGTCAGGAGATCCGGCCCGCCGCCCGATGGGACGAGCTCACCGTGCACGACCTTCGGGAGGTCGACGCCGGGGAACGCGACGCCCGGCTCGCCGCGCTGCGCGAGCAGATGAGCCACGAGCAGCTCCCCATCGAGCAGGGCACGGTGTTCCGGGTCGCGGTCACGCTGCTGCCCGGCGCGTCCCGGCTGCACCTCGACGTCGACATGGTCGCCGCCGACGCCGTGAGCTACCGCCGGGTCCTCGCCGACCTCGCCCGGTTCTACGCCGATCCGGAGCTACCGGTGGACCGCCCCGCGGTCACCTACCGCGAGTACCTCGCGACCCGGCCGGTGGGCCGCCGTGACGCAGTGGAGACCGCCCGCCGGTACTGGACCGCGCGACTGCCCGAGCTGCCCGGAGCGCCCGAGCTACCGACCGTCGAGCACGACGGCCCGGCCCGCGCGCAGCGCCTCGCGCTGACCCTGGAGGGCGCCGAGCGCGCTGCCGTGCTCGCGGCCTGTCGGCGCCACGGCCTGACCCCAGCCGTCGTCGTCGCCACCGTCTACGCCGAGGTGATCGGCGCCTGGAGCGCGACCCCGCGGTTCCTGCTCAACGTGCCGCTGTTCGACCGCGACCCGGTGCACCCCGACATCGACCAAGTCGTCGGCGACTTCACCGGCTCGGTGCTGCTGGAGATCGACCTGACCAGGCCCGCGACGTTCTTGGAGCGGGCGCGCGCGATCCGGCGCCGGCTGCACGCCGACGCCGAGCAGTCGGCCTTCTCCGGGGTCGAGGTGCTGCGCGAGCTGGGCCGCGCCGCCGGGGAGCAGGTACTGGCCCCGGTCGTGTTCACCAGCGGTCTCGGTCTCGGGGAGTTGTTCGACGAGCGCGCCCGCGACCTGTTCGGCGACCCCGTCTGGATGATCTCCCAGGGGCCGCAGGTACTGCTCGACGCCCAGGTGACCGAGGTCGGCGGCCGCATCCTGGTCAACTGGGACGTGCGCGCCGACCGGCTGCCCGACGGTGTGCCGCAGGCGATGTTCGACGCCTTCGCAGGGCTCGTCCGGGGGCTGGCCGACGACGCGACCTGGACCGCGCCGGTGCCCGCGCTGCTCCCGCCGGATCAGCTCGCCGTCCGCGACCGGGTGAACAGCACCGACCACGCGCACGTCCCGCCGCCGCGCACCCTGCACGGCGGGTTCTTCGCCGCAGCCACCGATCGCCACGGGCCCGCTGTGATCTCCGAGCGCGGTGTGCTCACCCACGCCGAGCTCGCCGACGCCGCCCTGCGGGTGGCCGGTGGGCTGCGCGCCCGCGGCCTGGAGCCGGCGGAGCCCGTCGCGGTCACCCTGCCGCGCGGACCCGAGCAGGTCGTCGCGGTCCTGGGCGTGCTCGCCGCCGGCGGCAGCTACGTGCCGCTCGGGGTCGAGCAACCAACGAACCGGGTGCAGCGGATCACCGCAGTGTCTGGGCACCGGACAGCGATCACCAGCGACTCCGGCGGCGACGGAGACCCGGGTGCGGGTCGGGTCGGTCTCGACGATCTGCTGCGCGCCGAACCGCTCCCCGTCCCCGCCGAGCCCGATCCCGAGCAGATCGCCTACCTGCTGTTCACCTCCGGGTCGACCGGCGAGCCGAAGGGCGTCGAGGTGCCGCACCGCGCGGCCACCGCGACGATCGACGACCTCCTCCGCCGGTTCGCTATGGGGGAGTCCGACCGGACCCTCATGGTCTCGGCGCTCGACTTCGACCTGTCGGTGTTCGACGTGTTCGCCGCGTTGCACGCGGGCGGGGCCGTCGTCGTACTCGCCGAGGGCGAGCAGCGCGACCCCGACCGGTGGGCGCAGCTGATCCACGACCACCGGGTCAGCGTGCTCAACTGCGTCCCGCCGCTGCTGGACTCACTGCTCGCCACCGAACACGACCTAGGGCCCACGCTGCGTCAGGTACTGCTCGGCGGGGACCGGGTCGGCACCGACCTGCCCGGGCGGCTGCGCGAGCGGGTGCACGGCTGCGCCTTCGCCGGGCTGGGCGGCACCACCGAGACCGCGATCCACTCGACGATCCAGGACGTGCCGGGCGAGGTGCCCGCACACTGGACCTGCGTGCCCTACGGCACCCCGTTGGACGGGGTTCGGCTGCGGGTCGTCGACGCGGCCGGCCGGGACGCCCCCGACCACGTGCCCGGCGAGCTGTGGATCGGCGGTGCCGGGGTCGCCCACGGCTACCGCGGCGACCCTGCCCGCACCGAGGACCGGTTCCCGGTCCTCGACGGGTTCGGCTGGTACCGCACCGGTGACCTGGGCCGCTACCGGCCCGACGGCACCGTGGAGTTCCTCGGTCGGCGCGACGACCAGATGAAGCTCAACGGGTTCCGCATCGAGCCCGGTGAGGTCGAGGCCGCGGCCACGGCGCTACCGGGCGTGCACGGCGCCGTCGCGGTGGTGGTGGGTCGGCGGCAGGCGCTTCTCGCCCTCGCCGTCCACGGCGGGGCCGACCCCGATGACGTGGCCCGCGCGCTGCCCGCGACGCTGCCTCCGCACATGGTGCCGCGGAGCGTCGTCGCGCTCGACGGGCTCCCACTCTCGGGCAACGGCAAGGTCGACCGGCGGGCGGTGCGACGGCTCGTCGAGGAGCAGATCGGCGACGACGGCCCCGGCGCCGCACCCGACTCCGCCCTCGAACGCGTCATCGCCGGCGTGTGGGGCGAGGTGCTCGGCCGCGGCCCGGTGAGTGTCGAGACCTCGTTGTTCGCACTCGGGGGCGACTCGGTGCTGGTCACCGCGATCGTCGCCCGGCTGCGTGCGGTGCTTGACACCGCCGCGGTGTCGGCGCGCGCGGTGTTCGCCCACCCCACCGTCCGCGGCCTCGCGCACGAGCTGCGCCGTGGTGAACCCGACCGGATCGACGCGGTCGCCGAGGTGGTCGAGGAGATCGGTGCGATGGACGACGACGAGATCGACGCCGCACTCGCCGTGAGCGACTGACCGACCAGCCTCGTCCACCACCATCCCCGCCGTTCCGGAGGACCACACCCCATGACCACGCTCGACGAACGTCGGCGCGAGCTGATCGCCCGGCGCCTGGCCGAGGCAGGACTACAGCGCGACCGGGACTCCTCCGGTGACGCGACCGTCGCCGACGACGGCCGGACCGATTTCGCCCTCACCCCCGGCCAGCGTCGTGCCTGGCTGCGCCAGCAGGTCCACCCCGGCAGCGTGGCGGACAACCTGGGTGTGCGGCTCACCATCGACGGCGAGGTGTCGGAACCGGCGCTGGTGGCTGCGCTGCGGCACCTGGTGGCCCGGCACCCGGTGCTGCGATCCACCTTCCACGGCGGATCCGGCGACGACACCGCGCCGATACAGCGGGTCCACCCGGCACCGGAGGACCCGGTCGTCGTCACCGACCTGACCGATGCCGACGACGACGCGCGGGCCGCCCGGGTCGAGAAGATCGCCCGCGAGCAGGTCCGGCGTCCGTTCGACCTCGCCGTCGAGGCGCCGCTGCGCCTGGATCTGCTCCGGGAGTCCGGCTCCCGGCGCACCGTCCTGCTGACCACCCATCACGTGGCCTGGGACGGCCCGACGTTCGCCGTCGTCGCGCGGGACCTCGAACGGTCCTACGGTGCCGCGCGAGCCGGGACACCGCTCGACGAGACCCCCGCACCGGGCCCCGGCCGGCTCGTGACCGCGGACGGGCAGGACGCGCCGGATCTCGCCCCGTGGCGCGAGATCCTCGCCGAGGCGGTGCCCGGCCCGTTCTCCCACCAGCCACCCGCCGACCCCGGCGCACCGGCCGAGGCGGCCAGGCGCACCGACCGCGACCTGTCCGCCGCCGCCGCGCAGGGGGCCCGCCGGCTCGCCCGCGAGCTCGGCACGACCCCCTACACCGTGGTACTCGCCGCGACCGCCGCCGCGCTCGCACCGTTCGGCCCGGACCCGCGGCTGCGCCTGGGGACCGTGGTCTCCGACCGGGACGCCGAGGCGGCCGAGGGGGTCGTGGGCAACCTCGCCGACCTCGTCGTCGTGCCGACGTCGGTGCACGCCGGGGACACGGTGGCCGATCTCGTCGCCCGCGTCGGCACCGACGCGGGATGGGCACGCGGACACGCCGTGCCCTACGACCGGCTGGTCACGGCCCTGGGCGCTCGCTCCGGCGGCGGCCCCGCCGACCTGATCGACGTCACGGTGGACCTGGTCCCGCGGGGCGGCGCGGGCCCGCGGCTGCCCGATGCCACGACCACGGTGACCCGCACCGACCCGGGTGCGTCCGCACAGCCGCTGCTGCTGGAGTTCTTCGCCGACGACGACGCACTGCGTGTAGAGGCGGTGCACACCCTCGCGCGCCTCGATGACGCGATGGTCGCCGCCGTCCTCGACGGCATCGAGCGCGTGCTGTCCTCGGCCACGCCGGCGTCGCGGCTCACCGCGCTGCTCGCCGGCCCGGCCACGGAATCGGACATTGCACACGACACGGCGCCGGTGGCGGAATCGGGTGGCTCCCCCGCGGAGCTACTGGCCCGGCGGGCGGCCACCGCCCCCGGCGCCCCCGCGCTGGTCCACGACGGTGGGGAACTGGGCTACGCGGACCTCGACGCCGCGGTCGACGCCTTCGCCGACCTGCTGCGCACGGCCGGAGTGGCGGCCGAGACCCCGGTGGCAGTGCTGCTGCCCCGTTCGGCCGAGCTGGTCGTGGCGCTGCTGGCCGTCGCGCGTGCGGGCGGGCTGCTCGTCCCGCTCGACCCCACCTACCCGGCCCCGCGCCGGCGCCTGGTCCTCGACGACGTCGCCCTGGCCGTCGTCGTGACCGGCGATGCCCCGCCGGTGGCCCTCCCGGCCGGCGCCGCGGTCCTCGGCCCGCCGTCGCTGCACGCGCACGGCCTAGTCGCGCCGTTCCCGGTGCCCGACCCCGCCGCGGCCGCCTACCTGATCCACACCTCCGGATCGACCGGCCGGCCGAAAGGGGTGCTCGGCACGTACGAGGCCTTGGCGAACCGGCTCGCCTGGGCCGCCGCGGCCTGGCCGGTGCGCCCGGGCGACACCCGGCTGGTGAAGAGCTCAGTGTCGTTCATCGACGGTCTCACCGAGCTGTTCGCCGCGGTCGCAGGCGGCGCCCGCATCGTGCCGGTCGACGACGCCACCGCCGGCGATCCCGCGGCGCTCGCCGAGCGGGTCACCAGGTCCGGCACGGCCCAGCTCACCGCGGTGCCCTCGCTGGTCGAGGTGCTGGCCGCCGCCGGTGCACCCGCGCCCGGGCAGCTCGCCCGGTTGGTCTGCTCCGGTGAGCCGCTGACCGCATCGGTCGTGGCCGCGGCCCGCCGCTGGGCCCCCAATGCCGAGATCGTCAACTCCTACGGCTCCTCCGAAGTCGCCGGAGACGTCCTGGCCGGGCCCGTCGATTCCGCCGCCGACGGCCCGGTCACCGTGGGCCAGCCGGTGCCCGGTACGACCGTGCGGCTGCTGGACCGCTTCCTCGGTCCGGTGCCCGACGGCGTCGCCGGGGAGCTCTACGTCGGAGGCGTCCAGCCAGCGCGCGGCTACGCCGGACGCCCGGCGGAGACCGCGACCCGGTTCGTCGCCGATCCGCTGGACACCGGCGGGCGGCTCTACCGCACCGGTGACCTCGCGGTCCGGCTGCCCGACGGCCGCTACCGGCTGCTCGGCCGCGCCGACGACCAGGTCACCGTGCGCGGTGTCCGGGTCGAGCCCGGTGAGGTGGAGGCCACGCTGCAGGAGCTGCCCGACGTGACCGACGCCGCGGTCGTCGTCCGGTCCACACCGGGCGGTCCCGCACTAGTCGGGTACCTGGTTCCGGCCACAGCGACGTCGCCGGACCTCGATGCACTCCGTGCGCAGCTGGCGCAGCGGCTGCCGGCGGCGTTCCTGCCGTCGGCGCTCGTCGCGCTTCCCGAGCTGCCGCACACCCCCAGCGGGAAGCTCGACCGGCGCGCCCTGCCCGAGCCAGTGGTCACCGCCGGCCGTACCCCCCGCGACGACCGCGAGCGGGAGCTGTGCGGCCTGGTCGCTGAGGTGCTCGGACTCGACCAGGGCGCCATCGGCGTCGACGACGATTTCTTCGCTCGCGGCGGCCACTCGCTGTCGGCGCTGCGCCTGGTCAACCGGATCCGGGAGCGCTGCGGGACCGACCTCACAGTGCCCGAGGTGTTCGCCGCGCCCACCGTGGCCGGTCTGCGGGCCGTCGTCGACCGTGCCTGCGCGCCGCCCGCGACCGCGGCCGAACCCGTGCGGCGCTCGGACGGCGCACCCACCGAACTCGCCCCCGCGCAACGTCAGATGTGGACGCTATACCGGCTAGAGGGCCCGGCCGCCACCTACAACGTGCCACGGGCCTGGACGGTCGACGGACCGCTCGACGTCACGGTCCTGCGCGACGCGCTGGCCGACATCGTCGCCCGGCACGAGATCCTACGCACGACCTACCGGGACTGCGGACCCGACACCGACGGCGACGTAGCGGCCGTCGTGCACCCGCCCGGGGAACTCGTGGCCCAGGTCGGCTGGTGCGACCTCGCCGGCCGTGACCCCGACGAGCTGGTGGGCCTGCTGGTCCGGCACCGCTTCGACCTGGAGCAGGAGGCCCCGATCCGGGCCGACGTCGTACACGTCGGCGAGGATCGCTACCTGCTCACCCTGGTGTGCCATCACATCGCCGTCGACGAGTGGTCCTACCGCACCCTGCTCGGTGACCTCGGGACGGCGTACGCGGCGCGCGCCGCCGGGCGCGAGCCCATGCTGCCCGAGCCCGCGCTGCGCTACTCCGACGTCGCGGCCTGGCAGGCCGGAACGGTCGGCAGCCCGCAGAAGCCCACCCCCCTGGCCCGCGAGCAGCTCGACATCTGGGAGCGGACGCTCGCCGGGGCGCCCGCCGAGACGACCCTGCCCGGGGACCGTCCCCGGCCGGAGCGGCCGTCGGGCCGCGGCGCGGAGCTGATCGGCGAGCTCGACCCGGAGCTCGTCACGGCGCTCGGGGCGTTCGCCGACCGGTACCGGGTCAGCATGTTCATGGTGTTGCACGCCGCGCTGGCGGTGCTGCTGGACGCCTCCGTCGACGCCGACCGCGACGCCGGGGCCAACGGCGCCAGATCGGTGGTGATCGGCAGCCCGGTGTCCGGGCGCCGCGCCGCCGGGACCGAGGACGTCGTCGGGTTCCTGCTGAGCACCCTGGCGCTGCGGGTCGACCTCGACGGCGACCCCACTCCGGGACAGGTGCTGCACCGGGTCCGCGCCGCCGACCTCGCCGCGATGAGCCGGTCGGACGTCGCGTTTCCCCAGATCGTCGAGCGGATCGCGCCGGCACGGTCCGGGCGGCACCCCCTGTTCCAGGTGGAGCTGGTCTACCTGCGCACCGACACCGGGATCAGCGAGCTCGAGCTGGCCGGCACCGACACCGCCACCCGGTGGGTCGGGACCGGGACCGCCAAGTTCGACCTGACCTTCGCCTTCTTCGAGGCCGCCACCGACGAGCGCCGGATGCGGATCGTCGTCGAGTACGCCCTCGATCTCTACGACCCTGCGACCGTGCAGGCCGCGCTCGACCGACTGGTCGCCGTCCTGCGCCGATTCGTCGCCGATCCCGACGCCCCGCTGTCGACCCTGCGCGACTTCGGCGCCCCCGCCGTCGCCCGGCCGCCGGCCGCACCGGTCGGGCCTGCCAGCACCCTCGGGGAGGTCCTCGCGGCGACCGCGGCCCGGCACCCGTCGGCGACCGCGCTGGTCGCGGGCGAGGACCGCCTGGACTACGCGGTGCTGGAGGAGCGGGTGGCCCGGCTGGCCGGGGCGCTCGTCGCCCGCGGGACCGTGCCCGGCGACCGCGTCGCGGTGGGCCTGCCGCGCGGCGTGGCCATGGTGGTGGCGGTGCTGGCCGTGCTGCGGGCCGGTGCGACCTACATCCCGCTCGACGTCGACGCGTCCTCAGCGCGGACCACGACGATCCTCGACGACGCCCGGCCGCGGCTGGTCCTCGCCGGACCGGACGCGCCGTCCACGGTGACCGGCTCCGGTGTCGCGGTGCTGACCGTCGACACCCGTGGGCTGCCCGAGGCCGGGACCGACACCGGTGCCGGAGCGGCCGGAGGTGCGGATGCCGCACCGCTCGACCGGCCGGTCCCGGTCGCGTCCGCGACCCCGGCGTATGTCATCTACACCTCCGGGTCCACCGGACGTCCGAAGGGCGTCGAGGTGTCCCACGCGGCGGTGCTGGCCATGCTCGCCGCGACCGTCGGACCGCGCGGCGAGATGACGGTCGGTCCCGACGACACGTGGACACTGTTCCACTCGGTGGCGTTCGACTTCTCGGTCTTCGAGCTGTGGGGCGCCCTGGCCACCGGGGGCACCGTCGTCGTGGTCGACACCGCGACCGCGCGCACCCCCGAACACCTGTGGAGCCTGATCGCCGAGGAGGGGGTCTCGGTGCTGAGCCAGACACCCTCGGCCTTCCACCCACTGGCCGCGGCCGAGCCCCCGGCGCGGGGCAGGGCCCACCCGCCCGCCCGCAACCTGCGCTACGTCGTGTTCGGCGGGGAGGCCCTGGACCCGCGTCTGCTGCGCGACTGGTTCGATCGGCATCCGGCCGGGACGCCGGTACTCGCCAACCTCTACGGCATCACCGAGACCTGCGTGCACACCACCTACCGCGAGATCAGACCGGCCGACTGCGACCGCCCGGTCAGCCCGGTCGGCGAGCCGCTCGCCGGGCTGGAGGTGCGGCTGCTCGACCACCTGCTGCGTCCGGCGCCGGCCGGGACCGTCGCGGAGATCTACGTCGCCGGACCGCAGCTCGCCCAGGGCTACGCCGGGCTGCCGGGCCTGACCGCGAGCCGCTTCGTCGCCGACCCCGACGGTCCCGCGGGCAGCAGGCTCTACCGGTCCGGTGACCTGGCGCGCCGCCGCGCTGACGGGTCCCTGGAGTTCGCCGGTCGTGCCGACGACCAGGTCAAGATCCGGGGCTACCGGATCGAGGTCGGCGAGATCGAGGCCGCCCTGCGCGAGCTGCCCGGGGTCGCCTCGGCGGTCGTCACGATGCGCACCACCGGGACCGACGACACCTCACATCGCAGCCTCGCCGGCTACGTCGTCGCCGCGCCGGGGGCGGAACCCGACCCGGCGACGTTGCGGTCGAGGCTGGCCGAGGCGCTCCCCGGCTACATGGTGCCCGCCGCGCTGGTCCTGCTCGACCGGCTGCCGCTCACGGTCAACGGCAAGCTCGACCGGGCCGCGCTGCCCGATCCCGGCACGCTCGCCCCGACCGTCGACGACCGGTCCGCTGCCGGTCCGCAGGAGCAGGCCGTCATCGAGGCGTTCACCGCCGTCCTGGGCACCCCGGTGGGGCCCGAGGACGACTTCTTCGCCGTCGGCGGGGACAGCATCCTGGCGATCCGGCTGGTGAACCGCCTCCGCCGCACCGGGCTGGTGCTCGCCCCGCAGGACGTGTTCCGCGAGCGGACCCCGGCCGCGCTGGTCGCGGCCGCCCGCTCGGCCGAGGACACCCGCGTCGGCGACGAGGCCACCGAGGTGCCGCCGTTCCCGATCGTGCAGCGCCTCGCCGAGCTGTCCGGGTCTCACCGCCGGCACAACCAGTCCGTGCTGATCGAGGTCGGCCCGGGACGGACGATCGCGACGCTGCGGACCGCGGTGGCCGCGCTCGTCACCACCCACGAGGCGCTGCGATTGCAGGTCACCGACGGACTGCGGGAGATACACGTGCGCCCCGCCGCCGACGTCACCGTTGACCCGATCGTGCACGAGGTGGAACTGCCCGACCCGCACGGCCCGGACGGTCGGCGGGTACTGGCCGAGGAGTCGGCCGCCGCGACAGCCCGGCTCGACCCACGGACCGGGTCGGTGCTGCAGACCGTGCTGTTCACCGTCCCCGGCGACGAACCGGACCTGCTGCTGCTCGTCGCCCATCACGTCGCCGTCGACGGGGTGTCCTGGCACATCCTGCTCGACGACCTCGACGAGGCGTGGTCGGCCGCCGGTGCCGGCCGCACTGTGCGGCTCGCACCGGCGGTCACCTCACTGGCCGAGTACGGCAGGCTGCTCGCCGGCCGGGCCACCGACCGCGCGACGCTGGCGGAGTACCGGCACTGGCAGCAGGTACTCGCCGCCGCCACACCTGTCCTGTCGGACGCGACCCCGCAGGTCCGGACCGCCACCCGCAGCGCGACACGCACCTCGACCAGGGTGCTGCCCGCTGACGTCACGGCCCGGATGCTGCGGTCGGGTCACGACGGCACCGAGCTCAGCCTCGCCGCGACCGTCGAGGCCTGGCACCGCTGGTCCCCGAGGGGCCGCGACGATCTCGTCGTCGATCTGGAGCGCCACGGCCGCGAGGAGCTGGCACCGGGGGTCGACCTGTCCCGCACGGTCGGCTGGTTCACCGCGCTGTTCCCGGTGCACCTGGTCCGCCACCCGGACCCCGCGACGCTGCTGGCCGATGTCCGCGATCGGCTCGGCGGCCCCGCCGCCACCGGGATCGGCTTCGGGGTGCTGAGGTACCTGCACCCGCAGACCGGCCCCCGCCTGGCCGCGCTCGGCACCCCGCCGGTCCTGGTGAACTACCTGGGCCGGATGGACGGCGCGTCCGCGGTCGTCGGCCCGGACGACCCCCGCCGCATCGCCGCCCGCGCCGACCAGGACCCCGACCTCGAGGTGCCGCACACCTGCGAGATCGAGGCGATGGTGTGCCGTGGACCGCAGGGTCCGCAGCTGCACGTCTCGCTCACCGCACCGGGCGCCGTGCTGGGCGCCGACGACCTGGACCTGCTCGCCCGGCACTGGGCGCAGGCACTCATCGACATCGTGGACGATCCCGCCGTCGCGGGCCCGTCCGGAGGACCGGCATGACCCGCGCCACTGAGACCGCATCCGACTCCGCCGACCCCGCCGCACCGGTGCGGGAGCTGGCGTTGCTGCCGTCGGTGGCCCGCCTGGCCGAGGAGTCGCCCGACGCCGGCCCCGGCCGGGTCCGCGGCGTCCTGCTGCGCCACCGCGGCACCGTCGACCCCGACCGGCTCCGGACGGCCTGGGCGCAGGTGCGGCGCCGGCACTCGGCGCTCACCACCCTCGTCGAGGAGCTTGCGCCGTCGGTCTGGTCCCTGCAGGCCGGTGCGCCCGGCCCGGACGACCCCGGCACGGTCCCGCAGGGTGACCCGGGCGCGGTGCTCGCCGAGCTCGCCGCACAGCTGGACCCGTTCGCCGGTGACCTCACCCGGATCGCGCTGCTGTCCGGCGGCGACGGCCCGGGCGAGCTTTCCGGCGACGGGGTCCTGCTCGCGGTGCACGAGATCGCCGCCGACGACCGCGCCGTCGTGCTGCTGGCCGAGGATCTCGCCCTCGCCTACTCCGATCCGACCGGGGCCGACCGGGCCGCGGCCGGTCCCGACGATGGCGCCCTGGCCCTCGCCGAGCGGCCTGCGCCGTCGGCGGAGGTCGTCGCGGCCTGGACCGCGATCCTCGCCCCCGCCGCCGTCCCGGACATCGCCCCGATCTCCGGTGGCGCTCCCCGACGGGCCACCGCGACGGCGCGCCCGGGCAGCCCCGGCGCCGCAGGCACGGCGGTGGTCGACGTCGCGGTCACCGCACTGGCCGCGGCCCTGCGGGAGACCGGGTACGCCGAGGACGACCTCGTCGTCGACGTGCAGGACGGGACCCGTCCCGACCTGGGGGCCGACCTCGACCGCGCGGTCGTCCCGCTCGCGGGTACCGAGCCGGTGCGCGTCACCCCGGCCGGGGTGCGCCGCGCCCCGACCGGCCCGCACTCCGGCTTCGACCACCACCGCTTCCTCGACGCCCGCGGAGCCCGGGAGCTGGCCCCGCTGGGCGTGCCCACGGTGCTGCTGCGCCGCCACCCCGAGCCCGACCCGGTCCTGCCGATCGACTGGGCAGGCGCCGAACGGGTCGACGGCGCCGGCGCACCCGAGCCGGGACGGCTCGTCGTGGACCTGGTGGAGCACGTCGGCGCCACGACCGTCATCGTCCACGGCCCGCTCGGTGACGCCACGGCCCCGGTGGCCGAGGCCGTCGCCACGGCACTCGGCGGGGCTGCGCACCACCTGCTTGGCACCTCCGTGACGGTGGAACCGGCCGAGCTCACCGCCCTCGCCGACGAGGCACCCGCGCCGCTGCGCGCGGTGCTGCCGCTGTCCCCGCTGCAGGCGGGCATGTACGTGCAGAGCGTCATGGACGCCGACCGCGACGTCTACTACGCACAGAACACCTTCCGCATCGCCGACCAGATCGACGTCGACCGCATGCGGGCGGCCGCCACCCGGCTCGGCGCCGTCCACCCCGCGGTCCGGGCCGGTTTCAGCGGGGACACGGCCGCCGGGCCCGTGCAGTACCTGTGTGCCGAGCACCCGGTGGACCTGACAGAGGTCGACCTGCGCGCGGTCGACGACCCGGACGCCGAGCTCGCCGCCGTGCTGGCGCGCGACGCCATCGTCCGCTTCTCCCTCACCGATCCGCCGCTGCTGCGACTGACCGTCGTCCGCACCCCCGACGACGACGTGCTGGTGCTGACCTACCACCTGCTGCTCTGGGACGGCTGGTCGCGCGCCCGGGTCCTCGACGACCTGTTCACCCTGTACCGCGGTGGCGCGCCGCACCGCCCGCGCCGCTCCTTCGGCGAGCACCTCGCCGCGCTCACCACCACCGACCGGGACGCCGACCTCGGGATCTGGCGCACCTACCTCGACGGCGCCGAGCCCACCCTGGTCGCCGACGACGTGCGCGGCCGTGAACTCGTCGTCCCCGACGTGCTGCACACCGAGCTCTCGGCCGCGCTGACCGGTCGGCTGGAGGCGGCTGCCCGGCGTGGCGGTGTCACCCTCAACGCGCTCGCCCAGACCGCACTCGCCCTCGTCCTGGGTGCCGAGACCGGCCGCACCGACGTCGTGTTCGGAGCGACCGTCTCCGGCCGTCCCGCCGACGGCGACGGCCTGGAGGACACCGTCGGGGTCTTCCTCAACACCGTCGCGGTGCGGCTGGGCCTCGACCCCCGGCGCGACCTGCTCGACCACGCCCGCCGGCTGCAGGACGACCGGGCCCGCCTCATGCCCCACGACCACGCCGGTCTCGGTGACGTCCTCGCTGGCCGCGACGGCGACCTGTTCGACAGCCTCTACGTGCTGCAGAACTTCCTCGACACCGACACGTTCACCGGCTTCGCCCGGGACAACGCCGTCACCGCGATGGATTACTCCGACCACACGCACTTCCCGCTGACCTGGGTGCTCGCACCCGGCCCACGGATCGTCGTCCGGCTGGAGCACCGCCCCGACCTCGTCGACCCCGCCACCGCACAACGGCTGCTCGACCGCTTCGTGCAGGCCCTGCGCGCGGTCACCACCGACGGCACCCCAGCCGGGTCGGTCGACCTGCAGACGCCCGCCGAACGCGCGGCCTGGGCCACGCGGACCGCGGACGCCGCTGTCGAGGTGCCGGGCGTGACGATCGCGGAGCTGCTCGCGGAGCGGGCTGCGGTCTGTCCGGGGCGGACGGCGCTGGTCGCGGCGGGGGAGCGGGTGAGTTTCGGCGAGTTGGACGCGC
This sequence comes from Pseudonocardia sp. HH130630-07, assembly GCF_001698125.1. Taxonomy (NCBI): domain Bacteria; kingdom Bacillati; phylum Actinomycetota; class Actinomycetes; order Pseudonocardiales; family Pseudonocardiaceae; genus Pseudonocardia; species Pseudonocardia sp. HH130630-07. The sequence continues at coordinate 68,533 of NZ_CP013855.1, read as the reverse complement.
AGGTGAGCATGCTGGCCCGGGTCCTGATGGTGCGGGGGGTGGGACCGGAGTCGGTCGTGGCGCTGGGGCTGCCTCGCTCGGTCGGCAACGTCGTCGCTTTGTTCGCGGTGCTGCGCGCCGGGGCGGCCTATGTGCCGCTGGAGCTGGACCATCCCGACGAGCGCCTTGCGGAGATCCTCGCCGCGTCGGGGGCGGCGCTGCTGGTCACCGACTCCGCCGTCGCCGCTCGCTTCGACCCGGCCGTGCCGCAGGTGCGGCTCGACGACCCGGACCTGGTCGAGGGGGTCGCGGACACGCCACTCACCGATGACGAGCTGGGGTCGTTCGCCCCCGGCACCCCGGGCCGGTTGGACCACGCCGCGTACGTGATCTTCACGTCGGGCTCGACCGGGCGCCCCAAGGGGGTGGTGACGCCGTTCCGGGGGTTGACGAACATGCAGGTCAACCATCGTCGGGAGATCTTCGCGCCGACGATCGCCGCGGCGGGTGGTCGGGTGTTGCGGGTGGCGCACACGGTGTCGTTCGCGTTCGACATGTCGTGGGAGGAGCTGCTGTGGCTGGTGGAGGGGCACGAGGTCCACATCTGTGACGAGGAGCTGCGTCGCGACGCGGAACGGCTCGTCGAGTACTGCGGTGAGCACCGTGTGGACGTGGTGAACGTGACCCCGACCTATGCCCACCATCTGTTCGCGGCGGGTCTGTTGGACGGTGATCATGTGCCGCCGTTGGTGCTGCTGGGTGGTGAGGCGGTGCCGGAGTCGGTGTGGTCGCGTCTGCGCGACACCGAGGGCACGTGGGGTTACAACCTGTATGGGCCGACCGAGTACACGATAAACACCCTCGGCGCCGGCACCGACGACAGCGCCACCTCGACGGTCGGGCGACCGATCACCAACACCCGCGCGGTCGTGCTCGACCCGTGGTTGCGCCCGGTCCCCGACGGTGTCGTCGGCGAGCTGTACGTCGCCGGTGTCGGCCTGGCCCGGGGCTACCTGGGCCGGCCGGATCTCACCGCGGAGCGATTCGTGGCCGACCCGGAGATCCCCGGTGGGCGGATGTACCGGACTGGTGACCTGGTGCGTCGTCGTCCGGACGGCAATCTTGACTTTCTGGGCCGTGGCGACGACCAGCTCAAGATCCGCGGCTATCGGGTGGAGCCGGGGGAGATCGAGACCGTGCTGGCAGGCGTCGACGGCGTCGACCAGGTCGCGGTCGTCGCCCGCGAGCACGCCGAGGTCCCCGAACAGCGCCGCCTCGCCGCCTACCTCGTCGGCGCGGGGGCCGACCCGCGGACCGCCCGCGACGCCGCCGTCCGTGCCCTTCCTGACTACATGGTCCCCACCCTGTGGTCGGTCGTCGCGGCCCTGCCGCTGACGGTGAACGGCAAGCTCGACACCGCCGCGCTGCCCGAGCCGACGCCACTGGTCGCCGCTCGCAGCCGCGAACCGGCCACCGCGACCGAGCACACCCTCTGCCGGATCGTCGCCGAGGTCCTCGGCACGGATACGGTCGGCGTTGACGAGGACTTCTTCACTCTCGGCGGCGACAGCATCTCCGCACTGACCACCGCGAACCGGGCCCGCAAGGCCGGGCTGCGGATCCGCCCCCGGCACGTCTTCGAGGCCCGTACCGTCGCCCGCCTCGCCGAGCACCTCGGCGACGGCGCCCTCACGGACACGGTCCCGGGCGGCGGCACCGCAGACCCCGCTCCGGTGGACTCCTCCCCGGCGGGCGAGGCCATCGGCGACGGCGGACCCACCCTGGCCGAGGTCGCCGCCCGGCCGCGCCGGGCCGCCGCCGACGGCACCACCGAGGCACCCGCCTCGCCAGGGCAGGTCCGGATGTGGGCGCATGAACAGCTCGCCGGACCGTCTGCCACCTACCTCATCCCACGGGCCTGGCAGGTCGACGGCCCCCTCGACGTCGCGGCCCTGGGCGCGGCCGTCGACGACCTTGCGGCCCGCCACGAGGTCCTGCGCACCACCTACCACGACACCGATGGCCGGCTCGTCCAGCGTGTTGGATCCGAGATCGCGCCGCGCACCGAGGTCCACGACCTCACCGGTGCGGGCGACGACCGGGTGACCGAGCTCGTCACCGAACTCGTCCGAACCCCGTTCGCGCTCGACGCCGAGTCCCCGCTGCGGCTGCACGTGGTGCGCACCACCGCCGACCGGCACCTCGTCGTGCTCGTCGTGCACCACATCGCCGTCGACGACTGGTCGTTCCGCGCTCTGGTGCGCGACCTTGGCACCGCCTACGCCGCCCGCGCCGCCGGGAACGGCCCCGGGTTCGCGCCGTTGCCGGTCCGCTACGCCGACGTCACCGCATGGCAGGCCGAACGCCTCGGCGACGCCCGCGACGCCGGTTCGCTCGCGGCGACCGAGCTCGACCACTGGGCCCGTATCCTCGACAGCTCGCCCACCGAGTGCACCCTCCCGCTGCGGCACGGCCGCCCCGAGGCCCGCACCGGCGCCGGCGCCGAGGTGCGCTTCACCCTCGACGCCGAGCTCACCGCCCGCCTGCAGCGCCTCGCCGCGGCGCACCGGGTCTCGATGTTCATGCTGTTGCACGCCGCCGTCGCAACCCTGCTCGACCTGCACGGCGCCGGCCCGGACACCGTCATCGGCGCCCCGGTGTCCGAACGCGACGACGACGTGCTCGCCGACGTCCTGGGCTTCTTCGTCAACACGGTCGCGCTGCGCCTAAATCTCACCGGAAACCCGTCGTTCACCGAGCTGCTCGGTCGGGCCCGCGGCACCGCCCTCGACGCGATAGCCCACCAGACGGTGCCGTTCGACCAGGTCGTCGAGCGGGTCAACCCCGAGCGCTCTTCCGCCCGCCACCCCCTGTTCCAGATCGAGATGGTGTATCTGCGGGTCGAGGACGACGCAGGCGACCTGGTGCTCCACGGCCTCGACGTCGAGCCCCGCCGGGTCGGCACCGGCACCGCCAAGTTCGACGCCACCCTCCAGTTCTTCGAAACCGCCGGCGCCGAGCCGGTCGTCCACGGCGCTGTCGAGTACGCCACCGACCTGTTCACCGAGCACGAGGTCACCGCCGTCGTCGACCGGCTCCGTACGCTGCTGGTCACCGTCGCCGCCGACCCGGACCGGCGCCTCGCCGAGCTGCCGGTCGCGGACCGGGGTACGCCGGTACCGCCGCTGCCGCCCCGCACCGTCGGCGGCACCCTCGCCTCGCTGTTCGACGAGGTCGCCACCGCCCGCGGCGACGCGACCGCCGTGGTCGCCGACGAGCGCCTGAGCTACCGCGAGCTCGCCGACCGAGCGTCCCGCCTGGCCGGGTTGCTCGCCGCCCGCGGGGTCCGACCCGGGGACCGGGTCGCGATCGCCGTCCCCCGCTCCGCCGCGATGGTCGTCGCTGTGCTCGGGGTCCTGCGTGCCGGCGCCACCTACGTGCCGCTCGACGTCACCGCCCCCGCCGAGCGCACCGCGCTGATCGTGGCCGACGCGGCACCGCGCTGCGCCGTCGTCGGCGACGCCACCCGTTCCCTACCCGGTGACGTCGACCTGGTCGTGCTGGACGACAGGGACACCGCGCGGGATGCGGCACCGCTCGCGCCCGTCTCAGTCCCGCCCGCCCAGCCGGCCTACGTCATTTACACCTCCGGCTCGACCGGCCGCCCGAAAGGCGTCGAGGTGCCGCACACCGCGGTCCTCGACCTCGTCGCCGCCGCCGACCGGCACTACGATCTGTCCACCGACGATGCCTGGTCGCTGTTCCACTCGATCGCTTTCGACGTGTCGGTGTTCGAGATGTGGGGAGCGCTCGCCCATGGCGCCCGGCTCGTCGTGCCCGATCAGGAGACCGTCCGTTCCCCGGAGGTGTTCTGGGAGCTGCTGCGCTCCGAGCGGGTCACGGTCCTCAGCCAGACGCCGTCGGCGTTCGACCAGCTCGCCGAAGCCGAGCCCGCCGGTGTGGGCGATGCGTTGCGCTACATCGTGTTCGCCGGGGAGGCGCTGGAGGTTCGGCGGCTGCGCCCCTGGTATGCGCGCCACCCCGAGGACGCACCCCGGCTGGTCAACATGTACGGGATCACCGAGACCTGCGTGCACACCACGTTCCGTGCGCTGCACCGCGCCGACGCCGAGGCCGGGGTCAGCCCGGTCGGCGTCCCGCTCGACGGTCTCGACGTCGAGCTGCTCGACCACCGGCTGCGTCCGGTGCCCGACGGCGTTGTTGGCGAGGTCTACGTCCGCGGCGGCCAGCTCGCCCAGGGCTACCTAGCCCGGCCGGGCCTGACCGCGTCTCGGTTCGTCGCCGACGCTGGAGGGCGACGTCTCTACCGCTCCGGTGACCTGGCCCGCCGCGGCCCCGGCGGCGAGCTCGAGTTCACCGGCCGCGCCGACGATCAGGTCAAGATCCGTGGGTTCCGGGTGGAGCCCGGCGAGGTCGAGGCCGTCCTGCTCACCCTGTCCGGCGTCGGCCGCGCGGTCGTCCTGCCCTGGGAAGGTCCCGGCGGCACCCAGCTTGTCGCCTACGTCGTCGCCTCCGCCGGCGGCACGGAGAATGGTGTGGCGTCCGACCAGCGCCCCGACGGCGCCCGGCTGCGTGAGCAGCTCTCCGGTTTGGTGCCCGGCTACATGGTCCCGGCCGTCATCACCGTGCTCGACGCTCTCCCGCTCACCCTCAACGGCAAGTTAGACCGCCGCGCACTGCCTGCCCCGCAGGTGTCCTCGGCCGGGGGCCGTGCCCCCGCCGGACCGGCGGAGGAGGCCGTCGCCGCCGCGTTCTGCACCGTGCTCGGCGTGGACCGGGTCGGCGCCGACGACGACTTCTTCGCCCTCGGCGGCCACTCGCTGCTCGCGCTGCGACTGGTTCATGAGCTCGGCGGTGACGTCACCGTCCGCGCCGTGTTCGACCACTCCACGGTCGCTGGGCTCGCCGAGCTGGCCGGGCGCGGTGCTCCGGTGCGCCGCCCGGCGCTGTACCCGGCCGCCCGGGAGGGCCGCGAGCGGTCGCTGTCCGCCGGGCAGCACCAGATGTGGGCCCTGCACCGGGTGTCTGGCCCGGACGCCGTGTACGACGTGCCGAACGTGCTCCGCCTGCGCGGGCCGCTCGACACCGCTGCCCTGGCCGACGCCGTCGCCGACCTGGCGGTCCGGCACGAGGTGCTGCGCACCGTCTACGGCGCCGGTGACGGCGGTCGGGTCGGGATCGTCGCTGACCGCGACGCGGTGCGCGCGGCCGTGCTGCACGAGCGGGTCACCCCGGAGACCCTCGACGAGCGGATCGCCATCGCGGCGACCCACCCTTTCGACCTCACCGCGGAGCCGCCGCTGCGGGCAGTCCTGTTGGAGCTGGACCCGGCTGACCACGTCCTCGTACTGACCCTGCACCACATCGCCACCGACGAGTGGTCGTGGCGACCTCTGGTCCGCGACCTCGAACGCGCCTACGCCGACCGCCGCGCGGGCGGCGGCGCACCCGAGCCTGCTCCGGTGCAGTACGCCGACTTCGTCGACTGGCAGGCCGCCTGCCTGGCTGACGGCGCCGTCGCCTCGGCGGCGACCCAGCTCGACCACTGGCGCCGCATCCTGGACGGCGCCCCCCCGGAGTGCACCTTGCCTGCGGACCGGCCGCGGCCTGCCACACCGACCGGTGCGGGTGGCGTTGCGCGGGTCGAGATCGGGCCCGAGCTGACCCGCGCGGTGCACCGGGTGGCCCGCGAGCGCGGCGTCACCACGTTCATGGTGCTGCACGCAGCCCTGGCGGTGCTGTTGGCCCGGCACGGATCCGCCGGATCGGACACCGTAGTCGGCACCCCCATCTCCACCCGGTTCGACCCGTTGCTCACCGACGCCGTTGGCTACTTCCTGAACACCCTCGCGTTGCGTCTCGACGCCCGTGGCGACCTCACCGTCGGCGAGTTCCTCGACGCGGCCCGGGCCGCGGACCTGACCGCCTACGACCACGCCGACGTAGCCTTCGCCGAGGTCGTCGGGGCCGTCGGGCCGCCACGGGCACCGGGCCGGAGCCCGCTGTTCCAGGTCATGCTGGTTTGTCTGTCCGGCGACACCGACGTCGTGCTGCCGTCCTTCGACGGGGTCGAGGTGAGCACACACCACGTCGACACCGGCACCGCGAAGTTCGACGCGTCGTTCAACTTCCACGACGCGCCGGACCTGCTTACCGGGGTCGTCGAGTACGCCGCGGACCTGTTCGACGCCGACACCGTCGCCCGCGTCGCCGACCGGTTCGTCACGGTGCTGCACGGCCTCGTCGGGGACCCGGCCGCGCGGGTCGGCACGCTCGACGTGCTCGCCCCAGCCGATCGGGTGCTCGCCGCGGAGCGGGCCCACAGTTCCGCGACGCCGGTGCCGGGCGTGACGATCGCGGAGCTGCTCGCGGAGCGGGCTGCGGTCTGTCCGGGGCGGACGGCGCTGGTCGCGGCGGGGGAGCGGGTGAGTTTCGGCGAGTTGGACGCGCAGGTGAGCATGCTGGCCCGGGTCCTGATGGTGCGGGGGGTGGGACCGGAGTCGGTCGTGGCGCTGGGGCTGCCTCGCTCGGTCGGCAACGTCGTCGCTTTGTTCGCGGTGCTGCGCGCCGGGGCGGCCTATGTGCCGCTGGAGCTGGACCATCCCGACGAGCGCCTTGCGGAGATCCTCGCCGCGTCGGGGGCGGCGCTGCTGGTCACCGACTCCGCCGTCGCCGCTCGCTTCGACCCGGCCGTGCCGCAGGTGCGGCTCGACGACCCGGACCTGGTCGAGGGGGTCGCGGACACGCCACTCACCGATGACGAGCTGGGGTCGTTCGCCCCCGGCACCCCGGGCCGGTTGGACCACGCCGCGTACGTGATCTTCACGTCGGGCTCGACCGGGCGCCCCAAGGGGGTGGTGACGCCGTTCCGGGGGTTGACGAACATGCAGGTCAACCATCGTCGGGAGATCTTCGCGCCGACGATCGCCGCGGCGGGTGGTCGGGTGTTGCGGGTGGCGCACACGGTGTCGTTCGCGTTCGACATGTCGTGGGAGGAGCTGCTGTGGCTGGTGGAGGGGCACGAGGTCCACATCTGTGACGAGGAGCTGCGTCGCGACGCGGAACGGCTCGTCGAGTACTGCGGTGAGCACCGTGTGGACGTGGTGAACGTGACCCCGACCTATGCCCACCATCTGTTCGCGGCGGGTCTGTTGGACGGTGATCATGTGCCGCCGTTGGTGCTGCTGGGTGGTGAGGCGGTGCCGGAGTCGGTGTGGTCGCGTCTGCGCGACACCGAGGGCACGTGGGGTTACAACCTGTATGGGCCGACCGAGTACACGATAAACACCCTCGGCGCCGGCACCGACGACAGCGCCACCTCGACGGTCGGGCGACCGATCACCAACACCCGCGCGGTCGTGCTCGACCCGTGGTTGCGCCCGGTCCCCGACGGTGTCGTCGGCGAGCTGTACGTCGCCGGTGTCGGCCTGGCCCGGGGCTACCTGGGCCGGCCGGATCTCACCGCGGAGCGATTCGTGGCCGACCCGGAGATCCCCGGTGGGCGGATGTACCGGACTGGTGACCTGGTGCGTCGTCGTCCGGACGGCAATCTTGACTTTCTGGGCCGTGGCGACGACCAGCTCAAGATCCGCGGCTATCGGGTGGAGCCGGGGGAGATCGAGACCGTGCTGGCAGGCGTCGACGGCGTCGACCAGGTCGCGGTCGTCGGCCACGGCGCCGCGACCGGCCCGACGCGGCTGACCGCCCACCTCGTCCCCGCATCCGGCGACATCCCGCTCGACCCGGTCGCCGTGCGCGACGTCGCGGCCCGACAGCTGCCCGACTACCTCGTGCCCACGCTGTGGTCGGTCGTCGCGGCCCTGCCGCTGACGGTGAACGGCAAGCTCGACACCGCCGCGCTGCCCGAGCCCGCGCCGCTGGCCACCGCCCGCAGTCGCGCGCCGCGCACCCCGGTCGAACGGATCCTCTGCCGGATCCTCGCCGAGGTCCTCAGGGTGGACACGGCCGGCGTCGACGAGGACTTCTTCGGCCTCGGCGGCGACAGCCTGTCCGCGATCGGGATCGCCGACCGCGCCCGCGCCGCCGGGCTGTCCCTGCGGGTCCGCGACGTGCTGGCGCACCCCACCGTGTCCGGCCTCGCCGCGGCCCTCGGCGACGATCCCGACCTCCCGGACCACACCGGGACGGACAGCGAACCGGACACCGGGACGCCGGCGACCGCCGACACTGGGCCCGTCGACGCCGTCTCCGCCGACCGGATCGAGCTCACTCCGGTCATGCGCCGGCTCGAGGAGGTCGGCGGGCCGATCACCGGCTACCACCAGGCCACCCTGGTGCGGGCCCCGGTGTGGTTCACCGCCGACGATCTCACCGGTCTGGCCGGGCGGCTGCTCGACACCCACCCGACCTTCCGCGCCGCGCTGGTGACCGACGACGACGGCCGCTGGGAGTATCTGGACGTCGCCCCGGCCGGGACGACCGACCCCGCGTTCCACACCCGCCGGATCGACGCGACCGGCCTCGGCGACGAGGATCTGGCGGCCGCCGTGACCGCCGCCACCGTCGCCGCCCGCGACGAACTCGACGCCGCGCCCGGCGGCATGCTGCGCCTGGTGTGGCTTGACCGCGGCCCCCGAGTAGCCGGGCGTCTCGTCGTCGCCGCGCACCACCTCGCCGTTGACGGCGTGTCCTGGCGGCTGCTCGTCGACGACGTCGCCGCCTGGGGTCCCGGCGGTAGTGGCACCCCCGCCGCCCCGGAACGCACCACCTTCGCCCGGTGGTCGCGGCGGCTCGCCGAACACGCCGCGACCGCCTCGGTCCGGTCCGAATACGACGAGTGGGCCCGCCGCGTCGCACGGTCGGCGCCGCTGCCGCTGCGCCGACCCCGCACTGCCGGCGACGTCGTCGCCGACGAACGGCGGCACAGCGTCGTCCTCCCGGCTCGATTCGGCACCGCGCTGCTCGTCGACCTGCCGCGCCGCAGCGGCGCCGGACCGGACGGCGTGCTGCTCGCCGCGCTCGGCGAGGCCCTCCAGGAGCTCCGCCCCGGCGGACCCGTCCTGGTCGACACTGAGAGCCACGGGCGTCTCGACGACCTCGCCGACATCGAAGCCTCCGACGGCCGGTGCGACCCCGCACGCACCGTCGGCTGGTTCACCGTCGTCGCCCCGGTCCCGGTCGGCCCGGCCGGTCCCGACCCGCTCGAGGCTGTCGGGCGGGTCGCCGGCGCCCAGCGCGAGTTCGGTGACGGCGGCATCGGCCACGGTCTGCTGCGCTTCAACGCCGCAGCCGGACAGGCCCTGGCGGCGTCCGGCGCCGAGGTCGAGCTGAACTACCTCGGGCGGATCGCCGCCGCCCCACCGCCGCGCGACGACGCCTTCTCCGCTGCACCCGAGACCGCGGCGGTCCAGGTCGGCGCCCCCGGCGACGTCCGGTCCGGGCACGCGCTCGTGGTCGATGTGCTCGCTCGGGAGACGCAGGACGGGCCCGCGCTGGAGGCCACGTTCACCCACGCCCGCGGCGTGCTTGACGACGACGCCGTCGACCGGATCTCCCGCCGCTGGACCGAGACCCTTGAGGGCTGGGCGCACATCGCCCGTACGGAGGACCGATGACTGGGATCATGCTTGACCTCAGCCCGCTGCGCGAGGACCGGACCTTCCGGAACCTGTTCGTCGGGCGCACGATCCTGCTGTTCGGGGTCGGCGTCGTCGCGGTGACCGTGCCGCTGGAGGTTTACACCCGCACCGGCTCCACCCCGACCGTCGGGCTGGTGTCCGCCGTCGAGTCGGTCGCGTTCCTGACCGGGTTCCTCGCCGGTGGCGTGCTGGCCGACCGCACCGACCGCTGGCGGCTCGTCCGCATCACCTGGGCGCTGAGTGGGGCCTCGTTCGCGCTGCTCGCCGTCAACGCCGCGGTGTGGGAGTCGACCCCGCTCACCGCGTTGTTCGTCGCGGCCAATGGGCTGTCCGGATCGGTCTGCATCACCGCCATGCTCGCCGTGATGCCGTCCATCGTGGATCGTTCGAAGCTGCACGCGGTCGGCGCGCTCAACACCGTGTCGCTGCGGCTGGGCTCGGTTCTGGCCCCGGTCCTCGGCGGTCTCACCTTCGCTGTCGGCTCCGCTGCCTGGAACTACGTCGCCGGCGCGGCGGCCGCTGCGGTTACCTGGCTGCTGCTCGCGGTCACCCCGCGGCCCGGCCACGGCCGGATCGCGACGCCCCCGGTCGAGGATCCGGAGGCTCCCGGCGCGGACGGGTCTGCCCCGGACACCGCGGAGGGCCCGCTGCGCGCGCTGCGCACCGGTGGCCGGTTCGTCCTGGGCGAGCCCGCGGTGCTCGGGGTGATGGTCGCCGGGGTGGTGGGCATGCTCGGCGGCGGCTCGGTCGTGCTGGTCCCGGCGCTGGTCGCGGCTCGCTTCGACGGTCTCCCGGTCGCCGTCGGCGCGATCTACGCCGCGCTCGCGCTGGGCGTCGTGCTGGGCTCGCTGGCCAGCGGCTGGGTCCGGCGCCATCCACGGCCCGGGCTGCTGCTGCTCGCGCTGATGGTCGGGTGCTTCGCCCTCTACGCGCTGGCCGGTGCCGCCCCCGCGCTGTGGCTGACGCTCGTCGCGCTCGTCGCGGCCGGCGCGGTCAACGCGGTCGAGGAGGTGCTGCGCTACGCGCTGCTGCAGCTGAGCACCCCCGACGCGCTGCTCGGGCGGGTCAACAGCCTGTTCTCCGCCCAGGCGATGGGCGGCGCCGCGGTCGGCGCCCTTGTCGCCGGGACGGTCGGGGGGATCGTCGGCGACGCCGACGCCCTGTGGGTCTACAACGCCGTGATGACGGTGGTCGCGTTCCTGGCGGGGGCCCTGCTGCGTCCGCTGCGCCGCATCACCCGGGAGTCGGTCGAGGAGCGAGTCGCATGATCTTCGTCGGGGACGGGGCACTGCTGTGGCGGGCCGTCCGGTACGCACTGGACCGCGGGCACACCGTGGACGCGGTCTGCCACGGCCCGCGCAGCGCCGCACCCGAGGGGCTGTCTGCCCTGGTCGTCGTGCACGAGGTCGCCGACGGCGCCGCGCTCGACGGGCTGGCCGGAGACCTCACGGCCCGGTGCGGCGACGGGCTGCTGTGGTCGCTCGACAACCCGTTCCTGCTGCGCGACGGCCTGCTCGGCTCGGGTCTGCGGATGCTCAACGTGCACGGCGGGCCGCTGCCCGGCTACCGGGGACTCCCGCTCGCGACGGTGGCCCACGCCATCCTCAACGGCGAGCGGGAGTTCGCGGCGACCCTGCACGGGATAGAGGCCGGGATCGACACCGGACCGGTGCTGGCCGAGTCCCGGTTCCCCATCGACGACGACGCCGTCTTCGAGGACGTGATGACCGACCTCGTCGACGCCGCGCACGAGGTGTTCACCGAGCACCTCGACGCGGTCGTCGCCGGCGTCGGACCGACGCCGTACCGGCCCGACGGAATGCCCGGCTACTACGGCGTCGCCGAAGCCCGCGCCATCACCGGCATGCGCGACCACCCGAGGTACGACCGGGCGACCGAGCTCGGCTTCTTCGCCGACGTCTACCCCGAGGCCGCGCTGGCCTGGGGCACGGCCGGAACGTGACGAACGTGATGAATCTGAGAGAGGGCGATGATCGTCGGCAGACCGATCCTGACTCAGGTTCGCCTAAACACTGAACAGGAGAGGACGGCCATGCACGGAACCAGGAGGATCGTCAGCGGCGCGATGCTCGCGATCCTGACACTGCTTGCACTCACCGCCTGCGGCAGCGCTGCGGAGCCCGGCGGCGACCAGCCCGCGGGCGGTCAGGGCTCCGGGACGTTCCCGGTCACCATCGCCCACGCGCTGGGCGAGGCCACGATCCCGGCGGCGCCCACCCGGATCGTGGCGCTCAGCTACGAGCAGGACCTGCTGAGCCAGATCGGGATCACCACCATCGGGCACAACGAGAACGCCGTCACCCCCGGCAAGCCGTACCCGTGGGAGGAGGGCAAGGTCGACTTCACGGGCAGCACGGCCGTGGTCGAGCCGTCCCAGGAGGTGAACCTCGAGAAGATCGCCGCGCTCGACCCGGACGTCATCCTGGCGACCAACCTCAGCACGATCGACAAGTTCTACCCGCAGCTCAGCCGGATCGCGCCCACGGTCACCTACCAGAAGGGCTGGAACTCCGACACCTGGCAGGAGAACGCGGCGCTGATCGGCAAGGCAGTCGGCAAGGAAGCCGATGTCGCCCGCGTGGTCCAGGGCGTCGAGAAGAAGATCGCCGACACGGCCGCGGCCATCCCCGGCCTGCGGGGGAAGACCTACGCCACCGCCTACTACTACGAGCGCGGGACGTTCGTCGTCCCCACCGACTCCACGACCACGATGCCCCAGGTCTACGCGGCTCTCGGGCTGAGGATCGACCCGGAGATCGCCGCGAACGTGAAGAACCGGTCGCTGTCGGCCGAACAGATCGGCCTGCTCGACGTCGACTACCTGTCGTTGTCGTTCGCCAACGCCGACCTGCGGTCCCAGCTGTTCGCCGATCCGCTGTTCGCCGGCCTCGACGTCGTGAAGCAGCAGCGCCACTTCGAGTCCGATGAGGCCGGCGCGGTCGCCGAGAACTACCCCTCGGTCCTCAACATCCCCTGGACCATCGACCGCCAGGTCGACGTCCTCAAGAAGGTCGGCGCCGCGACCGGCTGACCCGGCACCCGGCGTGCCCGCAGCCGGTGCGTGGGTCACCACGAACAGGAGACGACTCATATGTCCACTGCCACCGACAGCCCCCACAGGGACATCCCCGGCACGGCCCCGGCGGTCGACCCGATCGCCGGGGGAGCCGCGCTGGCCCGGCTCGTCGACCCTGCCGAGCCGTTCGTTCTCTACGAGCGCGACCGTGTCGTCGGGGTCGCGCTGGGCGCGGCCGCCGAGCTCGTCGTCACCCCCACCGGCCTGCGGGTCACCGACGTCCACGGCCGTACCCGGACCGAGCCGATCGACGGCACCGCACTCGACCGGATCGCCGCCGCTGTCGGGGACTTCGTGCCCGCCGGGCGACGTGCCTACGGGTGGGCGGCGTTCGAGCTGTCCTACCTGATCCACGGCCTGCCGGTGCCCGCCGGCGCCGGCGACCTGCTCCGTCTCGTGCTGCCGACGACCGAGGTCAGGGTGTCCACCACGGGTACCGACATCGTCCACACCGACGACCCGGAGCGCGCCCGGGACCTCCGTCGCGCGGTCTCCGAAGCCACCCCCGGCCCTGAGCGCGGTACGCCGATCCCGGTCGACGAGGACGACGGCGCCGACCGCTACCGCCGGATCGTCGCCACCGCCATCTCCGAGATCCACGCCGACCGGTTCCGCAAGGTGATCCTGTCCCGTGCGGTGCCCGTCGCCGGGGACGTCGACCTCGTCGCGACCTACGAGCGCGGCCGGCGCAACAACACGCCCGCGCGGTCGTTCCTGCTGCGGCTAGGCGGACTCACCGCTGCCGGGTTCAGCCCGGAGACCGTCGTCGAGGTCACCGATGACGGCGCGTTCTCGACCCAACCGCTAGCGGGCACGCGTGCCCGGCACGGCGACGATCTCGTCGACGGCGCGCTGCGGGACGAGCTGCTGCAGGATCCCAAGGAGATCTACGAGCACGCCGTCTCAGTGCAGACCGCCCAGGACGAGGTGGCCGACGTCGCCGCCCCCGGGTCGGTCCACGTCGACGGCTTCATGCACGTCGTCCCGCGTGGCAGCGTCCAACACCTCGCATCGCGTGTCCGGGGCCGGCTGCGTCCCGGCGCGACAGCGTGGGACGCGCTGGCCCGCCTGTTCCCCGCGGTCACCGCGTCCGGGCTGCCCAAGACCAACGCCTGCGCCGCCATCTCCCGGCACGAGGACGGGCCGCGCGGCCTCTACAGCGGTGCGGTCCTCACCATCGACGGCGACGGCGGCCTCGACGCCGCACTCGCCCTGCGGACCCTCTACCAGCAGGAAGGCCGCACCTGGCTGCGCGCCGGAGCCGGCATCGTCGGCACCTCCGATCCGGACCGCGAGCTGGAGGAGACCCGGGAGAAGCTGCGTAGCGTCAGCCGCTTCCTGATCGCCCGCGAGCAGGTGCGCCGATGAGCACCGGACCGGCACCGGCCGAGGTAGATCTGCTCGACGGCGCGGTCGGCTGGCCCGCCGAGCTGCGCGAGCGCTACGTCGCCGAGGGCTACTGGCGCGAGGAGACCCTCGGCGGACTGCTCACGGCGGCGGTCCGGCGCCATGGTGACGCGACCGCGATCGTGGCCGGTGACGAGCGGATCTCCTACACCAACCTCGACCATCGCGCCGACGAGCGCGCCAGGGCCCTGCGTGCGCTGGGCATCGCCCCCCGGGATCGGGTCGTGGTGCACCTGCCCAACACCGCGGGCTTCGTCGTCACGCTGTTCGCGCTGCTGCGGCTCGGCGCGGTCCCGGTGCTCACCCTGCCCGCGCACCGGCACGCCGAGATCGCCCACCTGACCGCGCTGTCGGAGGCCGTCGCCTACGTCGGACCCGACGTCGTCGAGGGCTTCGACTACCGCAGGCTCGGGCTCGACGTCGCCGCCGAGGTCGGCTCGCTGCGCCACGTGCTCGTCGACGGCGACCCGATCCCGGGCACCGTCGCGCTCGCGACACTGCCCGCGGGGTCGGAGGACCCGCTGCCCCGCGCCGACCCCGGCCAGGTCGCGGTCTTGCTCGTCTCCGGCGGCACCACCGGCAATCCGAAGCTGATCCCGCGTACCCACCGCGATTACGCCTACAACGCCCGGGCCAGTGCCGAGGTCTGCGGGCTGACCGCGGACGACGTCTATCTGTCCTGTCTGCCGCTGGCGCACAACTTCCCACTCGCCTGCCCCGGGCTGCTCGGCACACTGGGGGTCGGGGGACAGGTGGTGCTCGCCCCCGTCCCGAGTCCGGACATCACGCTGCCCCTGGTCGGCGCCGAACGCGTCACGGTCACTGCGATGGTGCCGCCGCTGCTGCGGCTCTGGGTGGACGTCGTCGGCGAGCACCCCGGCGGGACCGACCTGTCGTCGCTGCGCCTGGTCCAGGTGGGCGGCGCGAAGTGCGACGAGACCCTCGCCCGACGGGTCCGCCCCGAGCTCGGCGCCGCGGTTCAGCAGGTCTTCGGCATGGCCGAGGGACTGCTCAACTACACCCGGCTCGACGACCCGAACGACCTCGTCGCCGTCAGCCAGGGCCGCCCCCTCAGCCCGGCGGACGAGGTCCGTGTTGTCAACGAGCACGGCGTAGACGTGCCCGACGGCGAGCCCGGCGAGCTGTGGACCCGGGGCCCGTACACCCTGCGGGGCTACTACCGGGCCCGCGAGATCGACCCGGTGGCGTTCACCCCGGACGGCTTCTACCGCAGCGGGGACGTCGTGCGCCGCCTGCCCGGCGGCTACCTGGTGGTCGAGGGCCGCATCAAGGACGTCGTGAACCGAGGCGGGGAGAACGTGGCTGCGACCGTCCTGGAGGACCATGTGCTCGCCCACCCCGACGTCGCGGCGGCCGCGGTGCTCGGGGTCCCCGACCCTAACCTGGGAGAGGCGGTCTGCGTCGTGCTTCGCCCGGTCCCGGGCGTACGACCGCCCTCGCGCCGTGCCCTGCGTAGCTTCCTGTCCGGGCGTGGGCTGGCCCGGTTCATGTACCCGGACCGTGTCGTGGTCCGCGAGGACCTGCCGCTCACAGCGGTGGGAAAGATCGACAAGCGGGTGCTGGCCGCCGAGCTGCGCGATGGTGCCCGATGACCGTGACGAGGCTGAACGGGATCGAGCTGTCCTGGACCGACCACGGTGGCGACGGGCCCACTGAGCCCTTTTCAACCTGCCGTTCCGGCAGCTCAGGGGCCTGGTTGTGTGGGTGCAGACGCCGAGCTGGCGAGCCGGTGACCTGTGCAGCTGTGGTCAGAGCAGTTGCGCTGCAACCTTCGCGATCTCCTGACGCAGAAGCTCGCTGGTCAGGTTGAAAAGGGCTGTCAGATCGAGGCGATGATGAGCCGATTCGTGCACCTGGCCGTGCTCGGCGCTCTGCTCCTCGGTCGCTGCGGAGGACGCCGTGCGCACCAGGTCGCACGCGAGGTGGATCACCCGTGCAGTGGCCGAGCACCGGCTGTGACCAGGCGCCGGTCACGTGTCGACGTTGAGCTCGACGCGGTCGGCGCGGAAGCGGGAGATCCCATAGCGCAAGGGGGTGCCATCCGGTAGCGCGTCCAGGCCACGGACGACGAGGACCACCGCTCCGCCGGGCAGGTCCATATCCGTCGACTCCGCGAACGTCGCCAGCCGTGCAGTGATCGTGCTCGAGACGCGGAGGTAGTCGTCGATCCCTATGGCGCGCAACGCGGCGGTGGTCGACCCCCCGACGTCGCGGTAGTGCCGTGCGAAGTCCGGGACCGCCGCGGCGACGAACCAGTCCGTGGTGCGGACTAGGGCCAGCCCGTCCACGGACCGGACCATCTCGGTGCGCAGCGCCGCCCGCTCGTGAAGATCGAGCGACATCACGACATCGGCGGGGGGACAGGGGTCGGGCCCGGCCTCGAGCAGGACCCCCGGCGAGGCGTCGGCACGGTGCCCGAGGCTGTCGCTCCACCGCGTGCGCAGCCCGATCCGGTGGACGAGCCGGGGCCGCTCGACGACGAAGGTGCCGCTGCCCTGACGTCGCGCGACGAGACCCTCGGTCGCGAGCGTGGCGACGGCCTGTCGCACCGTGTGGCGGTGCACGCCGAACCGCTCGACGAGCTCACGTTCGGTGGGGAGACGGGTACCGGGTGCAAGTGACTCGTCGACGATCTCGCTCCGGAGCTCCTCGGCGATGAGCCGCCACGTGGAGTAGCCGCTCGGCGAACGCGTCTGCGGGGTCATGGTGTCCGCACTGTATCTCCCGGCCGCCCCGTTTCCCGAGGGTTCACTGCGTCGACGGCCCTTCGACGCCGCGGGCGCGTTCGACCCGGCTAGTGTCGATTCATCTAGATAGACGTACCAATCGACAGGGAGGTCCGGTGGCGACGAGGAACCAGGATTGCGAGCAGATCGCGCAACGCCGGCGGTGCATGCGCGCGCTCGCCCACGCCCCGGCCGAGGATCTGGCCGCCGCGTGGGACACCTGGCAGCCGAAACCCGAGGTTGAGGAGATCCGCGGGCCGCAGGCCGGGCTCGTCATGGTCCGCGGCCGGATCGGCGGCGGGGGAGACCCGTTCAACCTGGGGGAGGCGACCGTGTCGCGGGCGACCGTGCGTCTGCACGGCGACGCGATGACCGGAGAACAGATCGGCACCGGGTACGTCCTGGGTACCGAACTGCGGCACGCGTGGCTGGCGGCGGTGTTCGACGGTCTCTTGGCCGACGATCGCCAACGCCTCCGCGTACTCGATACCGTTGTCGACCCGCTCACGCGGGCACAGGCCGAGCACGACGATCTCCGCCGTGGTGAGGCCGCCGGCACGAAGGTCGACTTCTTCACCGTCGCCCGGGAGCACCGGTGACCGGCGGAGCCGGCACCGTGCCCGGCCCCGGCTTCGGTGATCCGGCCCAGGACGCGCAGCGTGTGTTCCGCGCGGTGCTCGACGCCCTGGCCCGACCGGGGCGCGCCCAGCCCGTGGGAGCCCTCCCCTCGCCGCCACCTCCCGCTCTCGGCAACGGTGTCACCGCAGTGGCGCTCACCCTGTTCGACGAGGACAGCGCAGTGTGGTGCGCACCCGGGCTCGCCGCGGACCCGGCGGTCATGTCGTTCCTTACCTTCCACACCGGAATGCGCACGGCGCTGGCCCCCGCCGTGGCCGACTTCGTGATCGCCGCACCGGACACCCTCCCCGCCCTCGAGGAGATGGCGCCGGGCACAGACGAGGAGCCGCACCGCTCGACCACCGTGCTGCTCGACGTCCGCGGTGCGGGCATCGCGGCGTCGCCCGCACGGTGGGCCGTGCGCGGCCCCGGGATCGACGGAATGACCACGGTCGAGCTGCCGTGGCTCCCCGCCGGGTTCGTCGACCAGTGGCGCACCAACGGCGGGCTGTTCCCCCGCGGTGTCGACCTGCTCGTGATCGACGACGACAGTGTGCTCGGGCTGCCGCGCACGACCCGCCTGCACGCATCGACCGACCCGCAACCGGAGGGCTGAACATGTATGTCGCGGTCAAAGGCGGCGAGCGAGCCATCGCCAACGCCCACGCGCTACTGGCGAAGGTCGCCCGCAAAGCCGAGGACGGCACAGCGCTCGACCAGCACGCGGTACGCCGGCAGCTGCCGGTGCTGCTGGCCAGGGTGATGAGCGAGGGGTCACTCCACGACCCGGACATCGCTGCGCACGCGATCGTGCAGGCCCAGGGCGATGTCGTCGAAGCCATCACCCTGGTGCGTACCTACCGCACGACGTTGCCGCGCTTCGGTAACTCGCTGCCGATCGACACAGCAGAGCTCCCACCCCAGCGGCGCATCTCGGCGACCTTCAAAGACCTGCCGGGCGGCCAGCAGCTCGGAGCGACGTTCGACTACACCCACCGACTCCTCGCGACCGCCTCCGAGTACATCGCGACGCCAGCCGAGACTGACGAGGCCCCGATGCCCCGGATCACCGAGCTTCTCGCTGCCGAGGCGCTCCTCGAACCCGACCCGCGCTCGGGGACCGGCGAGACAGACCCCGAACCGGGCGACCTGACCCGCGACCCCACGACCTTCCCGATGACCCGGGCCGAGCGGCTGCAGGGGCTGGCACGATCCGACGAGGGGTTCCTGCTCGCACTCGGCTATTCAACACAACGCGGATTCGGCCGCAACCACCCGTTCGCCGGCGAGATCAGGACAGGTGAGGTCGAGATCGAGTTCGACGCGCCCGAGCTCGGGTTCGCCGTGCCGGTCGGCCGGATCGAGGTCACCGAATGCCAGATGATCAACCAGTTCACCGGCAGTGCCGAGGCCCCCGCCCAGTTCACCCGAGGCTACGGCCTCACCTTCGGCCGCGGCGAACGCAAGGCGATGGCGATGTCACTGGTCGACCGGGCACTGCGCGCCGAGGAGCTCGGCGAGCGGTCGACCGCTCCCGCGCAGGACGAGGAGTTCGTACTCAGCCACGGCGACAACGTCGAGGCGGCGGGATTCGTCGAACACCTCAAGCTGCCGCACTACGTCGACTTCCAGGCCGAGCTGGGCCTGATCCGGCAGCTGCGCCGGGAACACACGACCGCGCACCGGACCGGCGAGGAGCCCAGCCAGTGACCACCGAGACCTACAACGCCGGCTACCTCGACGAGCAGACCAAACG
This sequence comes from Pseudonocardia sp. HH130630-07, assembly GCF_001698125.1. Classification (NCBI taxonomy): domain Bacteria; kingdom Bacillati; phylum Actinomycetota; class Actinomycetes; order Pseudonocardiales; family Pseudonocardiaceae; genus Pseudonocardia; species Pseudonocardia sp. HH130630-07. The sequence goes on along the minus strand of NZ_CP013855.1, from coordinate 49,309 downwards.
CATGATCCGCCGCGCCCTGCTCAAAGCGGTCGCGATCCCCGGTTTCCAGGTGCCCTTCGCCTCCCGCGAGGTGCCGCTGCCACGTGGCTGGGGGACGGGCGGGGTGCAGCTCACCGCATCGATCATCGGACACGACGATGTCCTGAAAGTCATCGACCAGGGAGCCGACGACACGACCAACGCCGTGTCGATCCGCGCGTTCTTCGAGACCGTGAGCCGAACCCGGACCACGACCCGCACGACCGAGGCCACCGTCGTCCAGACCCGGCACCGGATCCCGGAGACCCCTCTGGCCGAGGGCCAGATCGTGGTCTACCAGGTACCGATCCCCGAACCGCTGCGCTTCCTCGAGCCCCGCGAGACCGAGACCCGGCGACTGCACGCCCTCGAGGAGTACGGCCTGATCTACGTCAAGCTCTACGAGGACATCGCCCACTACGGACACGTCGCGACGACCTACGACTACCCGGTGATCGTCGACGGGCGCTACCTCATGGCTCCGTCCCCGATCCCGAGCTTCGACAACCCCAAGCTGCATCGCAGCCCCGCCCTGCACCTCTACGGAGCCGGGCGCGAGAAGCGGATCTACGCCGTTCCGCCCTACACCGACGTCGAGAGCCTCAGCTTCGACGACCACCCCTTCGAACCACAGCGTTTCGACCAGTCGTGCGCGCTCTGCGGCTCGGCCGGCGTCTACCTCGACGAGATCGTCACCGACGACGCGGGAGGCGCCATCTACGCCTGCTCGGACAGCGACCACTGCGCCGGCGAGCGCGGCGAGGAGGGAGACCGGTGACCGCCGATGAGCCGTTGCTGCAGGTCCGCGGTGTCGGCCACCGCTACGGAGACCGGTTCGCTTGCCGGGACGTGGACCTCGACCTGTGGCCCGGCGAGGTTCTCGCCGTCGTCGGGGAGTCCGGTTCCGGGAAGACGACGCTGCTCGCGACCCTGTCCGGGCGGCTCCGCAGCGACGAGGGAACTGTCTGCTATCGCTCCCGCGACGGGCAGACGCTGGACCTCGGCTTGCTGCCCGAGAGCGCGGTGCGCAGGTTGTGGCGCAGCGAGTGGGGCTTCGTCCACCAGGACGCCGCCGACGGGCTGCGGATGCACATCAGTGCAGGCGGGAACGTGGGCGAGCCACTGATGGCCAACGGCTGGCGCCACTACGGCCGGATCCGGGCGGAAGCCCTGTCCTGGCTCGACCGCGTCGAGATCCCGAAAGACCGGGTCGACGACGCGCCGGTGACGTTCTCCGGCGGTATGCGCCAACGGCTACAGATCGCCCGCAACCTGGTGGTGTCCCCGCGACTGGTCTTCATGGACGAACCGACCAGCGGGCTCGACGTCTCCGTCCAGGCCCGGCTGCTCGATCTCATCCGATCACTGGTCGCTGAGCTGGGGCTCTCGGTCATGATCGTCACCCACGACCTCGCCGTCGCCCGACTGATCTCGCACCGCACCGTCGTCATGAAGGACGGCCGCGTCGTCGAATCCGATCTCACCGACCGGGTGCTCGACGACCCCCAGGCCCCCTACACACAGCTCCTCGTCTCCTCGGTCCTGCAGAGGTGAGCAGAACAGTGACCCCAGCAGCGTCGGACCCCGTCCTCGACGTCGTCGACGTCGACAAGAGCTTCACCATGCACCTGCAGGGCGGTAGGCGACTACCCGTGCTGACCGGGCTGAGCTTCGAGGCCCGGCGCAGCGAGTGCGTCGTCCTCGGCGGCCCTTCCGGAGTGGGCAAGAGCTCGGTGCTCCGGATGGTATACGGCAACTACGCCGTGGACCGCGGAAGCATCGTCCTGCGTGGCCCCGGCACCACCGTCGACCTCGCCCACGCCGACGCCCGAGCGGTCCTCGCCGCCCGCCGTGAAGCGATGGGCTACGTCAGCCAGTTCCTCCGGTGCGTGCCCCGCGTCGGGACACAGCAGATCGTGGCCGAGCCGCTGGTCGAACGAGGTGTGCCCATCGCGGAGGCCCGCGAGCGGGCCGCGGCGATGCTGACCCGGCTCGCGATCTCGCAGGAGTTGTGGGATCTCCCGCCCGCCACGTTCTCCGGCGGGGAACAGCAACGAGTCAACATCGCGCGAGGGTTCATCACCGACCTCCCGTTGCTGCTGCTCGACGAACCGACCGCCTCGCTCGACCCCGGGAACCGGGACGCGGTCGTCGAACTGATCGCCGAGAAACTCGCGGCTGACACCGCGATCGTCGGCATCTTCCACGACGCCGACGTCCGAGACTCGGTCGCGGATCGTCTGGTTCACATCGAACACTTCGCCCCCCACCACGAGGTCGTCCCCGGCGGGGCCGACCGCACCCCGGAGGGACACAGATGAACAGCGACACCGTCCTCGCCAACGCCCGGATCGTCCTCGACAAGGAGATCCTACGCGGATCCGTGCTTGTCCGCGACGGCGCGATCGCCGACATCAGCCCCGGCCCGTCCGCACTCGGAACCGACCTCGCGGGAGACCATCTCCTGCCCGGCGTGGTCGAGCTGCACACCGACCACCTCGAACACCACCTCCACCCCCGGCCCGCAGTACGCTGGGACGGCATCGCCGCAGTGCTGGCGCACGACGCCCAGATGGCCGCCTCGGGAGCGACGACCGTGTTCGACGCGGTGCGGATCGGCACCACCCCGACCGAGGAGACCGGCCTCGCGGGCGCCGCCGGCCTGCTGGTCGACGCGCTCGACCGTGCCGGTGCCGACGGGATCCTCCGGGTCGAGCACGCCATCCATCTCCGATGCGAGGTGTCCGCCGCGAACTGCATGGACGGGTTCGCCGAATTCGCCGACCACCCCCGGGTACGGCTGGTGTCGCTCATGGACCACACCCCGGGACAACGCCAGTTCACCCGGATCGAGGACTTCGCCCGTTACTACACCGGGAAAGGCCTGATCGCCGAGGCCGACATTGAGGCCTCGGCGACTGAGCTCCAAGAACTGTCCGCGCGCCATTCCGCCCACAACCGGCAACAGGTCGCCGCCGCCGCATCCGAACGTGGCCTGGTCCTGGCCTCCCACGACGACGCGACACCGGAACACGTGGCCGAGGCCGACGCCCTCGGAGCGCGGATCGCGGAGTTTCCGACCACGGTCGACGCGGCCCGGGTCGCCGTCGAGCGCGGCCTGTCCACGGTCATGGGGGCCCCTAATATCATGCTCGGCGGCAGCCAGTCGGGCAACGTCGCGGCTACCGACCTGATCGACCAAGGCCTGCTGCACATCCTGTCCTCGGACTACGTGCCCTCCAGCCCGCTGCAGGCGGTGTTCCGGCTCGTCGACGACGGCGCCATCAGCCTCGTGGACGGGGTCAGGCTCGTCAGCGGACACCCCGCACGAGCCGCCGGGTTCGACGACCGTGGCCGGATCGCGCTCGGTATGCGCGCCGACCTGGTCCGGGTCCAACTGCACGCGCAACCGGGTCCCCACGACCGACCGAGCCGATACCGGGTCCCCGTCGTGCGCGGTGTCTACCGCCGAGGAACCCGCGTCGCATGACCGACTCACGCCCGACCCACCAGCCGAGGACCGACACCCACCCCGTCCGGGCCTGCCCCGATCGTCACGCGTGCACCGGTCGATCCCGCACCTGATGCGGCCCACGAGCTCGGAAGACGAATGAACATCGACATCCCCGACGGCACCCATCCCGCGCTGGCCGCCGTCGCCCGCGCGGCGATGACGACCTTCCAGCAGGCACGCCGCGACCACACCCCCGCGATGCTCTCCGAGAAGGTGGAACTCGGCGCCGACGGCACGCCCACCACCAGGCTCGACCTCTTCGTCGACGCCGCCGTCGCCGAGACGGCCACCGCACACCGGGTGAACCTGATCAGCGAGGAGATCGGCGTCGTCGACAACGGATCGGCGACAACCCTGGTCGTCGATCCGGTGGACGGCACCGCGAACGCCGTCGCGGGGGTACCGCTGGCCGCGTTCGCCGGCGTCGTGGTGCTCGACAACGAGCCGGTCGAGTCCCTGACAACGTGGCTCGACACCGGACGCAGCTGGCACGCACAGGTCGGCCGCCCCGGACCGTGGCGCACCAGCGGCCGCCGGGAACTCGACGGCGCTGCCGTGAGTCTGCTGCGCCCACATCCGGCGAACGAATCCGCGTGGCTGCGCGTTAGCCGACGCGCAGCCAGGGTGCGGATCCTGTCCTCCAGCTGCCTTGAAGCAGCACTCGTGGCGCAGGGATCCACTGACGCCTTCGCCGACGCGGGTTCCGACACCCACCGGATCATGGACATCGCCGCCGCCGCGGTCCTCGTACCCGCGGCGGGCGGCGTCGTGATCGATGCCTACGGCCGCCCGATCGAGATCGATCCCGACCTGACCCGCCGCTGGTCCGGGATCGTCGCCGCCACATCGGAACTGGCACACCAGCTCGCCGAAGCTGTGCAAGGCTGACCGGCAGTGGCGGCGACATCGTCGCCGACACCTGCCCACCTGCCCACCTGCACACACGGACGGCCGCGTCGCTGCGGGCTGTCGTCGAAGAGTCCGGGCACTGCCGCAGTGGAACCGGTGAGCAGCTGCCGTGCCGAATCGCGCCGACCGGCCCGGCACCGGCCGGCCGAGAGCCATGGGCCAGGCACCGAGCACGGCACACCAGCCGAGGAGATCGGCCCGCAGCGGCACGAGTCGAGCGACCAGTGCTCGACGAGTCGACCGTCAGAGCATCCAGACCCGAATCCGCGAGTTGCGCTGGTGGCCGGACTGGGGAGATGGCGATAGGTGCCCGCTGACCTGCGATGATCGTGTTTGCGACGACACGACATTGCGGGTTGAGAGGACACCTATCAGGTGCGAACAGTACGCAAGCGACGCCCGCGGTGTGCGCGGGTGCGTCTCGGCGCGCCGGACGCGGCGCTGACCAGGTTCTCCGGGCTGGCCGCGGTGACCGAGCTGATCGACCGGCTCGGGATCATCGACAAGCTCGACGCCGCGGTCGGGCCCATCAAGGACCGCGACCGCGGGTGCAGCGCCGGGCAGATGCTGGTCGGCATGTCGGCGGCGCAGCTGTGCGGGGAGGACTTCCTGGTCGGGCTGGACCGGCACCGCGCCGACACCGCCGGGCAGGCACTCACGCCGGTGCCGGGGTTGGCGTCCACGACCGCCGCCGGGCTCGCGCGCAAGTTCATCGAGGGGCAGTGGGCGGCGGTGGAGACCGGGGGCTCGGTGACGTGCACACCACCGCGCTGGACCTGCTCGCCCAGGTCGACCCGGACCGGGCCGAGCAGCTGACGGCGGACGTGACGATCGATCTGGACACCACCGATGTCGAGGTTTACGGCCGGCTCAAGCAGGGCGTGGTGTTCAACCACCAAGGCCAGCGGGTCGCCCGCCCGCACGTCGCGACCTGGGCCGACACCGCGGTGGTGCTGGCCGCTGACCTCGGTTCGGGCCGGGATGACCCCCGCGCCACCAGCGCCGAGCTGTTCCACCGGGCGCTGGCCGCGCTCCCCGCGCAGGCGCGGGCGGGGCGAGTCCGCGTGCGTGCGGACGCGGGCTACTTCGCCGGGCAGCTCGCCCGCGCAGCCCTGTTCGTCGGCGTGGAGTTCGCCATCGGCGCCCGACGCATCGCGCCGCTGTGGCGCATCCTCGACGGCGTCGCGGCCGACGGGTGGACCGACGCGATCGACATGACCGGCGCGCAGGTCGCGGTGGCCGACTATTGCCCGAACTGGTGGCCCGCAGCGACCCAGCTGCTGATCCGTCGGGTCCGGCTCGACCTGGACCACGGCCAGGTCTCCGGTGACCCGCGAGCGCGGCGCCGACGCACCCTGCACCCCGCCCAGCGGGCGCTCCCGCTCGACGACCTCGCTACGGTGGCCAAGGTCGACGGGGTGTTCGCCTACTCGTTCATCGTGACCAACCTCGACGTCTCCACACCTGCCGCAGCCGCGCAGGCCGAGTACTGGTACCGCCACCGCACGAAGGTGGAGAACCTGTTCCGCGACACCAAGCACGGCGCCGCGCTGCGCCACCTCCCCTCCGGACACCTCGCGGTGAACCGAGCCTGGATGTGGGGCGCACTCCTGGCCGCCACCACCAGCGGGTGGCTGCACCACCTCACCGCCCGCACCCGCGACGGGCGCCTGGTCGGGCACGGCGTCCGCGGCGGCCAGGCCATGATCGCCACCCTGCGCCGGCGGCTGATCACCATCCCCGCCCGCCTCGTGCGCCACGCCCGCGGCCTCACCCTGCGCCTACCACCCGGCGAGCACCTACTCGCCGAGGTCCTCGCCCGCGTCCGCGCCCTGCCCGCTCCGTCCTGACCCGGCCGCACCGGCCCCGACCAGCACAGGAACCCGCCACCCGAGGCGACACTCGGGCCGCCCGCTTGCCCACCACCCCACTCCCGACCCAAGCAACATCAACTTTGGCCGACCAAGATCAGCTCATAGCCTACTCGCGGATTCGAGTCAGAGCAGTTGCGCTGCAACCTTCGCGATCTCCTGACGCAGAAGCTCGCTGGTCAGGTTGAAAAAGGCTCAGTGCCCCAGATCCTGACCCGGCAACCCACTGACCAGCATCAACACGAATCGATCATAGAACACCTGTGCAAGTCAGGTCTGGCTCGGGGTGCTGACCGACCTGCGTAACCGCGGCATGCGGGACGTGTTCTTCCTGGTCTGCGACGGGTTGAAAGGCCTGCCCGAGGTGGTGGAGAACGTGTGGCCACAGACCATCGTGCAGACATGCATCGTGCACTTGATCAGGAACTCGTTCCGGTTGACGTCGCGGCGTGACACCGATGCGATCAAGCGAGGGATTCGGGCGATCTACACGGCCCCCACCGCCGACGCCGCTCTCGCTGCTCTCGATGACCTCGACGAAAAATGGGGTCGCACTTATCCGGCGATGATCCGGTTGTGGCGCAACGCCTGGACCGAGTTCGTTCCGTTCCTCGACTACGATGCCGAGATCCGTGCCGTGTTGTGTTCGACGAACGCGATCTGGGTGTTTAGATCAAGGAGTCGGTCAGGGCGTTGCTTCCCCGGCCGATGCTCGAGGCGGCCAGCCCTGACTCTGAACGCTATTGACGCCGTGAGGCTGTCTTCGATTCGAAGTGTCGGGCTGGCCGCGTGAGCGCAGGCCCGCGGTGCCTGGCTTGAAGAGAGCCTGCCTGACTCAACCCAGATCTGCCGACACCGCGGGCCTGCGCTGTCCACGATAGGCCACGCAGACGGGAACAAGTGTTGACGCACGAACACGGTGTCGCGGGGATCGATCCTCACAAGAATACGGCTACCATCGCAGTCCTCGATCATCGAGGCGGCGTGGTCGACAACAAGTCCTTCTCCATCACCAAGGGCGGTATCGATGAGCTGCTGACGTTCCTGCTCGGTGTCGAGCTGACGATCGACCGGATCGGCATCGAAGGATCGGGATTTCTCGGCCAGCCGCTGGTCCTCGCGCTCGCGGCCGCGGGTTACGACGTGCGCGAAGTCCAAGCCAACCGCACCGCGGAGCGGCGTAAGCGTCGTCGTCGGGCCAAGACCGACGCCGAGGACGCGGAGGCCATCGCCCGAGAGGCCCTCAGCGACCCCGAGCTGCCTCCGGCCGGGAAGCACACCGCGCCCAGCCCGACATGGCAGACGCTCACGGTGATCCGCGACTGGCGTGAATCTCTTGTCCTGCAGCGTGTTCGGCTGCTCACCGAGTCCGAAGCAGTACTCGTCACGCTCCCCGTCGCCATCCGCGCCACGTTGCCCTCGACCAGCCGCGTTCTCCCGCAGCTCCAGTCCCTGGTCGACGGCGTCGCGAACCCCGATCTGCTCAGCCCAGCCGAGCGGCTCAAGCTCGACCGGCTCGCGGCCAGCCTGAACGACATCATCACCCTGACGGCGCGGATCAAGGAACTCGACCGACAGATTCCCGCCCTCCTCAGCGACCTTGGCTGCACCCTCACAGAGGTCCGCGGTGTCGGCGTGGTCACAGCCATGGATCTTCTGGTCGAGATCGGCGATCCGTGCCGGTTCACGACCGAGGCCCAGTTTGCACGCTGGTGCGGAATCGCGCCCGTCGCCCTCTCGTCGGGTGAAGGTCACGGGCCGGCCCGTCGGCACCGACTCGACCTCGGCGGCAATCGAGCTGTCAACTCTATTCTGCACATCGTGCACGTCACGCAAGTCCGATGCCACCCGCCGGCGAAAGAGTACATGGCGAAACGGGTCACCGACAACAAGACAAAACGTGAGGCTCGGCGAAGCCACAAGCGGCAGCTCGCGAACATCATCATCAGACACATGTGGACCGACGCAAGACGCTCCACGGCGACCACACCGACCAGCTCCGCAGCTGCTGCTTGACAAGAGAGCTTCGAATCACTCAACGCCCGCTACCGCCGAGCGGTACGGGCGCGAGGGCATTTCCCCAGCGAGGCGGCCGCGTTGAAATGCCTGTACCTTGTGACCCGCAGCCTCGACCCGACCGGGCGAGGCCGCGCACGGTGGACGATCCGATGGAAGCCGGTGATCAACGCCTTCGCGATCACTTTCAGTGACCGCTGGCCATCCGCCGAGCACTACTGACCAACAACGCCGGAACCACCGTTCCTGTTACAGACCCAAAAACTTTTCCCGCAGGACGTGAATAAGCCTCTTTGGTGGGTGATTATTCCAGAACTGCTGGAATGATGGTTCCGGTGACGTCGCCGAATCCGATCCGTGTCCCGTCCGGGCCGGGTGCGGTAGCGGAGATGACAACTTCGTCTCCGTCGAGTAGGAAGGTGCGCTTCTCGCCTTTGACTGTGATTGGTTCGTGCCCGCCCCAGGTCAGCTCGATGAACGCGCCGCGCTGGTGGCGCTCGGGCCCGGAGATCGTGCCCGACGCGTAGAGGTCACCGGGGCGGGTGGAGGCGCCGTTGATGGTCAGGTGCGCCAGCATCTGCGCCGGGGACCAGTACATCTCGCGGTACGGCGGGCGAGCCACCTCCTCGCCGTTCCACTCGACGACGAGCTCGATGTCCAGGCTGGCGTCCGTCTCACCACGCAGGTAGGGCAGCGGCTTCGGGTCCTGGCCGGGCAGCGGGACGCGGGCGTCGCGCAGCGCGGCGAGCGGAACCACCCACGGCGAGACCGAGGTCGCGAAACTCTTGCCCAGATGCGGGCCGAGCGGCACGTATTCCCAGGCCTGCAGGTCGCGGGCGGACCAGTCGTTGACCAGGACCGCGCCGAATACGTGGTCGTCGAACGCGTCGACGCTGATCCGGGTGCCGAGCGCGGACCCGGTCCCGACGACGAAGCCGAGCTCGGCCTCGATGTCCAGGCGCTGCGCCGGACCGTAGGTAGGGACGTCGTCGGCCGGGGCCTTGCGCTGCCCGCACGGGCGGACGATCCCGGTCCCGGAGACGACGACGGTGCCGGCGCGGCCGTGGTAGCCGACGGGTAGGTGCTTCCAGTTTGACGTCAGCGGCTCGGAGTCCGGGCGGAATAGCTGTCCGAGGTTCGTGGCGTGGTGCTCGGAGGCGTAGAAGTCCACGTAGTCGCCGACGGTGAACGGCAGGTGCAGGGTCACCACAGCGACAGGGTGCACGGCGCGCTCTGGTATGTCACTGGCTGCGGCCTCGGTGATCGCGGCGCGGACGGCGGCCCAGCGGTCTCGGCCCTGGGCGAGGAACGGGTTCAGGGTGTCGGTGGCGAAGGTGGCGCGCTCGCCGGGCAGCAGTTCGGCGAGGTCGAGCACGGAGTCGCCGACACGCACCCCGACCCGTCGATCCCCTCCGTCGGGAGAGAACACACCGTAGGGCAGGTTCGCGAGGCCGAAGAGTGATCCCTCGGGGATCTCGACGGTCGTCATGTTGGGGATCCCTCCCGGTCGGGGACGGTGATCAGGCCGAGGGCGACGAGCTCGGCCAGCGGGTCGGTGACACTGCAGGTGCCGTAGGACACGACGGCGCGACGGACGGCGGAGACTTGCACCAGAGCGAGCTCGTCCAGTCGGGTGGCGAGACCGGGGCCGTCGCGGTCGGCGAGGGCGGCGGCCGCATCGGACCTGCCGCCGCCGTCGAGGAGGACGGAGGTGGCGAGCAGCAGGTTCAGGAACCCGTGTTGGTCAAACCCGGTCGTTGGGTCGGTGGTGCGGACGGCGTGGTGGAGCCCGGCGGTGGCCTTGAACGCCACCCCGGCCGCGACGGCGTCGGTGAGCGCGGCGGCCAGCTCGCCGACCGGCGGGTACAGCTCGGCCCACACCCCACCGGTGCGGAATTTAGCGCGCAGGCCGAGTTCGGCGACCCGCCGGAGCACCGCGGGGCCGGAGCCGTCGCGCGGGATCTCGACGTAGGCGTCGATCCCGGCGGCGGACCCGGCGATCTGGTCCACGGCGTCCACCGGGTCCGCCGCCGGGGCGACCGGCACCTCGACCGACCGCAGATCCACCGGCAGCCGGGCCGCGGTGGCGCGCACCGCGTCGAGACCGTCCGGGCCGCCGGGCAGCGTGACCGACAGCGGTAGCGTCGTCTCGGCCGGGACTAACGTGGCCAGCTCGGCGAGGGCGCCGTCGGGCAGGATGAGCGGGCCGACAAGCGCGGCATACCAGGCGTCGCGCCGATCCAGGTGGGCCCGCACCGCGGCCGGGAGCGATGCCGACCCGGGTGGGAAGACGGCCGCGTCGTCGCACAGGCCGGTGACCAGCGGGCCGATCACAACGGCGAACCCCGCCCGGCCCAGCTCCACGCGTACGACGGGTCCTCACAGGCCCGGCCGCCCTCACCGAGGGCCAGCGGCCGGAACGTGTCGACCATGACCGCGAGCTCGTCGAAGGACTCCGCGCCGAGCGCCCGCTCGACCGCGCCGGGCTGCGGGCCGTGGCTGTGCCCGCCCGGGTGCAGCGAGATCGACCCCTGCCCGATCCCGGAGCCCTTACGGGCCTCGTAGTCGCCGCCGCAGTAGAACATGACCTCGTCGGAGTCCACATTGGCGTGGTAATAGGGAACCGGCACGGCGAGCGGGTGGTAGTCGACCTTGCGCGGCACGAAGTTGCAGACCACGAAGCCGGAGCCCTCGAAGACCTGATGCGCCGGCGGCGGCTGGTGCACGCGACCGGTGATCGGCTCGAAGTCCGCGACGTTGAACGTGTATGGGTACAGGCAGCCGTCCCAGCCGACGACGTCGAACGGGTGCGTGGGCACCACGTAGCGGGTGCCGGTGATCCCGTCGGGCCCGCCGCGATGCTTCACCAGCACCTCGACGTCGGCCTGCTCGACGAGCAGCGGCGCGCCCGGTCCGTGCAGGTCTCGCTCGCAGTACGGGGCGTGCTCGAGCAGCTGGCCGTAGCGCGACAGGTACCGCTTGGGCGGGGCGATGTGCGACGACGCCTCGATCGCGTAGGCGCGCAGCGGCTCGGACCCGCTGGGGACCCAGCGGTGGGTCGTCGCCCGCGGGAGGACGACGTAGTCGCCCTGGACCACGTGCAGCGCGCCGAACACGGTCTCGACGATCGCCGACCCGGACTCCAGGTAGACAACCTCGTCGCCGACGGCGTTGCGGTAGAGCGGGCTGGTCTCCCTCGCGACGACGTAGGAGATCCGCACGTCGGCGTTGCCCAGCACCAGCCGGCGCCCGGTCACGACGTCGACCGACTTCCAGTCCGGGGTGCCGAGATCGTGCAGCCGCAGGTGGCGCGGGAGCAGCGGCCGGTTGTCGGTGAGCGACTGGTCGCCCGGGTCCCAGGGGGTGGCGTCGACGATCGCCGACGGGACGCCCGCGTGGTAGAGCAGCGAGGAGTCCGAGGAGAAGCCCTCCTCCCCCATCAGCTCCTCGTAGTAGAGCGTCCCGTCGGGGCGTCGATGCTGGGTGTGCCGCTTCGGCGGGACGTCACCAACATTCCGATAGAAACCCATCACAGCCTTCCCGCAACGCTAGACATCGTTCTGCTCTGCATCCATTTCCACTCATACATCTGGCCAAGCTGGCCGAATCGACTGCACGGAGCCATCGCCACACTACAGGAAGACATAACCCGGTGACTCAGAGAGCGGAGTCACCGGGTTCACATCCGATACAGATCTTGGTCAAGTGGCCGCACCATGGTATCTCGGTGAGCGAGGTCGGATGACGGCCAGGATGGCAGCAGCGCCCGCAGATAAAGCTGCGAAGATGATGAATCCGATGAGCGGATCAGATCCACCTACCACCGATCCGATGATAAGAGGGCCGACGATAGTTCCCAGCCGTCCGGCACCGAGGCTCCATCCCAGTGCACGCGCGCGCATGGTATCAGGATATGATGCACCGACGAAGGCATTAATGAGGATCTGCCCACCGTGCCCGCCTATCCCGGCGCAGACAATGGCGATGGATAGCAGTGGCTGCGGCAGCTGCATGGACAGTCCGAAGAGTGCCAGCGTGAGGCCGAAATAGGTACACACCACGACTGGCCGGTTACCCCAACGGTCGGTCGCAGCCGCGATGAACAACGAGCCGACCACGGCACCGAGATTCAAGGTCAGAAGAAATAGCAGACTCGATCCTAGTTCGTACCCTGCTTCGCTCATGATGCCAGGCAGCCAGGTAGCCAGCCCAAACCAGACGAACATCCCACAGAACGTCGCCGAGGCGAAGAGCAATGAAAATGCTCGAAATCGCGGCGCGAAAATGCCGCCTCTCTCACGTAGCGCTGACTCGGGCGCAATCTCATCGTTCACACTATCGTCTGCGACGAGATAATCTGATCCTTCTTTCCGGATAGCTCCACGGGTAAAAATATGTGATTCAGGCAGCCATCTTAACAGTACTGGAATCAGGAAAAGCCCCGGAACGAGCGATAAGAAAAACATCCATCGCCACCCCAGTGTCGGTAGCACGACAAGTCCGGTCAAGGCTGCTCCGACTCCGCCGAGCGGTACCCCGGACAGCATCACGGTGTAAGCCAAGGTGCGGTGGCGGGTAGTGGCGAATTCCATGGTTAACGCGGACGCCGCCGGTACCAGTGCACCGATTCCAATTCCAGTAAGGAGGCGTAGGAGTCCTAGAGAAACAGGACCTGCGGCGACGCCGCAGAGTGCGCCGAACAAGGTGAACGTTACGACAGAGCCGATGGCAATCGGGCGTCGCCCAAAACGGTCTGCGAGGGGACCAGAGGCCAAGGCGCCGATCATCGTTCCGACGAAGACTGCCGCGGCGACCATTCCGATCTCGCCCGTTCCATAACCGCTGTTCGGGTCACGCAGGAGGATCGGCACCACCGTGGAGAACGCGATGAGATCGTATCCCTCGATCACGACCATGGCCCAGCACAGCGCGGTTACGAGTAACGAGACTCGACCTGGTGAAGTTGCTGTGCGGTGTCGATGTGGTCGATAGGAGCGGCGACTGTTCGTCATGGATTCTCACCTCTCTCGTGCGGTTCGCGCCTCACGGTCTGGGGGTACTCGGAACATCGTCGCGACGGACGTGCGAATGTGATGTATCCGTCCAGGCCACCGCACCCACCAGTAGATGCGGTGCATTCGCCATAGTTCAAGAATTTTCTGTTCCATCATGACCACCGAGTCGAGCGGTCGGCTACTTGCGATTCCATGTGTCGACCCGCCTGTCGGGGCTGTATTTCTAAGGGCGCCCTTCGGGGATTTCTCGGTGCTGGGCACGTCTGTGCAACGCGTAATCCACGCTGACACGTCCGGGACCGGCTACCATCAGGAGCAACGTGGAAGCACAGACGACACCCGCCATCAGCCAGCTATCACCGCCGTTCATTATATCTGCTGCGTGGGCGAAGATCAGTGCGCCGAGCATATTTACGACGACGAGTCCTCCCCCGATGAGGGTAAGAAATCCGAGGGCAAGCGCGATCCCACCGAGAAATTCAACAGAAATCGCGAACGTAGCAGAGAGGGACGGTAGTGGGATTCCCATACGCCTGAACTCGACGACCGTGCCTGCGAAGCCGTTTTCGAAGAGCTTTTTGCTTGCCTGTCCGAGCAGGATCGTTGCCACGAGCAGACGCATGCACACCAGGACTGCATCTCGGGCGATGACCGGTAACGCAGGAGGAGTCATCATCGAACCCTTCTTCTTCCGCGTGACACGAGGAGGGCGTGCTATAATCGCACATGTAGTCTCGGAGAGCGAACAGACAGTAAGTTAGCGGTGTCGGAGAGGCACGTCAAGGCATCGTGGATGCAACGATGCTGTGGCGGCGCCCGTAGTATCGGAATGCGCGACGTTGGGGAGAGCTGGATGGTGCTACAGACGCTCGATCGAGGCCTGACGATCCTGCAGTTGCTCTCACACGAGCGATCTGCCGGCATGACGGTCGCGCAGCTCGCTGCTGAACTTGACGTGCACCGTGCAATCTGCTATCGATTGATCGGGACCCTCGACGCGCACGGTCTGACTGCTCGCACAGCTGACGGCCGAGTGAGGTTGGGGGCGGGAATCGCTGCTCTGGCAGCCAGCTATGAACCTCAGCTCCGGCGAGCAGCCGAACCCGTGCTCGCCGGGCTCGCCAAACAGACCACCGCCACGGCCTGTATCGCCGTAGCCCAGGGTGACGTCTGCATCTACATCATGAGCGTCGAATCCCCTGACGCGGTATTACACATGAGTCCCCGAGTGGGCAGCCGACACCCTCTGAGTATCGGAGCCGCCGGGATCGCGATCCTTGCCGCCCGACAACCTAGCGCTACAGATACCGACGCTGTAAACCTGGCCCGCCTCCAAGGCTACAGTATCACTTCCGGGCAACTCCAGATTGGGGCTACCGGAATCGCAGCAGCGATCCAGCCGAACCGTGCCGAAGACCTATCCGGCTGGAACGCCGAAGCGAGCGTCAGTGTCATCGGTACCGCCGAACTCAACATCCCCCATGCAGTGACAGCCGTCGCTGCAGCCGCCGACCACCTCACTCGCCTGGCAGCCACGTGAAACGCTATAGGGAGTGTTCGATCACGGGTGGATTGTACCAGGAGTGATACTGCTGCTTGTGAATCCGACCCTCACCTCGAAAATCTTTGAAGACGGTGCCACGGCAGGGGCGTTACTCATGGTGGCCGGTACTAGTGAGAAAACTGGCGTATAGACGTTGTGGTAGAGTGTATGAGTGAAGGAACGTCGACTCCCGCGTCGTGAGCTGCCAGAGATTCGTTCGCAGTTCGTGCGGATGGTGGATGACGGGATCGGGCGCGAGTCGATCATGTCGGCGCTACGGCTGAAGCGTGCCACGTACTTTCAATGGCGGCGTCTGTACCGGGAGGGCGGGGTGCAGGCGCTGGCCGTGAAGCCCTTGCCGGGGGCGAAATCGAAGCTGACTGAACAGCAGACATCGCAATTGCGGAGTTGGCTGGTCGGGCGTGATCCGCGCCAGTTCCAGTTCGACTTCGCGTTGTGGACCCGGGTGATCGTCGGTGAGTTGATGAAGACCCGGTTCGGGGTGGAGATGACCCCGCAGGGGATCGGGCAACTGCTGCGTCGTATCGGGCTGTCGCCGCAGCGACCGTTGTACCGGGCCAGTCAGCAGGACCCAGAAGCGGTCCGCCGGTGGCGAATCGAGGAGTTCCCCGCGATCCGGGCCCAAGC
This sequence comes from Pseudonocardia sp. HH130630-07, assembly GCF_001698125.1. NCBI lineage: Bacteria > Bacillati > Actinomycetota > Actinomycetes > Pseudonocardiales > Pseudonocardiaceae > Pseudonocardia > Pseudonocardia sp. HH130630-07. The sequence continues at coordinate 33,775 of NZ_CP013855.1, read as the reverse complement.
CCAGCGTGAGGGGGCTCAAGCTGTACTTCGGTGACGAGGCCGGCGTGCGAACCGACCATCACGCAGGTACGACGTGGGCGCCGGTCGGACAGACGCCGGTGGTGGAAGCGACCGCCGAGCGCGCCGGGTTCAACATGATCTCGGCTGTTACCCCACTCGGAGTACTTCATTTTGACGTATTCACCGGCCGGTTCGACGCCACCATCTTCGTTGAGTTCCTTAAGAAACTCATGCATGACGCCCCCGGCCCCGTGTTCCTGATCCTGGACAACCACTCCGTCCACAAGGCCCGCCTCGTCCGAGACTACGTCGCATCGCTCCGCGGCCGATTGAAGCTGTTCTTCCTCCCGCCGTACGCACCTGAACTCAACCCCGACGAGTGGGTATGGAAGAACGTCAAACACGATCAGGTCGGCCGCGCAGCCGTCACCCGACAATCGGAGTTCTTCGAGCTCGTGGTGCGCGCACTTGAACGCCTCCAGAGACTGCCCGACGTTGTCCGTGGCTTCTTCCGTGATCCATCGCTGGCCTACATCAGCGGATGATCAGTCCGCTCGCCAACTTTCCCTTTGGTATACCGACTACCTGCCCTCGGACGGGTTCACGGTGCTGAACACGATCTCCTCGATCGGTGCGTTCGTGCTCGGTGCGTCGACGCTGCCGTTCTTCTACAACGTGTTCAAGAGCTACCGGTACGGGCGGGTCTGCGAGGTCGACGACCCGTGGGGCTTCGGCAACTCGCTGGAGTGGGCGACCAGCTCGCCGCCGCCGCGGCACAACTTCACCGAGCTGCCCCGGATCCGGTCCGAGCGTCCGGCGTTCGACCTGCACTACCCGCACATGGTGCAGCGTGCCCGCGCGGAGGCCTACGTCGGCGGTAGAGCACACCCGAGTGAGGTACTGGCCCACGAGGTCGGCAAGGAGTCCATGCCGACCGACGACCCGAAGGAGAACTGAGAGGCGTGGAGGAGCAACGCCGGTCGACCAGCCCCGGGAGCGCGTCCGGGACCGTCGGGCACGACGGTGACACGGCCGGGCCGGTGGAGGTCCACGAACTCGCGATCGGAGGGATGACGTGCGCGGCCTGTGCCGGGCGGGTCGAGCGGAAGCTGAACCGGATCGACGGGGTGCAGGCAACGGTCAACCTCGCCACCGAGCATGCGCGGGTGGTCGCTCCGGCCGGCACCGGTGTGCGCGCGCTGGCCGACGCCGTGCAACGGTCGGGCTACACCACCCGCCCGATGAACGCGGTCGAGGCATCCGAGGGCGCCGGGGCCGCGTCCCGGACTCGTGACCTGCGACGTCGGCTGGCCGCCGCCGCGGTGCTCGCGATGCCGCTGGCGGACCTGTCGCTGGCGCTGTCGTTGTTCCCCGAGCTGCGCTTCCCGGGCTGGGAGTGGGCGTTCCTGTCGCTGGCGCTGCCGATGGTGCTCTGGTGCGGGTGGCCGTTCCACCGGGCGGCGTGGATCGCGGCCCGACACGGCGGTGCCACGATGGACACGCTGGTCTCGGTCGGCACCCTCGCCGCGACGGCATGGTCGTTGTGGATCATGCTGCGCGGCGGAGCCGCGCAGCCGGGATTCGGCACCGGTTGGGCGGCTCTGACCCGGACCGAGGACGCGCTCTACCTCGACGTCGCCGCGGTAGTGATCACCTTCCTGCTCGCCGGCCGCTACTTCGAAGCCCGGGCGAAACATTCGGCCGGGTCGGCGTTGCGGGCCCTGCTCGGCTGGGCGGCGAAGGACGTCGAGGTGGTGCGCGACGGCGAGACCGTCCGCGTATCAGTCGGCGAGCTTCGGGTCGAGGACCGCTTCACCGTCCGCCCCGGCGAGAAGGTGGCCGCCGACGGCGTCGTCGAGCGGGGGCGCTCCGCCGTGGACACCGCGGTGATCACCGGCGAGTCCGTGCCTCGAGAGATCGGCCCCGGTGACCCGGTCGTCGGCGGCACGATCAACACCGCAGGGCATCTGCTGGTCGTCGCGACACACGTCGGGGCCTCGACCCGGCTGGCCCGGATGACCCGACTGGTCGAACAGGCTCAGGACGGCAAGTCCGGTGCGCAGCGACTCGCCGATCGTGTGTCCGCCGTGTTCGTGCCCGCTGTCCTGGCCCTCGCCATGACCACGTTCGGCGGGTGGTTGGTGCTCGGCCCGTCCACCGCGGCCGCGATGACGGCCGCGCTGGCCGTGCTCGTCGTGGCCTGCCCGTGCGCCCTCGGCCTGGCCACCCCGACCGCTCTGCTGGTCGGCACCGGGCGCGGCGCGCGGCTCGGGGTGTTTCTGAAGGGACCGGAGGCACTGGAGTCGACCCGGCGCATCGACACCGTGGTATTCGACAAGACCGGCACCCTGACCGAGGGGAAACTTCAGCTCGACGCCGTGGTTCCGGCGCACGGAGAGCAGGCCGCCTCGGTGTTGCAGCACGCCGCGGCCGTCGAGCGTTCCTCCGAGCATCCGATCGCGGCCGCGCTGCTCGCGGCCGCACCCACGGTCGAGCGGGCCCGCGGGTTCACCGCAGTGGCCGGGCTCGGCGCCCGCAGCAGCGTCGACGGTGTCGAGGTACTCGTCGGCAGCCCCCGCATGCTCGCCGAACACGGGTACGAGATGCCCCACGAGCTCAGAACCGAGCAGAACCGAGCCGAACAGACGGGGGCCACCGTCGTCGCCGTCGGCTGGACGGGCCGGGTCCGGGGGCTCTGTACGGTCACCGACCGGATCCGGTCGAGCGCGCCGGCGGCTGTCGCGGCCTTATGCACGCTCGGAATCGAGCCGGTCATCGTGACCGGGGACAATCCGCGTAGTGCCGCTGCGGTGGCCGCGGCCGTCGGTGTCGACCGAGTGGTGTCCGAGGCGATGCCCGAAGACAAGGTCGACCGTGTCCGGCTGCTCCAGGAGGCCGGCCGCGCGGTCGCGGTCGTCGGCGACGGCATCAACGACGCCGCTGCGCTGGCCGCCGCGGACCTGGGGATCGCGGTCGGCAACGGCACCGACGTGGCCATCGAGGCTGCCGACGTCGTCCTCGGTCGTGACGACCTGGCCGCGGTGGCGGACGCGATCGAGCTGGCCCGTCGCACCCACGGCACGATCGTGAGCAACCTGCGGTGGGCGTTCGGCTACAACATCGCCGCGCTACCGCTGGCCGTGGCAGGCCTGCTGAGCCCCTTGATCGCCGGGCTGGCCATGGTGCTCTCGTCTGTTTTCGTGGTGTCGCAGACCCTGCGGCTGCGCCGGTTCGTCCCGTCCGGACAGATCAGGACCGCAGCGTGACCGCGGTGCAGCACCGACGCGGCGCAGCGGCCCGCGACCGCTGGTCCTGGCTGGCGTGGTGGCTGCCCGTCGCCGCGGTGACCGGTCTGGTGGCGGCCGCGGTGGCACCCGACATCGCCGTACTGTTCGGCTACCGTTCGCTCGGGCCGGCCGCGGCGATCGGCCAGCCGCTGGCTCGCACGCTCGCCGCGGGCGCGGCCTCGGTCGCTGCGGCCGGGCTGATCACCGCGGTGATCCACGCGCCGGGCCCCGGCCAAGGGGCGCTGAGCCGCACCGGATACGCGGCGATGCGGGTGGTGCGTCCAGCGACCGCGGTGTTCACCGTGGCCGCAGCCACGATCGCGGTGCTGACAGTCGCGGAGTCGACCGGGCTCAGTCCCGCTGCGCTGCTCTCCGACCCCCCGACCTTCCTGTTGGGCCTGGTCACGGTCGAGGCCGCGGCCGGCTGGGCCCTGGCCGCCGTGTTGCTGGCCCTCGTGGGGGTCGCCGCCGGCACCGTTCTCACCTGGCGGGGCGCGACCTGGCTGTTCGTCCTGTTCCTCGCCGGCCTCGTCGTCCCGCCCGCGACCGCGGTGTCGAACTCGGAGCGCTCGCACGACTGGTACGGCGATGCCGTCACCGGTCATGTCGTGGCGGCGACCCTGTGGATCGGCAGCGCGGTGGCGATCTGGTGGCTCGCGCGCCCCGGCCCGGTCGGTGAGATCGCATGGCGCCGCCATGGACGCCTTGCCACCGGTGCCGCGCTCACGCTCGTACTCAGCGGTGGGGTCCCGTTCGCCCTCGACGTCGGCCCCGACGGGCTGACCAGCGGGTACGGGCTTCTCGTCATCGGCAGCTCGGTGATGCTGGTCGCGGCACTCGTCGCGGTCGGGCTATGGCGAGGGGCTCCGGTCCGGATCCGTCTGGCGATCGAACTGGTGCTGCTCACCGCTGCGGCGGCCGCAGGGGCGGTGATGACCCGTCTGGTCCCGCCGCAGGCCCGGGTTCCGGAGGCACTCGACGCCGACAGGTTGGTGTTCCTGCTGGGCTACGAGCTGCCCGACCAGCTCGGCTGGCCCGAGCTCGCCGGGGTGTGGCGGATCGACCGCTCTTCGCCCCGGCCGCCGCAGTGGGCCTGGTCCTCTACGTGCGCACGGTCCGCCGCGTGCACCGATCCGGTGGCTCCTGGCCGGTGCACCGCACCATGCTGTGGATCGCCGGATGTGTCACGGTGCTCGTGGCGACCTCGTCAGGCATCGGCGCCTACTCGACCGCCGTCTTCGGCGTCCACCTGCTCGGACACGCGCTGCTGTCCACCGTCGCTCCGTTACTGCTCGTGGGGGGACATCCGCTCACGCTCGTCCGTGCAGGCGCGTCAACCGGAATGGTCGACCGGGTCACGGCTCTGACCACCGACGGCCCGCTGCAGTGGCTGCGCAACCCGGCGGCCGCGTGGTGCCTCGCCGCGGTCGCGTCGTTCGGCGTGTACGCCTCGGGCCTGTTCGAGGCCGTGGTGCTCGAGCACTGGTCGCATCCGGTCATGGACGCCGTGGCGCTGAGCACGGGGCTGCTGCTTTTCCGGTCGGTGCTCGGAGCACGCGAGGATGACCAGCCCGCCTTCGTCCGGCTCGGCATGCTGTTCGCCGTCATGATGCTGCACGCCGGTTTCGCGATCTGGCTGCTGCTGCGGGCCGAACCGGTGGCGGGACCGTTCTACGCCGCGCTCGCGATGCCCTTCGTCCCCGACCTGCTCACCGCGCAGCGTCAGGGCGCAGTGGTGGCCTGGGTGGTGTCCGATGTCGCGATGGTCGCGGCAGCCGCGGGCGTCGTCTGCTCGTGGGACCGAGAAGGCACGAGCCCGGCAGCTGCCCCGGAGGTGAGCTCATGATCGGCACCGTTCCGGCGGGCCTGCCCCCACAGGACCTTCCACCGCTGACGGCCGAGACGATGCTGCTGAGCTGGACCTTCGACCCGGTCGTCTTGGTGCCGCTGGTGCTCGCCGGCCTGCTCTACCTGTGGGGTGTCGGGAGGCTGCGGCGGCGGGGTGATGTGTGGCCACTGCGCCGTAGCACGTTGTTCGGGCTCGGACTCGCTCTGGCGGCCGTCGGGATGGCCTCGTCGCTCGGGGTCTATGATAGGGTGTTGTTCTCCGTGCCCGCTGTCCAGCACATGGTGTTGCAGATGATCGCACCGGTGGGGCTGGCGCTGGGCGCCCCGGTGAGCCTGGCACTGCGGGCGCTCCCGGTCTCGGCGCGACGGGTCCTGCTCGCGGTGCTGCACAGCCGGTGGAGCCGGGTCGTGTCCCATCCTGGGACCGCCTTCGCGATCTTCGCGATCACCCAGTTCGCGTTCTACTACACCCCGCTCTACGCGCTGTCGCTGACCGACATGTGGGTCCACGACTTCATGCACCTGCACTTCGTGGCTGTCGGGTTCCTGTTCTACTGGGCGCTGCTCGGGGTGGACCCGACCCCGCACCGAGTCCGGTTCAGCCTGAAGATGATCCTGGTCGTGGGTATGGGCCCGCTGCACATCCTGCTCGGCGTCCCGATCATGATGACGAGCACACTGTTCGCTGCGGAGTACTACACCTCTCTGGGCCGCGACTGGGGGCCCACGCTGCTCGACGACCAGCACCTGGGCGGCGCGATCCTCTGGGGGTTCGGCGACATCGCCGCCATCGGACTGATCGGGGCCTTCGCCCGGCAGTGGTTCGCCTGCGACGAACGCGCGGCACGCCGGACCGACCGTCAGCTCGACCGGCTCTACGGCGACGAGCCGACGCTTCGACCGTGGTGGCTGACCCGCGACGAGGACACCCCCGACGTCCTCGGGCCGCAACGGGACGGCTCGTGAGGTCTCAGTCGAACGAGACGTGCACGTGGTCCATGTGATTCGCGGTGGTCCCGCCCCGGTCTTCCTGCTGCTCCCAGCCGCTGCCGGTGTCGATGCGCTGCCGGTAGATCACATAGCTGATCCCGAGCTCGTCCATGTTCTGCCGGGCGTACTCGGCGAGTCGCTCACCGGTCGCGCGGTCGACCATGAAGTCCAACGCCTTGCCCTTCGGGTGGTCGGAGGCGTTGGCGCGGCCCGCGCCGCCGTAGACGGTGTCGACCCCGAACATGCAGCGCAGCGCTTCACCCGCGGTCGCGGTTCCGTCGGCGACGCCACCGAAACCCTCGGTGCCCGCAGCACAGCCACTCGGACCGCCTCCGGCCCCGGCTCTCTCCTGGTCCTCGGCGTCGTCGAGGCCCTGCGCGTCACGTCCGGCCTGCACCGCCTCGTCGACGGCAGAAGTGGCGGCTCCGGCGATCGCGTCGACGTCGATCGGCGGCGGGGGTTCGGCGAGGGCCCGGACCGCTCCGTCCGACGGCGTAGGGGCGGTTGCGGCCGGGAGCCGGGTCGCTGGGGACGGCAAGGATTCGCCGACCGGTGTGACGAACGCTTGGAGGGCGAGGTCTTCGACATGGACGGTGTCGTCGCCGAGGGCGACGTGTCCGGCGACGAGTCCACTGCCGGCCAGCGCCGAGGTCAGGATTCTGACGGCGCTGCCGCGGTGTCGGGTCGGATCGGGGCGGACAGCGGTGTCTCTGCTCACGTGGGCACGATGCGGTGCCGGGGAGCGCCGATCCCGTGCTGCCGCGATGGTGCCTCGACACAGTGAGCCTTTTTCAACCTGCCGTTCCGGCAGCTCAGGGGCCTGGTTGTGTGGGTGCAGACGCCGAGCTGGCGAGCCGGTGACCTGTGCAGCTGTGGTCAGAGCAGTTGCGCTGCAACCTTCGCGATCTCCTGACGCAGAAGCTCGCTGGTCAGGTTGAAAAAGGCTCAGTGGGTCGCCTCTCGTCGATCGGGACCGGCGGCGACCGCACGCGGGGGGAGCATGGGGGCGGGGCGCGCACGACCAGAAGCCGTTACCGTTCCGATACTCAGCTTATGCCGCAGACCTCGTAGGTCCGGCTATTCGGGAAACACCGACGGTGACCGGTCGCGAGGATGCTGCGAGCGGATCATCGTCTCGGTCCCCGCACGTGACCGATCGGGTGACGCGCAAGGACACATCGCCGTAGTATTAATGCAGATATTCGCATGTGTTGATGGAAGACAGTGATGGGCCACGGTCACGGGCACGGCACGCAGAACGCGACGACCGCCGGCCGTGCGTACACGAGACGGCTGGCGACGGCGCTGGTGTTCACCGGCGGCTACATGGTCGTGCAGATCGTCGTCGGCTTGGGGGCGGGGTCGCTGGCTCTGCTCTCCGATGCCGCGCACATGGGTACCGACGTGCTCGGGCTGGGGCTCGCGCTTGCGGCGGTCGTCCTGGCCAACCGTCCCGGCGCCACCCAACGCACCTACGGCAACTACCGGCTGGAAGTGCTCGCCGCTGTCGTCAACGGTCTCCTGCTCTTCGCCGCAGCCGCGTACGTGTTCGTGGAGGCGGTCCGGCGCCTGGCCGATCCCGCCGACGTCGCCGGTGTCCCGGTGCTAGTGCCTCGTCAGGCAATGTTGGGTAGGTAATCCGGCCTGCGGATCTTGGACTCGGGCGCGAAGTGTTTCTTGGGTCGGGCGTGGCGGTTGGCCCAGCGGATGTAGCCGGCGATCGCGGCTTCCTGGGCGGTGTGGGAGGGGTAGTCGCTGCCGTCGAGGGTGAAGTAGCGCAGCGCGGTGAACTCCGACTCGATCCAGTTCAGCCAGGACGCGTTCGTGGGGGTGAGCACCAGCTCGACGTCGTGGTCGTGGCACCAGTGCGCGACATCGGTGCGCAGGTGCGGGGAGAAGTTGTCGCAGACCACGTGCAGACCGCCGGTGGGGAAACGGCGGCGCAGCTGGCGGAGGAAGTCGAGGAACTCGCGGCCGCGTTTGCGGTCACGGAGCCGGTAGAACAGCTGCCCGGAGGCCAGGTCCAGACCGGCGAACATGTGCCGGACCCCGCTGTGACGGCTATAGGTGGCCCGTAGCCGGGCCGGGCGCGAGCCTGTCACGGTTCCCGTGTAAGCCACGGGTGACTGATGTGGTTAAGCTATCACAGAGGAAGTCGTCCAGGGAAGAGGACGACCAGGGTGTTCAGGGCTGTTTTCCAGCCATGTGTTCCGGTTCCGGACTCACCTCCTCTCTTGCTCGGAATGTTCCGCAGGCCGAGGTAGAGTAGCTTCATCGCCGCCTCGTCCGACGGGAAGTGCCCGCGAGTCTTTGTGATTTTCCGGAGTTGGAAGTTGATGGATTCGATGGTGTTGGTGGTGTAGACGATCCGCCGTAGTTCGGGCGGGTAGTCGAGGAACGGAATGAACTCGTTCCACGCACGACGCCAGACGTCGAGCACTCCCGGGTACTGTCGTCCCCACTCGGTGTCAAGATCCTTCAGGGCGAGCTCGGCGGCCTCGACGGTGGGCGCGGTGTAGATCGTCTTCATGGACTTCACGATCTTCTTCCGGTCCTGGTAGGACACGAACCGCATCGCGTTGCGGATCACGTGCACCACGCATGTCTGGACGACGGCGTCGGGGAAGACGCTGGTGATGGCTTCAGGAAGACCACTCAGGCCATCGCAGCAGGCGATCAGGATGTCGCGCAGCCCGCGGTTGCGCAGCTGGGTGAGCACCGCGTGCCAGAACTTCGCGCCCTCGGTCTCGGCGATCCAGCAGCCCAGCGCGTGCTTGCGGCCCTCGACGTCCACGCCGATGACCAGGTGCGCGCTCTTGATCGTGACCGCGGCCTTGTCCCGGATCTTGATTCGGATACCGTCGATATAGACGATCGGGTAGACCTCGTCGACCGGCCGATTCCGCCAGATCTCGATCTCGTCGGTCACCACATCGGTGATGTTCGAGATCAGTTCCCGTGACGCCTCCACCCCGTACACTTCGAGCAGGTGCGCTTCGATGTCGCGGGTCGACATTCCGCGGGCGTAACAGGAGAGCACCAGCTCGTCGATCTGGCCGACCCGACGGGCGCGTTTCGGCACGATCTGCGGCTCGAACTCGCCATTCCGGTCCCGCGGCACGCTGATCGTCACCGGCCCGTTCGTGGTCGACACCTTCTTGGTAGCGCTGCCATTACGCGAATTGCCGGTACCGTGTCCGGCGGGGTCGTCGCGGTCATAGCCGAGGTGGTGGGTCATCTCGGTCTGCAGCGACCGTTCGAGCACGGCCTTGGTCATCTGGTTGAGCAGTCCGTCGACGCCGTCGATCGGGGTACCGGCGGCCTTCGCATCGGCCAACAGCGCGTCGATCGCCGACGGGTCGAGCGCCTCGGCAAGCCGGCGGGCAGCCGCGGTCTCACCGTCGGGATCGGGTTGGTTCTCGCTCACGTGGGTGTCCCTCCCGACCGCCGTGTTGATCACTGCGGTCGATCTTGGTCCACCCGCGGCTTACACGGCTCGCGTGACACGCCCAGGCCAGCACGATCCCCGCCCGCCGCAACCGGACCCGGTCCCGCGCCGTGCGCGTGATCCTGACCAATCGCTGGGCCTCGTCCGGGGTCAGTCCCCGGACGAACACCTCCGGCTGTCGCGCCACGGCCATCACCTCCGGCGCACAGCCTCCTGCGCCAGACCGGGACGGATCAAGCCGACACGATTACGTCCCCCACGTTCCCGGACGCGGCACTGGGTCTGTAACAGGAACGGTGGTTCCGGCGTTGTTGGTCAGTAGTGCTCGGCGGACGGCCAGCGGTCACTGAAAGTGATCGCGAAGGCGTTGATCACCGGCTTCCATCGGATCGTCCACCGTGCGCGGCCTCGCCCGGTCGGGTCGAGGCTGCGGGTCACAAGGTACAGGCATTTCAACGCGGCCGCCTCGCTGGGGAAATGCCCTCGCGCCCGTACCGCTCGGCGGTAGCGGGCGTTGAGTGATTCGAAGCTCTCTTGTCAAGCAGCAGCTGCGGAGCTGGTCGGTGTGGTCGCCGTGGAGCGTCTTGCGTCGGTCCACATGTGTCTGATGATGATGTTCGCGAGCTGCCGCTTGTGGCTTCGCCGAGCCTCACGTTTTGTCTTGTTGTCGGTGACCCGTTTCGCCATGTACTCTTTCGCCGGCGGGTGGCATCGGACTTGCGTGACGTGCACGATGTGCAGAATAGAGTTGACAGCTCGATTGCCGCCGAGGTCGAGTCGGTGCCGACGGGCCGGCCCGTGACCTTCACCCGACGAGAGGGCGACGGGCGCGATTCCGCACCAGCGTGCAAACTGGGCCTCGGTCGTGAACCGGCACGGATCGCCGATCTCGACCAGAAGATCCATGGCTGTGACCACGCCGACACCGCGGACCTCTGTGAGGGTGCAGCCAAGGTCGCTGAGGAGGGCGGGAATCTGTCGGTCGAGTTCCTTGATCCGCGCCGTCAGGGTGATGATGTCGTTCAGGCTGGCCGCGAGCCGGTCGAGCTTGAGCCGCTCGGCTGGGCTGAGCAGATCGGGGTTCGCGACGCCGTCGACCAGGGACTGGAGCTGCGGGAGAACGCGGCTGGTCGAGGGCAACGTGGCGCGGATGGCGACGGGGAGCGTGACGAGTACTGCTTCGGACTCGGTGAGCAGCCGAACACGCTGCAGGACAAGAGATTCACGCCAGTCGCGGATCACCGTGAGCGTCTGCCATGTCGGGCTGGGCGCGGTGTGCTTCCCGGCCGGAGGCAGCTCGGGGTCGCTGAGGGCCTCTCGGGCGATGGCCTCCGCGTCCTCGGCGTCGGTCTTGGCCCGACGACGACGCTTACGCCGCTCCGCGGTGCGGTTGGCTTGGACTTCGCGCACGTCGTAACCCGCGGCCGCGAGCGCGAGGACCAGCGGCTGGCCGAGAAATCCCGATCCTTCGATGCCGATCCGGTCGATCGTCAGCTCGACACCGAGCAGGAACGTCAGCAGCTCATCGATACCGCCCTTGGTGATGGAGAAGGACTTGTTGTCGACCACGCCGCCTCGATGATCGAGGACTGCGATGGTAGCCGTATTCTTGTGAGGATCGATCCCCGCGACACCGTGTTCGTGCGTCAACACTTGTTCCCGTCTGCGTGGCCTATCGTGGACAGCGCAGGCCCGCGGTGTCGGCAGATCTGGGTTGAGTCAGGCAGGCTCTCTTCAAGCCAGGCACCGCGGGCCTGCGCTCACGCGGCCAGCCCGACACTTCGAATCGAAGACAGCCTCACGGCGTCAATAGCGTTCAGAGTCAGGGCTGGCCGCCTCGAGCATCGGCCGGGGAAGCAACGCCCTGACCGACTCCTTGATCTAAACACCCAGATCGCGTTCGTCGAACACAACACGGCACGGATCTCGGCATCGTAGTCGAGGAACGGAACGAACTCGGTCCAGGCGTTGCGCCACAACCGGATCATCGCCGGATAAGTGCGACCCCATTTCTCGTCGAGGTCATCGAGAGCAGCGAGAGCGGCGTCGGCGGTGGGGGCCGTGTAGATCGCCCGAATCCCTCGCTTGATCGCATCGGTGTCACGCCGCGACGTCAACCGGAACGAGTTCCTGATCAAGTGCACGATGCATGTCTGCACGATGGTCTGTGGCCACACGTTCTCCACCACCTCGGGCAGGCCTTTCAACCCGTCGCAGACCAGGAAGAACACGTCCCGCATGCCGCGGTTACGCAGGTCGGTCAGCACCCCCAGCCAGAACTTCGCGCCCTCACCACCGGAGCCGGCCCACAGGCCCAGCACGTCCTTGCGGCCGTCGACGGTGACCCCGATCGCCGCGTAGACGGGCCGGTTGGCGACCTGCCCGTCGCGGACCTTCACCATGATCGCGTCCACGAAGACCGCGACGTACACCGCATCGAGTGGCCGCGACACCCATTCCTGCATCTCGGCGATCACCGAGTCGGTGATCCGTGAGACGGTCTCCTTCGACACCGACGCCCCGTAGATCTCCGAGAAATGCGCCGAGATCTCCCCGGTCGTCAAACCCTTCGCGTACAGCGACAACACGATCTCATCGACATCCCCCAACCGCCGTTGCCGTTTCCGAACGATCTGGGGTTCGAACGTCGAGTCGCGGTCTCTCGGTACCTCGATCTCGACCTCCCCGACAGCATCGGAGATCACCGTCTTCGACCGGTGACCGTTCCGGTTGTTCGTCGATTCCCGGTCCGGGTCGGCCCGGTTCTTTGCATGCCCGAGGTGCTCGGTCATCTCCTCCCCGAGCGCAGTCTCCAGAACGTTCTTGGTGAACAGCTTCAACAGCCCATCCGGGCCGGTCAGCTCCAGGCCGCGTGCTCGCGCGTCGGCCACCATCGCCGCCGCGGCGGCCTGCTCGGGCGAGAGCTGACGCCCTGAACCCGTCTCATCCTTGGCTGAACCCACAAGGTCCGATGTCATCACTCACAGTGCCCATCCCACCGGACCCGAGCCCGGCGTGTCGGGCCGGAACCACCGTTCCTTGCACAGGCCCGCGGCACTAGTGTCCTGAGTCAGTGATTCGTTTGCAGTAGTGAGCGACGCTGTCGAGGATCTCGTCGGCGGTTTTGGTCCAGACGTAGGGCTTGGGATCGTCGTTCCAGGTCTTGATCCAGGCTCGGACGTCGGCGTTGAGCGCGCGGACCGAGCGGTGGGTGGAACGCCGCAGCTTCTTCGTGGTCAGCTCGGCGAACCAGCGCTCGACGAGATTGAGCCATGACGAACTGGTCGGGGTGAAGTGCAGGACGAACCGCGGGTGAGCGGCCAGCCAGCGGCGGATCGCCGGGGTCTTGTGGGTGGAGGCGTTGTCCAGCACCAGGTGCACGTCGAGCTCGGCGGGGACTTCGCGGTCGAGGGTGCGCAGGAACTTGCCGAACTCGACCGCCCGATGGCGGGCGTGCAGGGAGCCGATGACCTTGCCGGTGGTGATGTCGAGGGCGGCGTAGAGGCTCGAGGTGCCGTTGCGGACGTAGTCGTGGCTGGCCCGCGCCGGGCTGCCGGGCAGCATCGGAAAGACGGGCTGGGTGCGATCGAGAGCCTGGATCTGGGTCTTCTCGTCCACACACAGCACCAGCGCGCGTTCGGGCGGGTCGAGGTAGAGACCGACGACGTCGCGGACCTTGTCCACGAACAACGGATCTTTCGACAGCTTCCAGGAGTCGGTCTTGTGGGGCGCCAGTCCGAACGCCCGCCACACCCGCGACACCGTCGTCTGCGACATGCCTAGGGCGTGTCTCCCAGATAGGCGGACCGGGGTGCGCGATGCTTGATCGGTGCCGCGTACCGCTGTCCTGACTGATGTCCAGTGGGCCCGTCTGGCGCCGCTGTTGCCCTCCTCCGAGGGTCGTCGCGGGCGCCCGTTCCGCGATGACCGCCGGGTGCTCGAGGGGATCATCTACCGGTATCGGTGCGGGCTTCCCTGGCGCGACGTCCCAGCCGAGTTCGGGCCGTGGCAGACGTTGTGGAAGCGGCACCGCCGCTACAGCGGCGACGGCACCTGGGACCACATCCTGGCTGCTCTTCTGGTCGAGGCCGACGCCGCCGAGGTGCTCGGGTGGGCGGTCAGCGTGGACTCCACGATCATCCGTGCCCACCAGCACGCCGCGACCCTCAAGCGCGACACAGGGGGCCGGATCGAACTACACGAATCTGCTCGCCGAACCAGCAGATCACGCGCTGGGACGGTCCCGCGGAGGGCTGTCGACGAAGATCCACCAGCTCGTTGACGGGCACGGCCGCCCGCTGGTGGTCCTCCTCGGCCCCGGCCAGGGCGGCGACTCGCCAATGTTTCCGCACCTGATGGCGCACCTGAGCATCGCCCGACCGGGCCCGGGACGACCCCGGACCCGGCCCGAACGCGTGCGCGCGGACAAGGCCTACTCCTCACGCGCGATCCGCCGGCACCTGCGCGAGCGCCGGATCATCGCTGTCATTCCGGAGCCCTCTGACCAGCAGGGACACCGCAAACGACGCGGCTCACGCGGCGGCCGACCGCCCGCATTCGATCCGGTCGACTACCGAAACCGCAACGTCGTCGAGCGCGGGTTCTGCCACGTCAAGCAGTGGCGCGGGCTGGCCACCCGTTACGACAAGCTCGCCCTGACCTTCCGCGGCGGCGCCGTCCTGAAGGCAATCGTCACCTGGCTCCGCGCATTGGGAGACACACCCTAGGGGAGTGCCTCATGTTTGACGGAATGACGGTGCTGTTCACAGGGCTACCATCGTCCGGGAAAAGCACGATCGCCGGCTTGGTCGGACAGGAACTCAGGCGGGCTGGCAGACCCAATCAACTTCTCGATGGGGACGTGGTGCGCCGGGACCTATGTTCCGATCTCGGATTCTCGGCCGTCGACCGGCAGGAAAACCTGCGACGGGTCGGTTTTGTCGCGGCGATGCTGGCCAGGCACGGAGTAGTCGCGCTCGTCCCCATGATCGCACCGTACCGTGCCGACCGGTCGGCGTTGCGCGCGCGGCATGCGTCTCAGGACCTCCGCTACTACGAGGTGCACGTTGCCGCTCCGCTCGAGGTCTGTACGATGCGCGACGTCAAGGGCCTTTACCGTGAATATGCCCTGGGTAAGCTTACCGGCCTGACCGGGGTAGACGATCCCTACGAGGTCCCCGAGAGTCCCGAGCTAGTGCTCGCGACCGGCGAGGAGACAATCGCGGCCTGCGCTCGCAGTGTTTTGGATCTACTCGGGGCGACGGCGGTCGACCTTTCCGCCAACAGTCGCGAACACGGGTAAGGCAGCGGCATGTGCACGGCATCGACCCGACCATGCCTACCGCGCGCTCCCGCAACTCCGGTACACACTTCTCGGTCACAGCGTTCAGAAGTTGCGGTTTTTGATCATCGGGCAGAGGGAGGCTCACACAGCCGCCCCGCAGCACACCGCTACTTATTAATGTACCCAACAACGTTCGTGTCCAGATACAGTCGCGTAGCCCCGTTTTCGTACAGTGAACCCTTTCTAACCTGGTGATCACGGGGTTGGTGCTGTCCGGCGTGGCGGCGCCTGGAACGTAGAAGAGCCCCTGGTAGACCAGTGATTGCTGAGAACGAGTTTGGGAAGGGGCGTCGTGTCTCCGTGACCGCACGCCTGCGGTGATCCACCGTGGGTCGCGCTGGCACGACGCCGCAGGCGGGTATCCGTCGGACACCAGTGGTGAGCAGTGGGCGGTGATCGAGTCGTTGCTGCCCGGCCCGGGGACCGGCGGGCGCGCGGAGAAGCACCTGCGTCGTGATCTGGTCGATCCGATTCTCTACATGGTGTGTGCCTGGTGTGCGTGGCGGGCTCCCGAGCGGATTTCTCGCCCTGGCAGACCGTCTGCTGGTACTTCAACCGGTGGGAACAGCAGCGGGTCACCGACAAGATCCTTGCCCGTCGTGCGCGGACAGGTCCGAGCCGTCGAGGGCCGTGCCCCTGAGTCGAGCGCGGGGATCATCTGGCTCCCAGAGCGTGAAGGGTGCTGACACCGTCGGACGCGAGTCGCGGGGCGAATGCTGCGCGAGCGAACGACCACTCTGAGCACCCACCGCAGGTCGGTGCTGGCGGTGATCACGGTGTGGCCGCGGTCGGGTCGGGTGGCGGCGACCAGGTACTCCAGCAGTGCGTCGACGCCGGTGAGTGCGGCCGCGGCGGCGGAGCGCGGGTCCGGGGCGGCCGCGGGCCAGTGCCGGGCGATCAGCCCGCGCGCGGCCGCGACGACACCGGCCCCCATCGGCTCGGCGACATCGGCGTCGACCACTGGGCCGGTGTCGGCGGCCGGGCCGGGCTCGGGCACGGCGCTCACTGCTCGGGAGGGTCGATCCCGGCGCGCTGCCACACCGTCGCCCCTACCGCGGGGGTCCCGAGCTGCAGCAGCCCGTTGCGGGCGGCCGAAGCGGCGTCGGTGACGTGGCCGACCCGGACCGGCGCTGCCGCCAGCCCGGGGACCGGGAGCAGGCCTGCGCCGGTGGCCGAGGGCTCGGTGAGCGCTGCGGTGACCGCGGCCTCGGCGTAGCCGCGCGGATCCGCATCGTCCTCGACGTCGACGAACACCACGACCGCCACCCGCATCACCACGCCGGCACCACGGCCGCACTAGGGCGTGTCTCCCATATGGGTGTCCGGACTGCCGGCAGGATGAGCCGGTGAGTTCGTCGAGGTTCGCGCTGCTCTCGGATGCTCAGTGGCAGTTGATCGGGCCGCTGCTGCCCTCCAACGCCGGGCGGCGTGGGCACCCGTTCGGCGAGGATCGCCGCGTGGTGGAGGGGATCATCTTCCGATACCGAACCGGGATCCCCTGGCGAGATCTGCCGCGGGAGCAGTTCGGGCCCTGGCAAACGGTGTGGAAGCGACACCGCCGCTACGCCGCTGACGGCACCTGGGACACCGTGCTGGCCGCACTGTTGGCCCAGGCCGACGCCAAGGGCGAGATCGACTGGACGGTGTTGACAGGTGTCGGTGGACGCCACGATCAACCGGGCGCACCAGCACGCCACGAACACCACCCGCCCCGAGCAGGACACAGGGGGCACGGTCGAACTACACGAAATCCCCTGACGGGTTCATGCCCAGCCCGCTCGGCGGACCGCGAGAACCCGCAGGTCACGGCATCGGCCGTTCCCGTGGCGGGCTGACGACGAAGATCCATGCCGCGGTCGACCGGCGGGGCCGGCCGCTGGCGGTGGTGGTGACCGGCGGGCAGCGCAACGACGGCGCCATGCTCGAGCAGGTCCTGGCCGACATCCGCGTCCCCCGCCTCGGCGCGGGACGGTCCCGCACCCGACCCGACGCCGTGGTGGCCGACCGGGCCTACTCATCCGGGGTCAACCGGCGCGCACTGGCCCGCCGCTCGATCACCACCGTCATCCCGCAGAAACGCGACGAGATCGCCGCCCGCAAACGCCGCGGCTCCCTCGGCGGCAGACCACCCGGACTCGACGTTGAGACCTACAAGGGCCGCAACGTCGTGGAACGCCACTTCGCCCTGACCAAGCAGTGGCGCGGGCTGGCCACCCGCTACGACAAACTCGCCATCACCTATCGCGCCGCCACCGTCCTCAGCGCCTGCATCACCTGGTCACGCCTATTGGGAGACATGCCCTAGCCGACCGGCCGGCCGACACCGGCACGGCGGACGAGACGTCGGGCGGACACGTCATCACGGCCTCCAGGGGACACGGACCCACGACACCTCGGGCGGGGGTGCTGGCTCGATCATGATGACCGACCCGCACCCGGCCCCGGCCGCCCGCCCGCACCCGGCCCACCGGGCCCGCTCATCGCGCCGAGGACCGCGTCCGGCCCGCTGACGGCCCGGTGACCAGTGCGGCCGACAGCGCGCTGCGCAACTCATCGACCCGCCGCATCGCGGCCAGGACAGGGTCCGCGTGGGATTCGCGATCGAGGGCCAGGACCCTCGGGTGGGTCCGGACCTCGGCGGTGAGCAGCCCGGCCACCGCCACGCTCGCCGCGGACAGCTCCCCGGTATCGAGGTCGGCGGCCAGCTCGGCCGACCAGTCCGCGATGTCGGCCACCTCGGAGTCCTCCCACTGCTCACCAGCACCGCCGTCGACCTGGTCGGCGTCGTCGTCCTCGTACCGGTCGTCGTCGGGGGCCTGGTGCTCGGCGAGCTCATGGGCGAGGACGCGGCGGGTCTGGACCAGCAGGTCCCCCAGCACCGCCCGGATCTGCTCCTGGTGCTCGGCGATCCACACCTGACCCTGGTCACGATCACGCCCGGCGCGCCGGGCCGCGCGGGTGAGCTGCTCATCGGGACGGTCGTGGGCCAGCAACGCGTCGAGCCGGTCCATCCGGTCCTGGGCACCCTGCCGGGTCCCGATCCCGAGCGGAGCACCCAGCTCGGCCGCGGTCAAACCGAGGCTGCGGCCCTGGCGCAGGAGACGCCGTTCCCGGCGGCGGTCGTCCCACCAGCACCAGGTGTGCAAGATCAGCGCGTCGTGGTGATCGGCGGCCTGCACCCAGCGCGGGACCCCGACCGGGCCGCGGCCCAAGACCCACGACACGACCTCACGCGCATCGTCGGAAAGCTGCCCGCGGCGGGGATCGTCGATCTGGGCGTGCCGGGCGACGATCCGGGCGATCGCCGCGTCACGCTCGGCGTCGGTGATCCTCGGCGGGGTGGCCACCAGACCAGTCTCGCCGACACCGACCCACGGACAGGCCGCGACACCTCCACCCAGCGGCCACGGTGTGGCGCTACGGTCCCCGGCGTGGCAGCCGAGCCCGTGACACCCCAGACCCACCCCGAGCACCACGTCATCGAACTCGTTAGCGACCACGGGCCGGCAGCCCGGTTCATCGGCCGCGTGATCGCCGAGCACGAGCAGTGCACACGGTGTGAGGCCGACACCGTCACCGTCTACCAGGGCCCGCAACACGGCCTGGCCTTCGACGAGCCGGCGACCCCGTTCGAGACCGCGCCGGTGGAACTCAAGCTGCGGTGGTGCCGGCGCCACGGCCACGCCGGATTCGACCTCATCAGCTCCGACGGCCACATCTACCAGGGCATCTAGTACGCACACCCGGGTGCCGACATGGCCACGTGTCGGCGGCGCGGTTTACCGGCCCAGGCGCTCGGCCTCGGTCGTGACGATGTCCAGGGCGGCAGAGACCACGGCACGGGCCGATTCCCCGGCGGCGAGGTCCGCGGCCACCGCCGGGAGGTCGTCCATGTCGGTGACCAGTCGCGCACTGCGGACACCGTCGGCGGACCAGATCCGCCAGCCGGCCCGCGCACCGATCGCCCCGGCGCGGGGCGAGTGGTAGGACGGCACATAGCCCGCGGGCAGCTGCGCGATCACGGCCGCCCACCGCTGCGCGGTGTCGCGTTCGGCGACGGCGTAGGTGCTCCGGTAGGCGACGGGCTGGCCGTCGCGCACGACGGTGTAGCGACGATCCCCGTAGGCGTCGACCGACTCTTCGATCTCGACACTCACCCCTGCGCTCCCGGGTCGGTGACGCCTGGCAGTCCTGCGGCCTCGCGGATCATCGCGCGCACGGCCTCGGCCACCGAGATGCCATCCCGGGCGGCGCGGGCGTCGATCGCGGCGCCCTCGTCGTCGCGCAGGGCCATCTCGGCGAGCTTGCGACCAGACCCGATCCGCGGCCGCCCCGGCCCCGGGGCCAGATCCGCGTAGCGGATCTTGTGGCCCCGGCTTCGAGCGGCGTTCGACCAGCCGGTGAACCCTCGCGCCTTGGCCGCGGCGACGTGAGCGACATACTCGGCCCGGTAGTGCTCGTAGATGGCCTCGGTCGGGGCGACGAGGTCCTGAATCGGCGCGTCGGCCCCGGCGGGGTGCTCGACCAGACCGGTGATCGCGACCTGGTAGGCGTCGACCGGGGACCCCGCGTAGTCGGAGTACCCGCTGTCGTGGGAGGGGTAGGCCAGGCCGTAATCGAACTCGGCCTCAGTCATCTTCGCCCACCTCCGGGCCCTGTCCAGCAGATCAGCGAACGGGGGCAGCGTCGCGGGGACGCGGGCGGTGCTCATCTCAGCCTCCTCGAGGTGGCGCCGCACGGCGCCGCCCGACAGTGAATAAACCATGGCATAAATTACCGGCCCGGAGCAATAGTCCAGGGCATATATTCTGGGGTGGTGTCCTGTCCTCTGTGCCGTCGACCAGGCTGAACACCGTTCCCGGGCACGTCAGACCCGTCGTCGGCTACCGGGCCGGGCGGGGATAGCGGCGCAGCCGTGCATCGACCGTCGCCTTCGAGATGCCCAGCACGCGGGCGATGCCCTGCGCGGACACCCCGTCGCGCTCGATCAGGACCCACGCCCGCCGAGCCCACTCACCGACGTCGGTGACCCCGCGTAGCTCCGCGACCTGCTCCGGTGACGGGTCACGGCGCCGGGCGCGAGCACGGGCGCTGCGCCCGGCGACCAGCTCCGGGGCCCGCTGCCCGCTCTGGGTCATCCCCGCCCGGGCCCGGTCGGGATCGCGGACCGTCTGCAGGTGCGCGAGCCGCTCAGGACGCGACGACGACACCGACAACTTGTCCCGCACCCCGCCCCCGACCAACGCGGTCCCCGACGACAGACCGTGCGCGGCCCGGTAGTCCGCCGCCCGGATCCCATGCGCCCTGGCCAGGTGGGTGCCCAGATGCAGCCACCACCGGCCGCACTCGTGACACAGCACCCGCCCGGTGTCGGCGTCCCGGTCGAGGACCCCGTACCGGCCGTAGGTGTCCGCAGCCCCGACCACCAGCCGCCCCTGTCCGTCCATCACCGCCCGCCCGTCACGTCGCGACCCCGACCGTCATCCGGCCGAGGTAGAACCGCGCCGCGGGCGCCAGCCACTCATCGAGGGTGGCGGGCTGCCCGTCCCACGGGTCGACGCCGACGCTGAAGATCGTCCAGCCCGCCCCGGTGGCCACCTGGGCGGTCTCTACGAGGATCGGGACCTGGGCGAGCAGCACCTCACCAAGCCACAGCTGCGACGTCATCGCAGCACCGCGACCGGCGATCACGATCCGGGCCAGGTCCGGGTCGACCGACGGCAGCCGGCTCTGCGCGGCCGGACCGAGCCCCATGAACCGGGCCTGGACGGCCATGAGCTCCGGGGCGACGCCGTCACCGGCCGGGTAGAGCACGTGATGGGCGACGTCGCTGCCGTCGACGGGGGACTCCCCGATCCACGTGCCCATCGCGACCGCCCGCGGATGCAACGCCGCCGGCCCGGACGGCCGGCTGGTCGGGTCCGACATTCGAGGTCTCCTCCACGCACACCAGGGGACCGCCCTCATCCGTGCGGTACACCCCCGCACGGCGGGGACAACGAGCACCGCACGCTAGCCGCCAGCCCCGGGCACCGTCCACGACACCCGGGCCTGCTCCACCGACTCCGCCGCGGTGCCTGACCCGGGCTCCGGGCCGGTCAGCTCGATCACCGCCACCGCGCAGACGACGCGACGCTCCTCCCCCGCACAACCACGTGGGTGTGGCCGGGGACGGCTGCCAGCGTGCCCAGCATCGGTCCAGTGGCAAGTGATCGCGGAGCCCCGGCGGAGCGATCGCGCGGCAGCCGGAGAGCGTCAGCGAACCGCCACGGGGGTTCGACACGGCAGCGCCGTCCCTCAGCGCCCGCCCGCTTGCGGTGCCCCTGCGGCGTAGGCCGGAGTCAGGAGATACCGGTGAGCTCTCCGGACACGACGCGGCGCGTGTTCTCCACCCGCCACGCCTCGTACTCGGCCGGATCAGTGGCGGTGCCGATGGCGGCGATGCAGGTCGCGCACCAGTCCGCAACCTGCAGCAGCGACCCCTGACCGCAGCGGCGGCAAGCGATCAGCTCAGCGATCGGGTCGGTCACGCTGGTCTCGGCCATGACCGCACGGTAGCCCGCGACACCACCGAGCGCCGACACGCGCTGCCCCGGCGGGGTCGCGGGCCGGCGCAGCAGGGTGAGTGCGGCTCGTGGGTCAGGCTGCGGCGGTCGCGGTCGCCGGCCAGGTGCGGACCACGGCTCCCGGGTCGTCGCACCAGATCTGTTGTCCGGCGCGGGTCACGGTCAGCCCGAACCGAGTGCGCTCGGGTCTGCCGTGGTCGATCCACCAGTCGTGGGCGGTCTGGGCTTCGTCCCACAGCCTCCGCGGCCCGATCTGGCGGACCGGGTAGTGCCCGGCGGCGCGGGCCTGCGCGGTGATGTGGACGGCGGCCGCGGAGTCGCTGGGCACGTGGTAGAGCAGCAGCTCGTCGGTGCCGGCATCGTCGATGTCGTGCGCGGTGGATTGCGCCACGTCGGCGAGGTGGAGCCCGAGGGCGAACGCGGCGTCGCCGGAGCGGATCTCGCGCGGGTCGAGGCTGGTGATCTCGCTCGGGACCGCGGCGGTGTCGAGCAGGTCCGACAGGCGGCTGGCGTGTCCTCTGACCGCGCGCTGCGCGCGCAGCGCCATGAACGACGCCGCTCCGATGACGGGCCCGACGGCGTTGCCGTGGCCGTCGGCGATCAAGCGGATCTGGACTCCGTTGTGGAACGCGGTTCCCCAGGGAGCAAGGATCACCGCGCCCTCGCTGGCCTGGGCGATCCACGGGTACGGGATGTGCCCGGCGGTGACCGCCGCCGTCGCTATGACCCGGTCGAACGGGGCCTGCGACGGTGCGCCGGCCGCACCGTCGCCGGTGAGCACGGTCGGCCGGTAGCCGGCGCGGTGCAGGTTCGCGCGGGCCCGGTCGGTCAGTGCGGGATCGACCTCGATGCTGGTGACGGTGTCGTCCCCGGCCAGCGCGCAGAGCAGGGCGGTGTTGAAGCCGGTCCCGGTGCCGATCTCCAGCACACGATGCCCCGGGGCGACGGCGAGAGCGCCGAGCATGGCGCGCACCAGCGACGGCTCCGAGGCCGAGCTGGTGGCGTTGAGCGAGGTGGCGGGCCACACAGTGGCGCCGTCATCGAGCTGGGTCACGATCGGCGTGTCGCCATCGACGGCGGCCCGCCACTGCTGCGGGGTGGCGGTGCGGTCGATCGGCTGCGGCCGGCCCCGGGCGTCGTCGACCCAGATCCGGTCCGGGATGAACGCTCCCCGGTCCACTCGAGCAAGTACGGCATCCACGCTCACTTGCGGTGCCGGCCTTCCGGACCATCGGGGTCACCGCCGGAGTTCTCGGTGCCCTCCTTCTCGTCGGCCTTCTGGCTGTCCTGGTCGGCCTTCTCGTCGTGCTTCGCCATACCCGCTCCCCTACCCGGTCGGTCAGCCTGCCCACGGTAGCCACCGGTCACTGAGGTGTTCTCGCACGAGTGCGATCGGCGTCTCCGGTCGGTACATCAGGTGGGCGACTGCGCGTCGTCGCACGGGAGATCCGCGCCGCGGCCGGTGAGGAAGGCGGGCAGCAATGCGGTGACCTGCTGTGGGGCCTCGACATTGGCCAGGTGCGCAGCCCCGTCCACGACGGCGTAGCGGCCGTCCGGCACCCCGTTGGCGATCAGCTTCAGCATCTCGGGGGTGCGGCCGAGTCGGCGCGGGCGGCGATGGCCAGTACGGGACGGTGATGTCGGGAAGCCTGCGCCGCACGTCGAAGGCTCCGATCGCCTCGCAGCACCCGGCGTAGCCCTCCGGGTCGGTCGCGCCGAGCATGCGCAGCAGGCATACCGCCTCCTCGTTGTGTGTGTCCACGAACTCGTGGGTGAGCCAGACGCCGGGTCGGCTGGTGACCATCGAGGAGGTGCCTCGGGCACGCACCGTCTGGGCGTGGGAGGGCCAGCTCGACGGCTCGGCGAACCGGGCGGCCGAGGCGAGCACCGTCAGGGTCGTCAGACGCCCGGGGAAGTCGAGGGCGATCTGCTGGCCGATGGCGCCGCCGATGGAGACACCCACGTAGTGGACGCGGCCGATGGCGAGCCGGTCGAGCAGGGCCACGACGTCGCGCGCGAGACCGGCCATCGTGTACGGCCCGGCGGGTGCCGGGCTCGCGCCGTGTCCGGGCAGGTCGTAACGCACGATGCGGAACTCGTCGCCCAGGGCGTCGACCTGGACGTCGAACAGGTGCAGGTCGGTGCCCAGCGACGGTCCGAGCACGAGGACGGAGGCGCCCTCGCGACCGTCGGCCGGTGCGCGAGGGCGATCGGGGGGTGGACGAACTCGACCTCCGGTTCGGGTGCGCCCGTCCAGTAGGTCCCGGCGGCGTCGACGACGCTGAACAAGCCCTTCTCCCACCCGTCGGCGAGCGGGGCGAAGTAGTCGAACGAGACGCGTTTGCGCCGGTAGCGCCATTCACCGTCGACGTGCACGACGCGGTCGTCGTAGCGGCCGGCGGCCACGTGTGGGACCCCGTCGCGGACACAGGGCTGCCACAGCAGCGAGTGGACGCGCGCCGTCGCGGGCTCCCCCACCGACGGCGTGGTCGTCCAGCTCGACCTCCAGGTTGGACACGTGGTGCCAGAACGAGGTGAGCCCGTCGCGGGCCAGACCGACGAAGAAGCGGCGCAGACCGACCGGGCCTCGCGCGTGGCGGAGGCCGACGAACTCGCCGTCGTCGGTGAACAGCGAGACCAGGGTGTCTCAGTCGCCGTCGTCGAGGGCCCGGCAGTAGCGCGCGTCGCGGGCCCGGATCTCCTCGATGACCTCCAGCCGGGCGAGACGCTGCTCCGCGGTGGTCATCGGAGCGTGCCGTTCCCGGCGAAGACAACCGAGACCGGGCCGTCCGGTGCCGGCCGGTCCCCCACGGCCGCGACGATCCGCACCCGCCCGCCGGGCAGCACCTCGACGTCGCCCGCACAGCCGTCCACGAGACCGCAGTAGCGGCCGGGCGGTGGGAGCGCCGTCCCGGGATCAGGACGGACGACGTCACCGCGGCGCGCGCCGTCGACCCGGTGCGGGCGGCCGAGGGCCCGCGCCGCGGCGTCGAGCCGGCCCGATCGGATGCACCGCCGGGCGTGGGTGGACGAGCAGGGAGCGTCGACCGCCTGCAGCAGCGGCACCACGTGGGTGGTGAAGCCGAGACCCGTCCCCAGGGTCGCCAGCGTGGTGACGTCGCCGGCGGCGCGGACGCCGAAGGTGAAGTTCGCACCGACGACGACCGCCGCGGCCTCCAGCCCGCGGGCGAGGACGTCGCGGGCGAACTCATGCGGGGTCCGGGCGGCCAGCCCGGTGGTGAAGCGGAGTACGCAGACCGCGTCGACGCCGGCGGCGGCCGCCAGCTCCGCGCGGCGGTCCACGGTGGTCAGGACGGCGGTGTCGCGGTCGATCCCGAGCACGCGGGCCGGATGCGGGTCGAAGGTGAGCAGCACGACCGGTAGCCCCCGCTCCCGCCCGACGGCTCGGGCGTGGTCGATGAGGCGTCGGTGGCCACGGTGGACGCCGTCGAAGACCCCGACGGTCACCACGCAGGGGCCGAAGCGGTCAGGGACGGCGTCGACGCCCCACCACAGCGGGACGACGGGCCGACTCGGGGTGCGATCGGGTGCCTGGGCGGTGGTCATGACCGGGACCTCCACGTCACGGTTACGCCGACGGGTGGGCGGACCCCGTGCGGGGCCGCCCACCCGTACGGACTACTCGGGTTCGAGGACGAAGTCGTGGTCCGAGCGGACCTCGGCGCCGTTCCCGGTGGGCTGCGGGTCGAGGACGAGCTCCGGCTTGGTCGCCGAGGCGACGTCGGAGTCCAGGTACCGGTCACCGGTGAAGAACAGCTGGGTGGTGACCGTGCGGTGCCCGGGGGCCGAGACCAGCAGGTGTAGGTGCGCCGGTCGCCACGGACTCCATCCCGCCGACTCGGTGAGCTTCCCGGTGGGGCCGTCCAGCGGGATCGTGTACGGGGCGGGCTTGCGGGTGTGGATCTCGAACCGGCCCTGCTCGTTGCAGGCGACGACGCCGCGCAGGTTTCCGGGCGGGGGCTTCTCGGCGAAGCCGGAGTACCAGCCCTCGTCGTCGGTGTGCCAGATGTCGACCGACGCCCCGGACAGCGGGGTGCCGTCGGTGCCGGTCACCTGCCCGGCGAGGACCAGCGGCGTGCCAGGCTCGTCCTCGCGCATGGGCAGGGTCGCCGGCGAGCTCAGCCGGGCCTGGCCGTCGAGCCAGAACGGGCCGAGGATGGTGCCGGTCGAGCCCTCCTGGGGCTCGGCGGCGACGCGCTCGACCTCGAACTCGAGGTAGACGTCGAGGAACAGCGGCCACTCCCCGGTGTCGGAGACGTCGATGAGCCAGCGCTTGAACGCGTCGAACTCGGCGTAGGTGACTTTGTGGTCGCGGATCGCGGCGCGGATGCCCTCCAAGGCGGCGCCCACGACGGTGGCGACGCGCTCGGCGTCGCCCCGTCCGGTCCCGGCCGTGTCCCGCTTGCTGGAAAGCCCGAGGCGGGCGGACTCGGTGGCGTTCGCCCCGGCGAGCCCGGCACCGGACGGGGCGACGCCGTGGTCGGTGGTGGTCATGACGCGTCCCCTTTCAGCGGCCGTTGCGGCCGAACAGCCGCACGTCGTCGTTGTTGATGAGGTCGGGGACGGTCCAGCCGTTGAGGTCGTACTCGGACAGGCACTGCTCGGCGAAGCCCTTCATCGCCGACGCTGTCCCGGATGCCTCGGCGGCGAACAGGAGTTCCGCGCGGACACCCTCGTGGTTGCCGGAGTAGTTGCGCTCGTAGAGCTCGTGGCGGCCGCCGAACTCCGAGCCGATGGAGTCCCAGATGAGCTTCATGAGTTTGACCCGGTCGACGGCCTCGTAGCCGTTGGAGCCGCGGACGTACTTGTCCAGGTAGGGCCGGACCTCCGGCGACAGGAAGTCCACGGAGTGGCTGGGCAGGTAGATCAGCGAGGCGCCAAGGTCCTGCATGATGATCTCCTTGACCCGCGGGTAGCCCAGGGTCATGAACCAGCGGTAGGCCAGGCCGTAGTCGAGCTTGGGCAGCTTCGCCCCACCGACCCACTCGTCGGGGTTGGCGCACATTGCGTCCGACAGCGCCCAGAACATGTTGCGCCAAGCGATGACCTCACCGACTCGGGTCTGCACGCCGCGGAAGTCCTTGGAGCCGGTGACCTCGAGGCCCTTCATCAGCAGACCGGCGATGAAGTCGAGCTTGACCGCGAGCCGGGTGACGCCGTGGAAGGTGAAGCGGTGTAGGAAGCCCGACCCGGGGAAGAACGTCGACGCCTTCTCCGCGTCGCCGTAGATGAAGACGTTCTCCCAAGGGATGAGGACCTTGTCCAGGATGAAGATCGTGTCGTTCTCGTCCATCCGCGACGACAGCGGGTAGTCGAACGGGCTGCCCATCATCGAGGCCTGCTGGGCGTAGGACGGCCGGCAGATCAGCTTCATCCCCGGTGCGCCCATCGGGACCGTGCAGACTAGCGAGTACTCACGCTTCTTGATCGGCAGACCGTAGTGGGCGAGGAAGTTGAAGTGGGTGATCGCCGAGCCGGTGGCGACGACCTTCGCCCCGGACACGACGACGCCGTTGTCGTTCTCCTTCTCGACGTGCATGAACACGTCGGAGACCTCGTCGGGCGGGCGGTGCCGGTCGACCGGCGGGTTGATGATCGCGTGGTTCCAGTAGAGGACCTTCTCCTGGGACTCGGTGTACCAGCGTCGCGCGTTGGCGGCGTAGGGGTCGTAGAACTCGGAGTTGGCGCCCAGGGTGCCGAGGAACGCGGCCTTGTAGTCGGGGCTGCGGCCCATGAACCCGTAGGTCATCCGCGCCCACTCGGCGATCGCCTCACGGTCCTTGCGCAGGTCCTCGACCGAGTGCGGGGTACGGAAGAACGGGTGGGTGACCCCGGTGCTACCGGTGTCGGTCGGGACAACGAGCTTGTCAGCCCGGGTCGGGGCGTGCAGCGCGTCGTAGAGCCGCGCGGTCATCCGCACCGCGTTGCGGAACGCCGGGTGCGTGGTCACGTCGGCGACCTTCTCGCCGTAGAGGTAGACCTCGCGGTCGTCCTTGAGGCTCTCGACGTACTCGTCCCCGGTCATCGGCCGGGTGACGCGGCCGTTCTCGTCGGTCGGGGTGGCGACCGAATCCTGCTGCAGGGTCATCGTCGACTCCTTCGTCGTTCGGGCTCGGGCCGGGCCGGGCGTGCGCACGGCACCGTGGGTGGTGTGGTCAGCGGGTCGCCGTCGTGCCGGCGATCCAGCTCTGGCCCTCGGGGCTGTCGGCCGAGTCGCCCCAGAGGATGGGAGCGTGGTCGTCGCCGAGGTGGTGGAACCGGCCGGTGTGGAACAGCAGCGGGGCTCCGTCGTGGATCAGGAACTCCTGGACCTCGCCCAGGTAGAGGACGTGGTCACCGCCGTCGTAGGCCTGCCAGGGAGTGCACGAGATGTGCGCCAGGGCCCCGGCAAGCTGCGGCGCGCCGCAGGTGCTGTCGTCCAGCCAGTCGACGTCCTGGTTGGGACGACCCGCGAAGTGCAGGGCGAGGTCCTTCTGCCCCGACGCGAGGACGTTCACGGCGAACGGCCGCCGCTCCTGCTCGACCAGCGCGCACAGCCGTGACCGCCGGTCCAGCGACACCAGCACCAGCGGTGGGTCGAGCGACACCGCGGTGAAGGCGTTCACCGTCGCCCCGTGCGGTGCGCCGTCGGTCCCCTGGCAGGTGATGACAGTGACGCCGGTGGCGAAGTGCCCGAGACACCGGCGCAGTTCCCGCGGATCGATCGCCATCGACCGACTCCTTCCCTTACGCTTTGCGTACGTGCTGCCCGCTTTGCGTTCACCACTACTGTGTCGGGCGGGAACACACAGGTCAACGCCCCCGTCCGAGGCGGACGGACCGACTTACGATGGATTGAGAGGAACACCGTCCCAATGACCGAGGTGGCCGACGGCGCCGGGGGCCGGGACCGCATCCAGAGCATCGAGCGGGGCTTCGCCGTACTGCTCGCCTTCGACGCCGACCGGCCGCGGCCGACCAGCTCGGACGTGGCTGCGGCGACCGGGCTGTCCCGGCCGGCCGTCCGCCGGATCCTGCTGACGCTGCAGCACCTCGGCTACGTCGAGCCGGTGGGCAGCCGCTGGCGGCTGACCCCGCGGGTGCTGTCGCTCGGGCAGCGCTACTCCGCGACCCACTCGATAGTCGAGGACGCCCGCCCGCACCTGGCCCGTCTGGCCGAGGAGACCGACGAGTCCGCCTCGCTGACCGTGCTCGACGGCGCAGACGTCGTCTACGTCGCCCGGGTGCCGGTGCGCCGGATCCTGCAGGTCGAAGTGTCCCCCGGCACCCGGGTCCCGGCCACGGCGACCGCGATGGGACGGGTCCTGCTGGCTTGGGCCGAGGAGCCGGTCATCGCCCGGATGCTCGCCACGCCACCGCGGGCCTGCACCCCGCGGACCGTCACCGATCCGAAGGTCCTGCGTGGGATCCTCCGCGAGGTGCAGACCCGAGGTTGGGCACTGGCCGTCGGCGAGCTCGACCCCGACCTAATGACGCTGGCGGCGCCGGTGCGCGACCACACGGGCGCAGTGGCCGCCGCGATCGCCTCCGCGACCAGCACCGGACGGTGCTCACCGGAGAAGCTGGTCGAGACCGTCCTGCCGCACGTGCTGGCCGCGGCCGAGCGGCTCAGCCGGAGCCTGGGACGCACGTCGAGCGCCCGGTTCGGCGCCGCCCGGGACGGCTTCTACTGACCGCGTGGGCCAGTGAGCCCTTTCCAACCTGACAGTCACGAGGTCGGCGGGGTCGCGGCGTGGCATCACCGAGATGGGTGAAGCCCCTGGTAGACGGGTGATTGCTGAGATCAACCCGCGCCAACCAGGAGCTTCACCGTGCTTGTCTACCCGTCCTCGATGCAGGTGTCCAACCGCTGCCTGCAACGCCTGTCCGACGCGCTGCGCCAACGCCGGTCGATCATGGGAAGCCGGTGGCGACGCCTCTCAGCCGGGGAGCAGGCCCTGCTGGTGCTGGCCCATCTGAACAAGGGCGAGTCCTACCCCGCGCTGGCCGGCGGGTTCGGGGTGGGGACGACCACGGTGTACCGCTACGTCCGCGAGGGCGTCGATGCTCTCGCCGACCTGGCGCCCACGATGGACCAGGCGCTCGAGGCCGCCCGCGGGAAGGCGTTCGTGATCCTCGACGGCACGCTGGTGGCGATCGACCGGGTCGGGATGGCCTCGGGCAGAGACCGGGCCTTCTACTCGGGCAAACACAAGCGCCATGGGGTGAACGTGCAGGTCATCGCTGACCCGGCCGGCCGGTTGGTGTGGGCCTCGCCTGCGCTGCCCGGGGCGCGTCACGACATGGGTGCCGCCCGCGAGCACGGTCTGATCGACGCCCTGAACGTCGCCGGGATCGCCACGATCGCCGACACCGCCTACCAGAGCGGCGGGACCGCAATCAAGGTTCCGCAACGCCGTCGGCGGCTCGACCCCGACACCGGCCGCTACCGGCGGTTCTCCCACAACCAGAAGCAGGTCAACACCGCGCACGCCCGCCAGCGTGGTCCCGGTGAACGAGCCAACGCCCAGCTGAAGTCCTGGAAGGTGCTCCGCCGCATCCGCACCTGCCCGAGCCGGGCGACCGCGCTGATCCAAGCGATCACCGTGCTCAACCAGACCGGCTGAGATCAAGTTGGAAAGGGCTCAATGCCTGTATCTTGTGACCCGCAGCCTCGACCCGACCGGGCGAGGCGGCGCACGGTGGACGATCCGCTGGAAGCCGGTGATCAACGCCTTCGCGATCACGTTCAGTGACCGCTGGCCGTCCGCCGAACACTACTGCCCGACAACGCCGGAATCACTGTTCCTGTTACAGATCTCGAGGAGACCCAGCGATGAACCAACGAGAGGCGAGGGACCGGCGCCGACCTGGGCGTCACCGCCCTAGGGCGTGTCTCCCAGATAGGCGGACCGGGGTGCGCGATGCTTGATCGGTGCCGCGTACCGCTGTCCTGACTGATGTCCAGTGGGCCCGTCTGGCGCCGCTGTTGCCCTCCTCCGAGGGTCGTCGCGGGTGCCCGTTCCGCGATGACCGCCGGGTGCTCGAGGGGATCATCTACCGGTATCGGTGCGGGCTTCCCTGGCGCGACGTCCCAGCCGAGTTCGGGCCGTGGCAGACGTTGTGGAAGCGGCACCGCCGCTACAGCGGCGACGGCACCTGGGACCACATCCTGGCTGCTCTTCTGATCGAGGCCGACGCCGCCGAGGTGCTCGGGTGGGCGGTCAGCGTGGACTCCACGATCATCCGTGCCCACCAGCACGCCGCGACCCTCAAGCGCGACACAGGGGGCCGGATCGAACTACACGAATCTGCTCGCCGAACCAGCAGATCACGCGCTGGGACGGTCCCGCGGAGGGCTGTCGACGAAGATCCACCAGCTCGTTGACGGGCACGGCCGCCCGCTGGTGGTCCTCCTCGGCCCCGGCCAGGGCGGCGACTCGCCAATGTTTCCGCACCTGATGGCGCGCCTGAGCATCGCCCGACCGGGCCCGGGACGACCCCGGACCCGGCCTGAACGCGTGCGCGCGGACAAGGCCTACTCCTCACGCGCGATCCGCCGGCACCTGCGCGAGCGCCGGATCATCGCTGTCATTCCGGAGCCCTCTGACCAGCAGGGACACCGCAAACGACGCGGCTCACGCGGCGGCCGACCGCCCGCATTCGATCCGGTCGACTACCGAAACCGCAACGTCGTCGAGCGCGGGTTCTGCCACGTCAAGCAGTGGCGCGGGCTGGCCACCCGTTACGACAAGCTCGCCCTGACCTTCCGCGGCGGCGCCGTCCTGAAGGCAATCGTCACCTGGCTCCGCGCATTGGGAGACACACCCTAGCGGTTCGACGACGGCGCAGGACACCTCGACCAGCGACAGCGGTGGCGGTGGGGCCGGTGAGGCGGACCAGTCGCGGGTGATGCTCGAGCCTGATCTGTGTCGCGGCCGGTGGCGGGCCCGGCCCAGCCACCCCACCCATCGGTCCTGACTGGTCGGCTCGCAGACAGGTAGACCACGAGCTCTGGTACCTGCTGGGCTCGCGTCCCTCGGTACGTGACTGGTCAGCTGTTGGCGGTGTCGGCGAGTACTCGGCGGGCGATGGCCTCGACCTGTTCCACGGTAAGCACCGATGCGGTGTGGTCGTGCACGACGGCGCGCAGCAGGCGTCGCACCAGCGCCGAGGTGGGGATCTGCGCGGCGGCGGCTCGTTGCTTGAGTTGTGCGTCGAGGTCGCGGTCGATGCGCAGGTTCAGGGGCACGTCCAGCGCTGCGGTGCGCTCGGCGATCTCGGTCTCCGCGGCCTCGGCTTCCTCTTCAGCGTAGTCGGCGCGGACAGCGGCCACCTCTGCGTCGATGTGGGCGTGGGGATCGTCGTTGGTGGTCATGGGCCCTCCTGTCGTTCGTAGGAGCGCAGGTCGGCTCCGCTAGGGCGTGTCTCCCATATGGGTGTCCGGACTGCCGGCAGGATGAGCCGGTGAGTTCGTCGAGGTTCGCGCTGCTCTCGGATGCTCAGTGGCAGTTGATCGGGCCGCTGCTGCCCTCCAACGCCGGGCGGCGTGGGCACCCGTTCGGCGAGGATCGCCGCGTGGTGGAGGGGATCATCTTCCGATACCGAACCGGGATCCCCTGGCGAGATCTGCCGCGGGAGCAGTTCGGGCCCTGGCAAACGGTGTGGAAGCGACACCGCCGCTACGCCGCTGACGGCACCTGGGACACCGTGCTGGCCGCACTGTTGGCCCAGGCCGACGCCAAGGGCGAGATCGACTGGACGGTGTTGACAGGTGTCGGTGGACGCCACGATCAACCGGGCGCACCAGCACGCCACGAACACCACCCGCCCCGAGCAGGACACAGGGGGCACGGTCGAACTACACGAAATCCCCTGACGGGTTCATGCCCAGCCCGCTCGGCGGACCGCGAGAACCCGCAGGTCACGGCATCGGCCGTTCCCGTGGCGGGCTGACGACGAAGATCCATGCCGCGGTCGACCGGCGGGGCCGGCCGCTGGCGGTGGTGGTGACCGGCGGGCAGCGCAACGACGGCGCCATGCTCGAGCAGGTCCTGGCCGACATCCGCGTCCCCCGCCTCGGCGCGGGACGGTCCCGCACCCGACCCGACGCCGTGGTGGCCGACCGGGCCTACTCATCCGGGGTCAACCGGCGCGCACTGGCCCGCCGCTCGATCACCACCGTCATCCCGCAGAAACGCGACGAGATCGCCGCCCGCAAACGCCGCGGCTCCCTCGGCGGCAGACCACCCGGACTCGACGTTGAGACCTACAAGGGCCGCAACGTCGTGGAACGCCACTTCACCCTGACCAAGCAGTGAGCCTTTCCCAGTAGTGGGGAGCGGCTGGCGGCGACACGCCGTGACGTGGAGGTGCTCAACGAGGGGGCGGGACCCCGGTAGAAGAGGTCGGTCCGCTCAAAGATCGACTCACCACCGAGGTCCCGCGTGCCCGATCCTGTCACCTACACCGCCGTGCTCCCGATCGGGGAGCCCACCGCGTCCATGTTGTCGCGACTGTTGGCCGAGGAACGCCTCCGGCGCGGGACCCGGCGCGGGCGCCGCGCGCTGGACTGTGACCGCCACGCGGTGCTGGTGCTGCGCTGGTTCCTCGACGCGACCCGGGTCGCCCAGCTCGCCGCCGACAACCAGCTGAGCCTGTCGAGTACCTACCGCTACCTGCACGAAGGCATCGACGTTCTGGCCGCCGCCGCGCCTGGACTGCCCGGCGCGCTGCTCGCGGCCCGCACCGCCGGGCACACCCACGTTCACCTCGACGGCACCGTGATCCACACTGACCGCTCCCGCACTCCCGGACCGACCCCGGGAGTGGATCTGTGGTGGTCGGGCAAGCACCACGTCCACGGCGGGAACGTTCAGGTCCTCACCGCGCCTGACGGGTGGCCGTTGTGGACATCCCCGGTGCGCCCGGGCCGCGAGCACGACACCACCTGCGCCCGCGGCCACCCCGGCCTGCTCGACGCGATCGAGGACTGGACCGACGACACCCACGTCGTGCTCGCCGACCTCGGCTACGACGGTGAGAACACCCGCCTGACCTGCCCGTTCAAGACCCCCACCGGCAGTGGGCTGTCGGAGGACAAGCGCACCGTCAACACGCTGCACTCCGCCGTCAGGGCTGTGGCCGAACGCGGGAACTCCCTGCTCAAGACCACCTTCAAGGCGCTGCGCCGGGTCAGCTTCTGCCCCTGGCGGATCGGCGCGATCACCGCCGCCGCGCTCGTTCTCCTCCACGTCGAGCACGACCGAACCACATGATCAACCAGCACCTA